>NZ_JBVJLD010000026.1:0-114856 GCF_055584905.1 Kitasatospora sp. NPDC088742 | reverse complement strand
GCGGCGCGGGGGTCGTTGGCGGTGCTGTGCGGCGGGTGGCTGGCGTGGGCGGCGAGTCGCCCGGCGGGGCTGCTCGGGAGTGGTGATGCCGGGGGCGCGGGGAACTGCGCGCGGCGGAAGGAGGGGGACCGTGTGCCGGGTGCGGACGATCAGTTGCAAGTGGAGCTCCGTACCCGGCAGACGGGTCGGCGCCTTCCGCCGCGCGCAGTTCCCCGCGCCCCCGGTGGTGTAACCACGTTCGTCGGGGGAGTGGGGTGGGCGCTGGCGGTGGTGGTGCCGGTGGTGGGTGGGGGGTCGGCCGGGGTGGTGTTCGGGGTGGCGGCGGGGGTCGGGGCCGGGGTGGCGGAGTGGGTGGTCGGGTGGCTGCGCCGGGTGGGCCGGGGGCATCTCGGTGCGGCTCGGACGATCGCGGACTTCCGGGCCCGGATGCGGCCCGTGCTGCCGGTCGCGGTCGGGCTGTACGTCCTGGCCGTGGCCGCCCTCGGATTCGGTGGCCTGGTGCTGCTCACCGCGGCCGGGCCGGCCGTCGACGGGGGCCTCTTGTACGGCGCGCTGCACCGGGCCGCCGGCCCGCAGTGGGCCGGGCAGGCCGCCTTCGGGGCGGTGCTGCTCCCGGCCGTCGTCCTGCTCCGCGGCGGGCACCCGGCCCCGGCCGTGGCCGGCCTGGCGGTGGCGGGGGCGGGTGGTGCCCTGCTGGCGGTGGCTCAACCCGGGGCTCCGGATGCCCAGTTGCTGGCGTGCGCCCCGGTGGCGGCCGTGCTGCTGCCGTACGCGTGGCTGGTGCTGGGCCGCCCGGGCGCGCACCGGGACCCGTGATGTCCGGCTCCCTCGTACCTCTTCTTGTCTGCAAATGGATCTCGTGGAAGGACACCCCAGATGAGGGTGCTGCTGTTGGGCGCCGACGGTTTCATCGGCCGTCGTGTCGCCGAACGTCTGCTGGACGAACCGGACCTCCAGGTCACCGTGCTGGGGCGGCGGGATTCGGCCGACATCCGGTTCGACCTGACGGCGGGGAGCCCGGGTGCGCTGGCCCGCTTCCTGGACGCGGTGGCGCCGCAGGTGGTGATCAACTGCGCGGGGGCGACGTACGGCAGCTCGCGGATGCTGATCCGGTCGAACACGCTGGCGGTCGCCACCGTCTGCGAGGCGATCCGGCGGAGCCGGGAGCCGGCCAGGCTGGTGCACATCGGGTCGGCCGCGGAGTACGGGCCGATGCCCGCCGGGGTGCCGATCTCGGAGCACGCCGAGCCGAGGCCGTCCGGCCCGTACGGGGTGTCCAAGCTGGCCGGGACGGAGCTGGTGCTGGCCAGCGGCCTGGACGCGGCGGTGCTGCGGGTGTTCGACGTGGTGGGGCCGGGCTCGCCGGCCGCCTCGCTGTTCGGGCGGCTGGCGGAGGGGCTGCGCCGGGCGCTGGAGCAGGGCGAGCGGCAGGTGCGGATGCCGGACCTGTCCGGATACCGGGATTTCGTGGACGTCCGGGACGTGGCCAGGGCGGTGCAGTCGGCGGCCGTCTCGGCGGCCACCGGGGTGATCAACATCGGCAGCGGCCACGCCGTCCGGGCCCGGGACGGGGCACAGCTGCTGCTCCGGGCGGCCGGGTTCGAGGGCTCCATCAGCGAGGACGCCCGGCCGTCGGTGCTGCCGGGCCAGTCCGGTCCGGTGGCGCCGGTGGGGGACCACCCGCCGCAGTACCCGCCGTTCCGGCCGGGGGGTGAGCCGGTGCAGTGGCGGCAGGCCGACGCCCGGACCGCCAGGGACCGTCTCGGCTGGCGGACACAGGTGCCGCTGGAGGAGTCGCTCGGGGACATCTGGCTGGAGACCGCCTGCCGGGTCTGACCCTTCACCGCCCGCTCCCACCAGGGGTGTTGCGGGAATCCGGCGCGGTCCCACGATCCGGCGGAGGGTGTCTCACCAGGCGGACCTGCTGTCTCGGAATACCTCGGTCGAGTGACACTGTTGGCGTAGCTGAGCCACTTCGGTGGCCCGCCAAGCCCCGAACTGACGACCATCGGAGTCACTGTGTCGCTGCCACCCCTGGTCGACCCGGCCGACGAGCTCACCATCGACGAGGTCCGCCGGTACTCCCGCCACCTGATCATCCCCGACGTCGGGATGGCCGGGCAGAAGCGGCTGAAGAACGCCAAGGTGCTCTGTGTCGGCGCCGGCGGCCTGGGCTCGCCCGCCTTGATGTACCTGGCCGCCGCCGGTGTCGGCACGCTCGGCATCGTCGAGTTCGACACGGTGGACGAGTCCAACCTCCAGCGGCAGATCATCCACGGCCAGTCGGACATCGGCCGCTCCAAGGCCGAGTCGGCGAAGAACTCCGTGCTGGAGATCAACCCGTACGTCAACGTGATCCTGCACGAGGACCGCCTCGACAACGACAACGTGATGGAGATCTTCTCCGGCTACGACCTGATCGTCGACGGCACCGACAACTTCGCCACCCGGTACCTGGTGAACGACGCCGCGGTGCTGCTCGGCAAGCCGTACGTCTGGGGCTCGATCTACCGCTTCGACGGCCAGGCCAGCGTGTTCTGGGCCGAGCACGGCCCCTGCTACCGCTGCCTCTACCCGGAGGCCCCGCCGCCGGGCATGGTCCCGTCCTGCGCCGAGGGCGGCGTGCTCGGGGTGCTCTGCGCCTCGATCGGCTCGATCCAGGTCACCGAGGCGATCAAGCTGCTGGCCGGTGTCGGCGAGCCGCTGCTGGGCCGTCTGATGATCTACGACGCCCTGGAGATGAACTACCGTCAGGTCAAGATCCGCAAGGACCCGAACTGCGCGGTCTGCGGTGAGAACCCGACGGTCACCGAGCTGATCGACTACGACGTCTTCTGCGGCGTGGTGTCGGAGGAGGCCCAGGAGGCCGCCGCCGGTTCGACCATCACCTCGAAGCAGCTCAAGCAGTGGCAGGACGACGAGGAGGACATCTTCCTGGTCGACGTCCGCGAGCCCGGCGAGTACGAGATCGTCTCGATCCCCGGCGCCACGCTGATCCCGAAGAACGAGTTCCTGATGGGGAACGCGCTGGAGTCCCTGCCGCAGGACAAGAAGATCGTGCTGCACTGCAAGTCGGGCGTCCGCTCGGCCGAGGTGCTGGCCGTCCTCAAGTCGGCCGGCTTCTCCGACGCGGTCCACCTGGGCGGCGGCATCCTCGGCTGGGTCAACCAGATCGAGCCGCACAAGCCGTCCTACTGACGGTCCGTCGGAATGCGGAAGGGGCGGGTGGCCGGTGGCCGCCCGCCCCTTCGGCGTTGCTAGAGCGCGTCCTTGCGCTGGAGGACGTTGTAGCAGATCCAGCCCGGGATGACCGGGAGCCAGAAGGTCAGGGCGCGGTAGAGGAAGACCGCCGGGGTGGCGACGGTGGGCGGGACGTTCGAGGCGATCAGTGCGGCGAACAGGGCGAGTTCGACGGCGCCGATGCCACCAGGGGTCGGGATGGCCGATCCTGCGGCGTTGGCGGTCAGGAAGACCACCGCGACGGCGGAGAAGCTCATCGTGTACCCGAAGGCCCGGACCGAGGCGTCCAGGCAGGCGGTGAACGACAGGGTCAGCAGCAGGATGCCGCCGAAGCCGGTGATCAGCTTGCTCGGGTTCCGCATCAGGTCGAGCATCCGGGGCACCACACCGAAGAGCAGCCCACGCAGTCGGGTCACCACGAAGCGGCGCAGTGGGGCCACCGCCGCGATCACCAGCGAGAGCACGGCGGCGCTGAGCACGCCGATGATCAGGGCCCGGGAAGCGCCGAACTCGCCCTCGCGCTGCTGACCGGTGATCAGGCCGAAGGTGAAGAGGAGGAGCAGGTGCCCGGCCAGGCCCGCCAGCTGGGAGGCGCCGACGCTGGCTGCGGCCTGGACCGGGCGGATGCCGGCCTTCTGCAGGTAGCGGGTGTTCAGCGCGATGCCGCCGATCGCGGCGGGCGCGACCAGCTTCACGAAGGAGCCGGCCACCTGCGCGGCCACCGTTCGGGAGAAGGGCAGGCGCTCCAGCACGAAGCCGGTGAGGCTCATCGAGGCCGCGATGTAGGTCAGCGCCGAGGCGGCCAGCGCGGCCGCCGCCCAGGCCCAGTTCATCTGGTCCAGGTTGAACTGCTCGGGCTTGATCGCGGTCAGCGCGAAGTACGCGGCGAAGGCCAGGGCCACCACCGTGATGACGGTCTTCGGCTTGAGCCGCTCGATCTTCTCGGGGGCCAGCGGCGCCTCGGGGACGACCTGGAGGATCTGGCCGCGGATCCGGCTGAGCAGGTCCTCGCCGGCGATCGCGATGTCCTCCTCGGCCTGCTGCTGGGTCCGTTCACCGGAGGCCACCTGCTCCAGCGCCAGGGCCTGGGCGGTGGACTTGCGGTCCTTGTTCAGCCTGCCGAGGTCGAGCCGGGTGGTGCGGCTCAGCCCGACCGGCTGGAGCAGCGGGAGCGAGGCGGCCACCCGGTCGGCGCCGAGGACCAGGTTGGCGGTGGCCACCGCGCGCTCGGGGCCGACCCGCAGGGCGAAGGTGGTGAGCAGCTGGGCGATGTCGATCCGCAGCGTGAGGTCGCCGGCCGCGATGTCGCCGCCCGAGAGGTTCACCAGGTAGCCGGTCTTCTCGTCGACCACCAGCAGGGACTCGCCGGTGAGGCGGCGGTGCGCGATGCGGCGCTGGTGGAGGGCGTCGGTGGCTTCCCAGAGCGAGGCCATCGCCTCGTCGGTGATCTCCTCGTCGACCAGCTCGTCCAGCGGACGGCCCGTCAGCTTCTCGTAGACCAGGATGGCGGCGTCCGGGCCGAGCTCGGAGGTGGCCACCAGCTGCGGGGCGCGGGCCCCGGAGGCGGTGGCCGCATAGGCGATCAGGGCCTCCTGTTCGAGGGCCTGACGGAGTGACTGGGGGCTGCGCCGGACCGCCACCGAGCGGAGTCTGAGGCGGCGCCAGGCGCGGTAGAAGAAGCCGGAGGCCTGCTGCTCCCGGTCGATCACGTGGACGTCCAGCGGGGGGCCGGAGACCTGGTCCACGTAGTAGCGCCGGGTGCCGCCGGGGGCGTCCGGGGCGACGTGCGCGACGGAGGGGGAGAAGCCGACCTTGCGCAGGCCGATCAGCAGGTGCTGGCCGGTCGGGCGGATGTTCGGGGAGCCGATGGCGTAGAGGGTGGCGTAGGCCACCGACCAGCCGATCAGCACCGTCAGGAGCAGGGAGAGCACGGTGGTGTAGCCGCTGGCCAGCTCGGTCAGGCCGCTGAGCAGCACCACCGACCAGAGGGCCACCCGCCAGCGCGGTCTGCTCGCCATGCCGACGGCGGTCATGTAGGCGATCACCGGCGCCAGGTAGCCGTGCACCGGGTCGGTCAGCGACTGCGATCCGGGCGGGAACTGGGTGAGCGCGCGGCGGATCTCGTTCGGCGCCCCGGCCGCCACCCACCAGTCGACGCCGAGCGAGACGCCGTACGCCAGCACCGAGGCGAGCACGCCGTCGGCGACCCGCAGGCCGTCCCGCTTGATCAGCCGCTCGACCGCGAAGGAGAGCGGCACCGCGAGCACCGCGATGCTGGCCACCAGGCCGGAGACGGTGGTGAGCCAGCTCGGGATGTGCTCGGCGTTGGTGGAGATGTCGGTCTCCAGGCCCGAGGTGGTCGAGACCGCGAAGCGGGCCACCAGGAAGAGGGCCACTATCCCGAGCAGTCCGGCCAGGAACCGGAGCAGGTCCGACGGACGGTGTGCCCGGGCCGCCAGCAGCGGCTCGTCGACGGCGACGTGCTCGCCGTTCGGTGGCTCCTCGGCCACTCCCTCTTCCCCCTTGGTCAGCCTGGCCAACGGCTCCGGAGAGCCGGACGACTGGACGGTGGCGGGCTCCACTGGGCCCTCTTCCACGTCCACGTCTGCCGTCCCGGTCATCTGGTCTTGTCCTCGTATCACCACTCACCGCCCCGACAGATGGTGGCATGCCGGGGGCACCGGTGCGGGACAGGGTCCGCATCGGGCGCGGCGAATCCCCCGGACGGGCTCCGGCTGTCGGTGCTGTTTGGCAGGATGCCAGAGTGACGAACCGTGAGCCGCCGGATGAGCTTCCGACGTACGTCGAGTCGGTGCTCGAACTGACCGAGCGGATCCCGCCGGGCCGGGTGATGACGTACGGGGACGTGGCCGAGTACCTCGGCCAGGGCGGCCCCCGGCAGGTCGGCCGGGTGATGGCGCTGTACGGCGCCGGGGTGCCCTGGTGGCGGGTGATCCGGGCGGACGGGCGTCCGCTGCCGGGCCACGAGCACCGGGCGCTGCCCGAGTACCGGGTCGAGGGCACGCCGCTGAAGACCGTGGGCGGTGAGCCCCGGGTGGACCTCAAGAAGGCCCGCTGGGACGGCGGTTAGCCGATCTTCGACGGGCCGTTAGGCTCGAAGGATGGCTTCTCCGTTCCGTCTGGTCCGCAACGCACTGGCGCAGCCGGTGCCGCCCGTCCTGGACGAGTACCAGCGGGCGGTGGCGGACCACCGGGACGGGCCGCTGCTGGTGCTGGCCGGGCCGGGGACGGGCAAGACCACCACGCTGGTGGAGTCGGTGGTGCGGCGGATCGAGCGCGGCACCGACCCGGAGCGGATCCTGGTGCTGACCTTCAGCCGCAAGGCCGCCGCCGAGCTCCGGGACCGGATGACCGCGCGGCTGGGCAACGGCTCGGCCACTCCGCAGGCCACCACCTTCCACTCCTTCTGTTACGCGCTGCTGCGCGCGCACCAGGCGCCCGAGGCCTACGCCGAGCCGCTGCGGCTGCTCTCCGGCCCGGAGCAGGACGTGATGGTCCGTGAGCTGCTGGCCGGCGGCGCCGAGGACGCCCGGGCGGGGACCTCCCGCTTCGACTGGCCGCTGGACCTGAGGGCCTGTCTGACCACCCGCGGCTTCGCCGACGAGGTCCGCGCGGTGCTGGCCCGCAGCCGGGAGCTCGGGCTCGGCGGCGAGGAGCTGGCCCGCTTCGCGGACGGGGTGCAGCGGCCGGACTGGTCGGCCGCCGCGCACTTCCTGGCCGAGTACCTGGACGTGCTGGACCTGCGCGGGGTGCTGGACTACGCCGAACTGGTGCACCGCGCCGTGCTGCTGGCGGAGCGTCCGGAGGTGGGCGGGGAGCTGCGCGAGAAGTACGACGTGGTGTTCGTGGACGAGTACCAGGACACCGACCCCTCCCAGGTCCGGCTGCTGCGCCAACTCGCGGGCGGCGGGCGGGACCTGGTGGTGGTCGGCGACCCGGACCAGTCGATCTACGCGTTCCGCGGCGCCGACCTGAACGGCATCCTGGACTTCCCGCACGCCTTCCCCCGGGCCGACGGGAGCCCGGCGGAGGTCAAGGTGCTCCGGGTCTCCCGCCGCTCGGGCGCCGTGCTGCTGGCGGCGGCCCGGGAGCTCGCCGGCCGGATGCCGATGGGGCGGCTGCCCGCCGACAAGCTGGCCCAGCACCGGTCACTGCTGCCGTCCCGGGAGGGCGGCCGGGTCGAGGTGTACACCTACCCGACGCCCGGCGCCGAACTGGACTCGATCGCCGACCTGCTGCGCCGGGCCCATCTGGAGGACGGCGTCCCGTGGGGCGAGATGGCGGTGCTGGTCCGGGCCGGTGCCAGGTCCATCCCCGGGGTGCGGCGGGCGCTCGGCGCGGCCGGGGTGCCGCTGGAGATCGACGGCGACGACCTGCCGCTGCGCGAGGAGCCGGCCGTGGCCGCGCTGCTCGCCGCCCTGCGGGTCTGCGCGCACCCGGCGGCGGAGTGCGACGTGGAGCAGGCGCACGCGCTGCTGACCGGGCCGCTCGGCGGGCTGGACGGCTCGGACCTGCGACGGCTCGGGCGGGCGCTGCGGGAGGAGGAGCGGCAGGCGCTGCGGGGTGACGGTTCGGATGGTCCTGACGGTCCGTCGGGTGACGGGCCGGTGGTGGTGCGGTCGGCGGAGGAACTGATCCGGGAGGCGCTGGCAGAGCCCGAGCGACTGGTGGCGATGGAGCCCTCGTACGCCCGGCGGGCGCTGGAGCTCGGCATGCTGCTGCGCAAGGTGCGCGAACTGCTGGCCGGAGGCGGCAGTGCGGAGGAAGGGCTCTGGCAGCTCTGGGACGGCGCGCGCCGCTGGCGGGAGCGCCTGGAGCGGGCCGCACTCCGGGGTGGTGGGCCGGCCGGCCGCAACGCGGACCGGGACCTGGACGCGCTGTGCGCGCTGTTCGACACGGCGGCCAGGGCCGAGGAGCAGTCGGCCGGACACCGGGGCGCCCTGGAACTGCTGGCCGAGCTGGAGGCCCAGGACATCGCCGCCGACACCCTGACCGTGCGGGCCGTCCGCCCGGAGGCCGTCCGGCTGATGACCGCGCACCGCTCCAAGGGCCTGGAGTGGCGGCTGGTGGTGGTGGCCGGGGTGCAGGAGGGCCTCTGGCCGGACCTGCGCCGCCGCGGCTCGCTGCTGGAGGCCGACCGGATCGGCCGGGACGGCCTCGCCGAGCCGCTCTCCCCGGGCGCGCTGCTCGGCGAGGAGCGCCGCCTCTTCTACACCGCCGTCACCCGGGCCAAGGACCGCCTGGTGGTGACGGCGGTCAAGGCGCCGAGCGAGGACGGTGACGAACCGTCACGCTTCCTGCGCGAGCTCTACCGGGAGGAGATCGACCGGCAGACCGGGAAGGTCCTGCGCCGCACCCCTCCGGTGACGGTGGAGGAGGTGACGCACCGTCCGAAGCGGCCGCTCTCGGTGGCCGCCCTGGTGGCCGAACTCCGGGCGGTCACGGTCGACCCGGCACAGTCGCCCGGCCTGCGGCGGGCGGCGGGCGAGCGGCTGGCGGCGTTGGCGGCGGCCGCCGACGAGGAGGGCGTGCCGCTGGTGCCGGCCGCCCACCCCGACCGGTGGTGGGGTCTGGTGGAGCGGACCGAGTCCGCCGTGCCGCTACGGGACCCGGCGGAGCCGGTGCGGCTCTCGGGCAGCGGGCTGGAGCAGCTGGACGGGTGCTCGCTGAAGTGGTTCCTGGAGAAGGACGTCCGGGCGGGCTCGACCACCACGGCGGCCCAGGGCTTCGGGAACGTGGTGCACGCGCTGGCCGACGAGGTCGGCTCGGGGCGCACCCCGGCGGACCTCGCGGTGCTGATGGAGCGCCTGGACACGGTCTGGGACGCGCTGGCCTTCGACGCGCCGTGGAAGTCCCAGCAGGAGAAGGAGCAGGCCCGGGCGGCGCTGGAACGCTTCCTGCACTGGCACGTGCTGGAGCGCGGGCGGGTGACGGTGGCCACCGAGCAGGACTTCGACCTGACGCTGCCGGTGGGGGACGTCTCGGTGCGGATCCGGGGGTCGATGGACCGGGTCGAGCAGGACGCGGCGGGGCGGGTCTACGTGGTCGACTTCAAGACCGGCAAGCAGCTGCCGACCGACAAGTCGCTGCCCGAGCACAAGCAGCTGGCGGTCTACCAGTTGGCGGCCCGGAGCGGGGCGTTGGACGGGGTCGAGGGGCTCACCGGGGCCGAGGTGGGTGGTGCGGAGCTGGTGCACCTGCGGGCGGAGGCCTCGAAGAAGGAGCCGGAGGCTCCGAAGGTGCAGCACCAGGGGCCGCCGTCGGAGCCGTGGATCGAGGGGTTGCTGGCGGAGTCGGCGGGGCGGGTGCTCTCGGAACGCTTCACGCCCAAGGCGAGCGAGGGCTGCGCGCGGTGCGCCTTCCGGGCGTCCTGCTCCGCGCAGCGCGACGGGCGCCAACTCTTGGACTAGTGCCGGGGGCGCGGGGAACTGCGCGCAGGGGAACGGCAGCACGTGCAACTGGTTCGCCTGCCCCGACCTGGCTCTGGTCCGCCTTCCGTACTCGCGCAGTCCCCGCGCCCCCAGCGGCGCAGCCACTTTCGTGACGGAGGTGCTGGTTAGGCTTGGCGGATGAGATCCGCGCTGAGCAGCCCCGAGGAGTTGAAGGTGCTGCTCGGGGTGCCGTTCAACCCGGAGCAGGTGGCGGCGATCGGGGCTCCGTTGGAGCCGGGGGTGATCGTGGCGGGGGCCGGGTCGGGGAAGACCACGGTGATGGCGGCCCGGGTGGTGTGGCTGGTCGGGTCGGGGGCGGTGCGGCCGGAGCAGGTGCTGGGGCTGACGTTCACCAACAAGGCGGCGGGGGAGCTGGCCGAGCGCGTCCGGGCGGCGCTGCTGCGGGCGGGCGTGGCCGGTCCGGAGGAGGAGGTGCTCGGGGAGCCGGAGATCTCCACGTACCACTCGTTCGCCGGGCGGCTGCTCAAGGAGCACGGCCTGCGGCTGGGCATCGAGCCCGACGTCCGGCTGCTGGCCGACGCGACCAGGTACCAGCTGGCGGCCCGGGTGCTGCGGTCCTCGCGCGGTCCGTACCCGCATCTGACGGGTGCGTTCAGCAGTCTGGTCGCCGAGCTGGTCGCGTTGGACTCCGAGCTGGCCGAGCACCTGGTGGAGCCGGAGCAGCTGCGGGCCTTCGACCACGAGCTGCTCGACCGCGCCGCCACCGCCAAGCTCGGCAACGACGACCTGCGCCCGATCCCGGTGACCGCGCGGGCCCGGCTGGAGCTGCTGGAGCTGGTGGAGGAGTACCGCCGCCGCAAGGGCCGGGCCAACCTGATGGACTTCGGCGACCAGATCGCCGCCTCGGCCCGGCTGGCCCAGGAGCGGCCGGAGGTCGGGCGGCTGCTGCGGGAGCAGTTCAGGGTGGTGCTGCTGGACGAGTACCAGGACACCTCGGTGGCCCAACGCCTCATGCTGGCAGGGCTGTTCGGCACCGAGGGCGGCCATCCGGTGACGGCCGTGGGGGACCCGTGCCAGGCCATCTACGGCTGGCGCGGCGCCTCGGTGGCCAACCTGGACGACTTCCCCCGGCACTTCCCGCGCCGGGACGGCGCCCCGGCGCACCGGTACGCGCTGAGCGAGAACCGCCGCAGCGGCGGCCGGCTGCTGGCCTTCGCCAACGAACTCGCCGCCCCGCTGCGGGAGATGCACGAGGGGGTGGAGGCGCTGCGGCCGGCCCCCGGGGCCGAGCTGGACGGCTTCCTGCGCTGCGCGCTGCTGCCCACCCACGCCGAGGAGATCGACTGGCTGGCCGACCGGATCGCCCACCTGACCGCGACCGGCACCCCGCCGGGGCGGATCGCGGTGCTCTGCCGGGGCGGTTCGGCCTTCCCGGACATCCATGCCGCGCTGGTCGCCCGCGAGGTGCCGGTGGAGGTGGTCGGGCTCGGCGGGCTGCTCCAACTCCCTGAGGTGGCCGACCTGGTGGCGGTCTGCGAGGTGCTCCAGGACCCGACCGCGAACGCCTCGCTGGTGCGGCTGCTGGTCGGCCCGCGCTGGCGGACCGGTCCGCGTGACCTGGCGCTGCTGGGCCGCCGGGCCGCCGAGCTGGTGCGGACCGGCCGCTCCGAGGGCGCCGACCCGCTGACGGCGGCGGTGGCCGAGACCGACCCGACCGAAGTGGTCTCGCTGGCGGACGCGTTGGAGACCTTCATCGAGACCGAGCAGCCGGACGAGCTGCCGTTCTCGCCGGATGCCCGCCACCGCTTCGCCCAACTGGCGCGCGAGCTGCGGGACTTGAGGAGGGTGCTGGCCGAGCCGCTGATGGACGTGCTGCACCGGGTGCTGGCCGTCACCGGCCTGGAGGTCGAACTCTCGGCCTCCCCGAGCGCGTTGGCCGCCCGCCGCCGGGAGACGCTGCACTCCTTCCTGGACGTGGCGGCCGGCTTCGCCGACCTGGACGGGGACCCGGGGCTGACCGCCTTCCTGGCCTTCCTGCGGGCCGCCCAGGAGTACGAGCGCGGCCTGGACAGCAGCCTGCCCGGCGGCGAGGACACCGTGAAGGTGCTCACCGCGCACAAGTCCAAGGGCCTGGAGTGGGACGTGGTGGCCGTCCCCGGCCTGGTGAAGGACGCCTTCCCGAGCGGCCGGGGCCGTGAGCGCTGGACCAGCACCAAGCAGGTGCTGCCGCACCGCCTGCGCGGCGACGCCGCCACCCTGCCGGACCTGGTGGACCTGACGCCGCGTGACATGAAGGCCTTCAAGGCCGAGATGGCCGAGCACGGCCACGTCGAGGAGCTGCGGCTCGGCTACGTCGCCTTCACCCGCCCGCGCGAGCTGCTGCTCGCCTCCGGCCACTGGTGGGGCCCCAGCCAGAAGCGCCGCCGGGGCCCGTCCGCCTTCCTGACCGCGCTGCGCGAGCACGCCGAGCGGCCCGGCAACGGCGAGGTCGAGCTCTGGGCCGACCCGCCGCTGCCGGAGGCCGAGAACCCGGCCCTGGACACCTCGGTCGAGACCCCCTGGCCGCTGCCGCTGGACGCCGGGGCCCAGCTGGCCCGCCGGCGGGTGGCCGAGGTGGTGCACCGGCGGCTGGCCGGGCAGCCCGCCCCGCCGCCGGAGCAGCACGCCCCCGAGGAGCAGCGCCGGATCGACTCCTGGGACCGCGACCTCGCGGCCCTGCTGGGCGAGCTGGCCCGCTCCCGCCGCGCCGTCCGCGAGGTCGAACTGCCCGCCTCGCTCTCCGCCACCCAGCTGCTGCGCCTCAACGCAGACCCGGACGGCTTCGCCCGCGACCTGGCCCGCCCGATGCCCCGCCCCCCGCAGCCGGCCGCCCGCCGGGGCACCCGTTTCCACGCCTGGATCCAGGCCCAGTACGAGCTGCCGTACGAGGAGCTGCCGCTGGTCGGCCCGGACGCGCTGCCCGGGCTGGACGACGAGGGCATCGAGGACGAGCAGGACCTGGAGCGGCTCAAGGAGGCCTTCCTGCGCAGCCCGTACGCAGGGCGGCGGCCGCACCGGGTCGAGGTGCCGGTGCAGCTGGTGCTCGGGGGGCGCTTGGTGCGCGGCCGGATCGACGCGGTCTACCGGGACGGTGACGGTGGCTCAGGGTCACCGTCGGAGCAGCGCTGGGAGGTGGTGGACTGGAAGACCCAGCGGGACGAGGCGGCCGATCCGCTCCAGCTCGCGGTCTACCGGCTGGCCTGGGCCGAGTTGACGGGCGTAGACCCCGAGCAGGTCACCGCTTCGTTCCTGTACGTCCGCAGCGGCCGGGTCGACAGACCGTCAGGACTTCCGGGCCGAAAAGAGTTGACTCGGCTTCTGATCGGGAATAGTGATGAATGAGTCACGCAGCGCATCGATGCCGTCACGGCCGCGTGCGAAACCTGTGCTTCATGCACGTTTCGCGCCTATTGTGGGGTCGGTAACCGGTCAATCAAGGTACTCCGGCCGCCGGGCAGGGCCCCACCTCTGACCCTCAGTCATCACCGCAGGTGCCACGCGCGCCTGCGCACCCTCGCTGGAGAGACCGAAGTTGAGCGCGACCGGATGGATCAAGGACCGGCTCGCGGGGCCTTCCCCCGGAGCCGTGCCGGGCACGGTCACCGGAACGTGGCCGAAGACCTCGATGGCGCTGCCGTTCATCGGCATGCTGCTGGTGCTCGCCCTGGACTGGTTCAGCGCCACCGCGCTGACCGTCGAACCCGCCCTCACCGCCGTCCCCGCGCTGGCCGCCGTGGTCAGCCGCCGCACCTGGTACCCGCTCGTGCTCGGCCTCGCCACCGAGGCCGTCGCCTTCCTGCTCGCCTGGTACAACGGCGTGCTCGGCGAGTCCGTGCACACCGCCACCGTGCTCGCCATCGCGCTGGTGGCCGGCATCGGCTGGGTCAGCGCCACCCTGAGGGTCCGTCAGGAGCAGGCCCTCGCCGACGCCCAGCTGGTCGCCGAGGTGGCCCGCCGGGTGCTGCTCCGCTCCGTCCCCGACCGGCTCGGCTGCGTCCGGGCCGCCGTCCACTACGCGGCCGCCGCCGCACACGCCTCCATCGGGGGCGACCTGTACGAGGTGGTCAACACCCGGCACGGCGTGCGGGCCGTGGTCGGCGACGTCCGGGGCAAGGGCCTGGCCGCGGTCGAGACGGCGGCGGCGGTGCTCGGCGCCTTCCGCGAGGCCGCCCACCAGGAGCCGGAGCTCGACCGGGTCGCGGGGTGGCTGGCCGTCAGCCTGGACCGGGTCCTGCACGAAGGGGAACACCCCGGGGTCGAGGAGGAGTTCGTCACCCTGGTGCTGATCGGGGTCCGTCCGGACGGGTCCGTGGAGATCGTCAACTGCGGGCACCCGGCTCCGCTGCTGCTCAGCCCCGGCGCGCCGGTGCGGGCGCTGGAGCTGCCCGAGACGGTGCCGCCGCTCGGCGTGCTCGATCCGGCCGACGTCCGGCCGCCGGTCCAGCGGCTCACGGTCGCCCCCGGGGACCGCATCCTGCTCTACACCGACGGCGTCATCGAGGCCCGCGACCACCGCGGCGTCTTCTACCCGCTGGCGGAGCGGCTGCCGTACTGCGCGGTCGGTGCGCCGGCGGAGGTGCTGCGGCGGCTGCACGAGGACGTGGTGCGGCACGTGGGGCACAAGCTGGGGGACGACGCGGCGATGCTGCTGCTCCACCACGAACCCGTGCAACTCCCGCACCAGGCAACGGCGGAGCTCGTACCCACTACGTGATGCCGGGGCCCCGGAGGGGCCCTCAGGGGCGCGAGGAACCGCGCGAGTCGGAAGGCGGCTCACCTGCGACTGAGGGCACGTCAGCCAGTTGCACGTGCTGCCGTTCCCCAGCGCGCGGTTCCCCGCGCCCCCGGTGTGACCAATTTCCCCCGCACCCCCTGGGGTCCGTCAGAGGTCGACCTCGACGAGGAGGGGACGGTGGTCGGAGACCGGGGTGCGGGGGGCCGTGATGGTGCCGACGGCGGTGCGGGGGACGCCCATGGCGAGGACGTGGTCGAACTGGACCGCGGGGCGGTGGGAGGGGTAGGTGGGGGTCTTGGCGAGGTCGTGCCAGCCGCGCAGGACGCGGCGGCGACGCGGCCCCGGCTGACGGGCCGGCCGCGGGCCGAGGGCGGCCGCCCCGCCGAGGACGGTGCGGGGCACGGCCCCGATCAGGTTGAAGTCCCCGAGCACCAGGTGCGGCCCGGGCAGGTCGGCGATCCACCGCCGGATCGCCGCGAGTTGGGCCATGTTCCAGCCGGGCACGAAGGACAGGTGGGTCGCCACCACCGTGAACTCGCCGTGGCGCCCCCGCAGCACGGCGGCCAACGCGGCCCGCGGCTCGTCCGGCACCGGCGTCAGCCCCCGCCGTCCGGCGACCCGCAGCGGGAGGCCGAACGGTGCCGGGGCGAAGCGGCGGGCGCGCCAGTGGGTGACGGGCAGCCGGGTGAGCAACGCCGTTCCGTACGAGGGGACTTGGAGGCCGGTGCCGGCCTCGGCGGGCCCGTAGACCTGGAGCCCGGGCCGGTCCGGGTCGAGGATCCAGCCGGCCCCGGTGGCCGGGCGGCCGTGCAGGGCGGCGGCGAACCGCCAGTCGCCGGCGCCCATCGCCTTGGCGGCCACCGCGGTCTGGTCGGTGAAGCCGGAGCGCTCCTGGTGGCGGTCGACCTCCTGGAGGGCGAGGACGTCCGCGTCGAGGGCGGCGACCGCTTCGGCCAGGGGTTCTCCCGGTTCGGCGGGGAAGGGCAGCGGGCTGCCGTCGGCGGCCAGCGGGCGGCCGTGCAGCAGGTTGAAGGTGGCGATGCGCAGCTGGCTCACAAGGCATGACGGTACCGGCTGCGCTTGAGCCGGTGGGGCATACCCGGTATACATACTCGGTATGTCCATCCGTCACGGTCTGCTCGCCCTGCTCGACCAGGGCCCGCGCTACGGCTACCAGCTGAGAACCGAGTTCGAGGCCCGCACCGGGGCCACCTGGCCGCTCAACGTCGGCCAGGTCTACACCACGCTGGGGCGCCTGGAGCGCGACGGCCTGGTGGTCCCGGACGGTGAGGACGAGGAGGGCCACGTCTTCTACGCCGTCACCGAGAAGGGACGCGCGGAGCTGCGCAGTTGGTTCGACACCCCGGTGCCGCGCACCAACCCGCCCCGGGACGAGCTGGCGATCAAGCTCGCGATGGCGGTCACCGTGCCCGGCGTCGACGTCACGGCCGTGGTGCAGGGGCAGCGGCGGCACAGCATGAAGGCGCTGCAGGACTACACCCGGCTCAAGGGGCAGGCACTGACCGCCCAGGAGAGCGGGTCGGACCTGGCCTGGCTGCTGGTGCTGGAGCAGCTGATCTTCCAGACCGAGGCGGAGATCCGCTGGCTGGACCACTGCGAGACCCGCCTCGCCCAGTACCGACCGGCCGCCCCGGCGGCCGCCTCCGAGACCGCCGAGCCCGATCCGGAGCCCGCCCCACCCCGCGCCCGTCGGCGCACCCGATTCTGAACCACCGTCAGGGGGAAGCGATGAGCACCCAGAACGACCGGTCCGGCACCGCCCCGGTGCTGCACCTGGAGAACGTCACCCGGGTCCACGGCCAGGGGGCGGCCGAGGTCCACGCCCTGCGCGGGGTCGACCTCAAGGTCCACCCCGGCGAGCTGGTCGCCGTGATGGGGCCGTCCGGCTCCGGCAAGTCCACGCTGCTCACGCTGGCCGGCGGGCTGGACACCCCGACCTCCGGCCGGGTGCTGGTCGAGGGCAGTGCGCTGGGCGAGCTGAGCCGCCGTCAGCAGGCGCAGCTGCGCCGCCGGGCGGTCGGTTACGTCTTCCAGGACTACAACCTGATACCGGCGCTGACCGCCGCCGAGAACATCGCGCTGCCGCGCGAGCTCGACGGGGTCTCCAGCCGGGCGGCCCGCAAGGAGGCGATGGCGGCCCTGGTGGAGATGGGCATCGAGGAGCTGGCCGACCGCTTCCCGGACGACATGTCCGGCGGTCAGCAGCAGCGGGTGGCCATCGCCCGGGCGCTGATCGGCGAGCGCCGGCTGGTGCTGGCCGACGAGCCGACCGGGGCGCTGGACTCCACCACCGGCGAGTCGGTGCTCGCGGTGCTGCGGGCCCGCTGCGACGCGGGTGCCGCGGCCATGCTGGTGACCCACGAGGCCCGGCACGCGGCCTGGGCGGACCGGGTGGTCTTCATCCGGGACGGCCGGGTGGTGGACGAGAGCGTCAGCCGGGACGCGGCCAGCCTGCTGGTATCGGCGGCCACCAACAGCATGAACGGCCCGGTGGCGGAGTGAGTCTGACGTCGTGGCGGGTGGCCCTGCGGATCGCCCGGAGGGACGCGCTCCGGGCCAAGGGGCGCAGCGCGCTGGTGATCGCGATGATCGCGCTGCCGGTGCTCGGGGTGACCGGGGCCGACGTGGTTTTCCGCAGTGCCCAGCTGGAGCCGGAGCAGAAGATCGTCCGGCTCATGGGCGAGGCCGACGCGATGGTGTCCGCGTACGGCCGGGGCATGACGGTCGTCCAGCCACCGAACCCGGGCGAGGGCGCCAACGCGGACATGCCCCGGGAGGGCCAGAAGCCCACCCGGGAGCAGCAGAGGAGCCTGGACACCGCCCCGGCCGAGCTGCTCCCGACGCTGCTCCCGGCGGGCACCCGGCTGACCCCGCTGGACGCGGGTGTGTCCGCGAACGCCGGCACCAAGGAGGGCCAGCTCAGGACCCGGCTGATCGAGGCGGACCTGACCGACCCGGTCTGGAACGGCCACACGGTGCTGACCGCCGGCCGGGTGCCGACCGCGGCCACGGAGGTGGCGGCCAGCCGGGGGTTCCTGGAGGCGTCCGGTCTGAAGGTCGGTGACACCACCGCGGTCACCGGGAAGGACCGCCCGTTCACCATCACCGCCGAGGTCGAGTACCCCGGCGACCTGGGCTTCCGTCAGCTGGTGCTGCGACCGGGCTCCGCGCCCGCGGCGCAGAAGAAGCCCGACCAGGGGCCGTTCGAGAGCGGCAAGTGGCTGGTCCGGCTGCCGGCCGGGTCGACGATGACCTGGCCCCAGGTGCTGGAGCTCAACAAGTACGGCTTCTCGGTGACCTCCCGGGCCGTGCTGATCGACCCGCCGCCGCGCTCCGAGGTGCCGTACTACCAGCAGCAGGTCGGTGGCCCGCTGATCGACAAGACCGCACTGGCGGTGCTGGCCACCGTGGTCGGCATGGCGCTGCTGGAGATCGTGCTGCTGGCCGGCCCGGCCTTCGCGGTGGGCGCGCGCCGTTCGCGGCGTCAGCTCGGGCTGCTGGCGGCCGGTGGCGGGGACCGCAAGCACGTCCGGGCGGTGGTGCTCGGCGGCGGCGCGGTGCTCGGCCTCTCCGGTGCGGTGGCCGGCCTGCTGCTGGCGGTGCTGCTGGTGGCGGCCACCCGGCCCTGGCTGGAGGAGCTGGCCGAACGCCGCTTCGGCAGCTTCGACCTGGCCCCGCTGGACCTGCTCGGGATCGCCGTGATCGGCCTGGTCACCGGCCTGCTGGCGGCCGTGGTCCCGGCCGTCCAGGCCTCCCGGCAGGACGTCGTGGAGGCGCTCACCGGCCGCGGCTCGGTCAAGGCGCCGAGCAAGCGGCTGGCCGTGCTCGGCCTGGTGATGGTGGGCGGCGGCGCGGTGCTCGCGCTGCTCGGCTCCCGGGTGACGGACCGGGTCCTGTCGGTGCTCGGCGGCTCGGTGCTGGCCGAGCTCGGCATGGTCGCCTGCACCCCGATGCTGGTCGGGCTGTTCGGCCGGCTGGGCCGCTGGCTGCCGCTCAGCCCCCGGCTGGCGCTGCGCGACGCGGTCCGCCACCGGGGCCGGACCGCCCCGGCGGTGGCGGCGGTGATGGCGGCGGTGGCCGGTTCGGTCGCGGTCGGCATCTACACCGCCAGCGCGGAGGCCGAGCAGCGGCAGAACTACACGGCGTCCCTGCCGCCCGGCGCGGTGCTGCTGCACGCGGGGTACGGCCCGCAGTCGGACCAGGCGGCCTACGGGCTCCGGCAGAGCACCCTGGAGGGGGCCATCACGGGCCTCGGCCCGCGCGGCGAGCTCTACCGGGCCGAGTACAAGAGCTCGGCCGACCAGCGGGGCGGCGGGCGGCTGGAGCTGGAGCTGCCGAAGGAGCGGCGCTGCCCGGCGAACGCGCCGGAGGCCGACGCGCTCCCGGCGGAGCAGCGCGAGCGGCTCTACCAGGACGAGCGGTGCAAGCATCCGGTCGGCCAGTACATGTCCCCGGTCGGCGGCTCGCTGCTGGTCGGTGACGGCACCGCGCTGGCCAACCTGACCGGGGTCCGCGACCCGGCCGCCGCCAAGGCGCTGGCCGAGGGCAAGGTGCTGGTCTTCGACCAGGCGTACCTCGACGACGGCAAGGTCAGCCTGCTGCTGGTCGAGCCGGACCAGGGGGACCGGGACCCGATGACCGGGATGGCCCGCAGTGCGGACGGAACGCTGGTCAGGCCCAAGGTGCAGAGCCGCGAACTGGCCGTGGACGCGGCCCTGTTCACCCCCGCGGTGCAGAACACCGGGGCCTTCGCCAGCCGGGAGACCGCCGCGCGGCTGGGGTTGACGCCGAGTCAGGCCGCGACGGTCTGGCTGCCCGCGACGGTGCCCAGCAGCGCCGCCGAGCAGAAGGCCGAGGCCGCGATGGCCAGGACCGGCGGTGATTCGGCCTACAGCTTCAGTGTGGAGCGCGGCTTCCGGCCCTCGAACGAGCTGGTGCCGCTGGCCCTGACCGGCTTCGCGGGGCTGGTCGCGCTCGGCGCGGCGGGCATCGCCACCGGGTTGGCCGCGGCCGACTCGCAGCGCGACCTGGCCACCCTGTCGGCGGTCGGCGCCACCGGCGGCATCCGGCGGCGGCTGTCCGGGTTCCAGTGCGGCGTGATCGCCGCGATGGGCGCCGTGCTCGGCACCGTCTGCGGGCTGGTGCCCTCGGTGGCGCTGCGGAAGATGGAGGCGCTGCCGGCCTCCCCCGGCGAGGAGGCCAGGGAGGCGGTGATCGCCTTCCCGTGGGCGACCATGGGGCTGACCCTGGTGGTGCTGCCGGTGGTGGCGGTGCTGCTGGCGATGCTCTTCACCCGGTCCCGGCTGGGCCTGCTGCGGCGCTCCGCCTGACGCTCCGTCACCCGTGATCCGTGTCACCCCGTGGGGCCCGTGGGCCGCACGGGGTGACGCAGGTTACGGGACCGCCCGGTGGACGGGCCGTTCACCGGGCGGCACCGGCGAACTAAAGTCGTCCGTATGACGAAAACCCCGGACAGCGTCGTCCGCTCCTACATCGACCTCCATCGGGCGGAGTTCCTCTCCGACCTGGCCGACTGGCTCCGCATCCCCTCGGTCTCGGCCGACCCGGCCCGCGCCGGGGACGTCCGCCGCTCCGCCGAGTGGCTGGCGGAGAAGCTGCGGAAGACCGGCTTCCCGGTGGCCGAGGTGTGGGAGACGGAGGGGCTGCCGGCGGTCTTCGCCGAGTGGCCGTCCGGGGACGCCGACGCTCCCACCGTGCTGGTCTACGGCCACCACGACGTGCAGCCGGCCGCCAAGGAGGACGGCTGGGCGACCGACCCGTTCGAGCCCACCGTGATCGGCGAGCGGATGTACGCCCGGGGTGCGGCCGACGACAAGGGCCAGGTCTTCTTCCACACCCTGGGCCTGCGCGCCCACCTGGCCGCCACCGGCCGCACCGCCCCCGCCGTCAACCTCAAGCTGCTGATCGAGGGCGAGGAGGAGTCCGGCTCGCCGAACTTCGAGGCGCTGGTCCGGCGCGAGGCCGGGCGCCTCGCCACCGACCTGGTGGTGGTCTCCGACACCGGGATGTGGAACGAGACCACCCCGACCGTCTGCACCGGCATGCGCGGTCTGGCCGACGCCCAGATCGACCTCTACGGCCCGGACACCGACATCCACTCCGGTTCCTTCGGCGGCGCGGTGCCCAACCCCGCCGCGGTCGCCGCCGAGCTGGTGGCCGGCCTGCACGACGAGGACCGCCGGGTCGCCGTCCCCGGGTTCTACGACGGCGTGGTCGAGTTGACGGAGCGTGAGCGCGAGCTGTTCGCGGCGCTGCCCTTCGACGAGGACCAGTGGCTGCGGACCGCCAAGTCCCACGGGGTGCTCGGCGAGGCCGGGTACTCGGTGCTGGAGCGGGTCTGGGCCCGGCCGACCGCCGAGGTGAACGGCATCTGGGGCGGCTACACCGGCCCCGGCGGCAAGACCATCGTCCCGGCCGAGGCGCACCTCAAGCTCTCCTTCCGGCTGGTCGCCGGGCAGGACGTGGACGCCGTCCGCACGGCGGTGGCGGAGTGGGTGGCGGCCCAGGTGCCGGCCGGCATCCGGTACGAGCTGGAATTCCCGGGCGTTACCCGGCCCTGCCTGACCCCGCTGGACCACCCCGCGCTGCAGGCCACCGTGCGGGCGATGGGCCGGGCCTTCGAGCAGGAGGTCCTGTACACCCGCGAGGGCGGCTCCGGACCGGCCGCCGACCTGCAGGACGTGCTGGGCGCGCCGGTGGTCTTCCTCGGCATCTCGGTGCCCTCGGACGGCTGGCACTCGGTGGACGAGAAGGTCGAGCTGCCGCTGCTGTCCAAGGGTGTCGAGACGGCCGCGTACCTGTGGAGCGAGTTGGCCGAGGGCTGGCCCCGGGCATGAACCCTTCCGAGCGCACCGCGTTCCGACAGCACTCCGACCGAAGCCTTCCGACCGATGGGGATGGACCGCGTTGAGCACCGTGCCTGACACCAAGCCGCTGGCGCTGGCCCGGGCGGGGGTCGACCGGGCCGCCGAGCACCGGTTCGACGAGCCGTGGCTGGCCGCCGCCTGGAGCCACCCGAGCACCAAGGTGCTGCCGATCGCCAGCGGCGAGGCCTTCGTGGTGGACACCGAGCACGGCACCGAGCTGGTGCTGCTGCCCTCCTTCGAGGCGCCGGAGACGGGTGACCGCTACTTCCTCGGCACCGACGAGGACGGCACCTCCTACTTCGCCCTGGTGAACGAGACGCTGCCCGGGCGCCTGGACGGCGACGCCCGCCCGGCCGGCCTGCGCGAGGTCGGCGCCCAGCTCTCCGACCGGGACGCCGGGCTGCTGGTGCACGCCGTCGCGCTGGAGCACTGGCACCGGCTGCACAGCTTCTGCTCGCGCTGCGGGCACCGGACCGAGAAGGCCGGCGCCGGGCACGTGCGGCGCTGCACCTCCTGCGCGGCCGAGCACTACCCGCGGACCGACCCGGCGGTGATCATGATGATCACCGACCCGGAGGACCGCTGCCTGCTGGGCCGTCAGGCGCTCTGGCCGGAGGGCCGCTGGTCCACCCTGGCCGGGTTCGTGGAGCCGGGCGAGTCGATCGAGCAGGCGGTGGCCCGCGAGGTCTACGAGGAGGCCGGGGTCCGGGTCGCCGAGGTGGAGTACGTGGCCAGCCAGCCGTGGCCGTTCCCGTCCAGCCTGATGCTGGGCTTCGTGGGCAGGGCCGACCCGGCCGGCACCGCGATCACGGTCGACGGGGAGGAGCTGGCGGAGGCCCGCTGGTTCTCCCGCGAGGAGCTGAAGGCCGGGATGGAGGCGGGCGAGATCCTGCCGCCCTCGGGCATCTCGATCGCCCGTCACCTGGTCGAACTCTGGTACGGGGAACCGCTGCCGAGCGCCGCCCGCTGGTAGCGGCGGCGCCGGAGGCCGATCGAGGTGAATAAGGGGCGTGCGGTGGAAAACCGTACGCCCCTTGTGCTTTTCTTCGGCTTTTTCGAGCGGATTCGAAATCCCTCGGTCAGTCGCTCTTCCGGTCGATTTCCAACCAGCAGCTGACGGTCTTTCCGGTCAGCCGGGTGGTCACCGACCAGTCGGTGCACAGGGCCCCGACGATGGCCAGGCCGCGGCCGCTGGTCTCCTCCTCCCCGGCCTCCCGGGGCTCGGGCAGCGCCCGGCCGTAGTCGGCCACCGAGATCTGCAGCGCCCGGTCGGTCAGGGCCAGCGTCACCGAGACCGCGCCCCGGCCGTACCGGAGCGCGTTGGTGACCAGCTCGGACATCAACAGCTCGGCGCTGTCCGCCAGTTCGGCGGCGCCCCAGGCGGTGAGCACGGTGCGGGTCAGCTGCCGGGCCCGGGCCACGTTGCGCGGGCGCGGCGGGAAGCTGGCGGTGGCGTGCCAGGCGCCCCGGTCGGCGGCCCCCAGGGCCCGCCCCGGACGCGGCCGGGCGCCGTCCGGCTCGTCGGTTCGAAGGATGGTCGGCCGCACCTCGAAGTGGTGCGCGGTACTGGTCACGGGCATGGCTCCGCCCCCGGTTGTACGTGGCTGGAATGTGCGGCGCTCATCCGGAAGGGCCGAGTGCCGCCGGGCGACTGCGAACGACCTGATCGGGACGGAAACCGAGATCCCCGATCCCGGGCAATATTGGCCGGTTTCGCTGAAATGGCGCAACCCGGATCGCTACATTCACTCGCGTGACAATCTCGCGGGGCAGTTCCCAATCACCGAAGTACCAGCGGCTGGCCGCCGACCTGCGACGCCGGATCGCGGCCGGCGAGTGGCGCGGCGACGCGCCGCTGCCGGTCGAGACCGAGCTGGAGCAGCAGTACGGGGTCGCCCGGAACACCGTCCGGCTGGCCGTGGACGTGCTGGTCAACGAGGGCCGGCTGGTCCGGCTCCAGGGCAAGGGCACGTACCTCAAGGACCACCCGGTGCTGGACCACCGGGTCTTCGGACCCGACCTGCTCCCCGGCCCACCGCCCGGCCGCGCCGCCGGGCACTGCCTGAACGCGCCCACCGGCGTCTACGAGGCGGAGGCCGGGGAGAGCGGGCGGCGGCTCACCGTCGACTTCGAGATGCTCATCGTCCGGGCCCGGGTGGACATCGCCGAGCGGCTCGGCTTGCGGCCCGGCGAGGCGGTGGTGGTGCGCCGTCAGCTGCGGCTGCTGGACCGCGAGCCCTACTCGATCGAGGAGAGCCACTACCGGGCCGGGCTGGCGGCCGGCACCCCGCTGATGGAGCCGGACCAGGTGCCGGACGGCGACGAGTCGGTGCTGGAGGCGCTCGGCCGGACCGAGATCGGCGCGGTGGACCACCTGGTCTCCCGGATGCCCGGGCCGGAGGAGGCCGCCTGGTTCCAGGGCGGCCCGGGCGCGCCGCTGCTGGTGCAGACCCGGGTCAGCTACGACGCCCGCGGGCCGGTCCGGGTGATCGAGACCAGGTACTCGGCGGACCGCTGCCGGCTGGTCTACGGGCTG
Source organism: Kitasatospora sp. NPDC088742 (assembly GCF_055584905.1). Taxonomy (NCBI): domain Bacteria; kingdom Bacillati; phylum Actinomycetota; class Actinomycetes; order Kitasatosporales; family Streptomycetaceae; genus Kitasatospora; species Kitasatospora sp. NPDC088742. Next base: position 90,985 of record NZ_JBVJLD010000026.1, on the reverse strand, counting down.
GGCGAGCTGGCCGGGCGAGCGGCCGTGCTCCCGGGGGCGGGGCCGGGGGCTGGGTCGGTGCCGGGGCCGTCCCGGCCGGTGGACGACGCACCGGTGGCCCCGTCCCGTGCGGGACAGGGCCACCTGGGGCACTACGCCTGACGCCGCGTCAGCCGGCCAGTGCGGCCTGGACCTGACGCAGGCTCGGGTTGGTCATCACGACCTGCTCGCCGCCACCCGCCGGCTTGACGATGACGGTCGGCACCACCTGGTTGCCGTTGTTGACGGACTCGACGTAGGACGCCGAGGCCGGGTCCTCCTCGATGTTGATCACGTCGTAGCCGATGCCCTCGCGGTCCAGCTGGCTCTTCAGCCGGTTGCAGTACCCGCACCAGGTCGTGCTGTACATCGTGACGCTGCCGGACATTCGGGGGACTCCTTCGTCAAGGGGCGTGCGGTCTGTGCCGACAACGTCCGGGGCGCGACGGAACATTCCGCGCGCGCCGGGCGTGTGAGCTACCACGCGCGCCGGTCGGCAGGGCGATTATCGTCCGCCGGGGCGGGCCCTGTGGACGATGCGGACCGGAACGTCCGAGCGCCCTGCGAGGATGGACGGCATGCAGGAACAGCTCTTGGGCCTCCCCGACGGCCACGGCGACCGGTACGGCACTGCGTCAGGTGGCGGCGCGCACTACGGCGCCCCGCACGGCTCGGCCGCCAGTGCCGACGCCGTGCTGGCCGGGCTCGACCCGGAGCAGCGGGCCGTCGCCACCGCGCTGCAGGGCCCCGTCTGCGTGCTGGCCGGCGCCGGCACGGGCAAGACCAGGGCCATCACCCACCGGATCGCCTACGGCGTGCGCAGCGGCGTCTACCAGCCGCAGCAGGTGCTCGCCGTGACCTTCACCGCCCGCGCGGCCGGCGAGATGCGCGGCCGGCTGCGCCAGCTCGGCGCCGAGGGCGTGCAGGCCCGCACCTTCCACTCCGCCGCGCTGCGCCAGCTCCAGTACTTCTGGCCCCGGGCGATCGGCGGCGAGGTGCCGCGGCTGCTGGAGCGCAAGGTGCAGCTGGTCGCCGAGGCGGCCGGCCGCTCCGGCCTGCGGGTGCAGCGCACCGAGCTGCGCGACCTGACCAGCGAGATCGAGTGGGCCAAGGTCACCCAGATCGTGCCCGACGACTACCCCGCCGCCGTGCTCAAGACCGGCCGCGACGCCCCGCGCGACCCGGCCGAGATCGCCCGGGTCTACGCCACCTACGAGCAGACCAAGCGCGACCGCGGCGTGATCGACTTCGAGGACGTGCTGCTGCTCACCGCGGCCATCCTGGAGGACCGCCCGGAGATCGCCGAGCGGGTCCGGGCCCAGTACCGGCACCTGACGGTGGACGAGTACCAGGACGTCTCGCCGCTCCAGCAGCGCCTGCTGGAGCAGTGGTCCACCGGCGGCGCCAGCCTCTGCGTGGTCGGCGACGCCAGCCAGACGATCTACTCCTTCACCGGCGCCACCCCCGACCACCTGCTGAACTTCCGCCACCGGCACCCCGAGGCCACCGTGGTCAAGCTGGTCCGGGACTACCGCTCCACCCCCCAGGTGGTCCACCTGGCCAACGGGCTGCTCGCCAAGGCCCGCGGCCAGGCCGCCCAGCACCGGCTGGAGCTGGTCTCCCAGCGCGAGGCGGGCCCGGCCCCGGTCTACGTCGAGTACGCCGACGAGCCGACCGAGGCCGAGTCCACCGCCCGGGAGATCCGCACCCTGCTCGGCAAGGGCGTCCGGGCCAGTGAGATCGCCGTGCTGTTCCGGACCAACGGGCAGTCCGAGGTCTACGAGCAGGCCCTCGCCGATCTGGGGATCTCGTACCAGCTCAAGGGCGCGGAGCGGTTCTTCGAGCGCCCCGAGGTGCGGGACGCGGTGACGCTGGTGCGCGGCGCGGCCCGGGCCTCCGAGGACCCGCTGACGGCCGACAGCCCGGCGCTGGCCGGGCAGGTCCGCGCGGTGCTGGCCACCCGGGGGTTCACCCCGGAGCCGCCGTCGGGCTCCGGCACGGTGCGCGAGCGCTGGGAGTCGCTGGCGGCCCTGGTGCGGCTGGCCGAGGAGTTCGAGGCGGCCCGGCAGGAGGCCGGGCAGCCGGCCGACCTGGCGGCCTACGTGGCCGAGCTGGACGCCCGGGCGGCCGCCCAGCACGCCCCCGCCGTCGAGGGCGTCACGCTGGCCTCGCTGCACGCCGCCAAGGGCCTGGAGTGGGACGCGGTCTTCCTGGTCGGCCTGACCGAGGGCACCCTGCCGATCATCTACGCCAAGACCGACGAGCAGGTCGAGGAGGAGCGCCGGCTGCTCTACGTCGGCGTCACCCGGGCCCGGGTGCACCTCTCGCTCTCCTGGGCGCTCTCCCGCTCCCCGGGCGGCCGGGCCAGCCGCAAGCCCACCCGCTTCCTGGACGGCCTGCGGCCCGGCTCCTCGTACTCCGGCCCCAGCAGCCGGGGCGGCCGGGGCGGCGTCGAGCAGGGCGCCGAGCGCTCGGGCGGGCGCAAGGCCCGCGGCCCGGTCAAGTGCCGGGTCTGCGACAAGACGCTGACCGAGGCGGTGGAGCGCAAGCTGCGCCGCTGCGAGAGCTGCCCCTCGGACATGGACGAGGCGCTGTACGAGCGGCTGCGCGAGTGGCGCTCGGTGCAGGCGAAGAAGCAGGGCGCCCCGGCCTACGTGGTCTTCACCGACGCGACCCTTATGGCGATCGCCGAGGCGGTGCCCGCCAGCGAGCGCGAACTGGCCCTGATCTCGGGCGTCGGCGCCATGAAGCTGGACAAGTACGGTGTCGACGTGCTGTTGTTGTGTGCCGGCGAGGAGCCCACGGACGAGTCCGAGGCCACCGTCGAGGGGCTTCGGGGGGAGTCCGAGGAGCAGGCGTGAAGCCGCTTCCGGGAGCCGCCCGAGTCACTCCGCGAAACTCGCCGGAAAAATAGTTTGCGCGCCGTACACGGGGCGCAATAGCCTGCCGGAGCGGTCAAGGGAACGAGATCGCAAGGCCTCGGAAGGCTCCCTTCCGCGCGCCTGCCAGCAGCACCGCAGTACCTGCACGACCGTCCAAACATCCGAACATCGGGGCCCGGGAGACTGGGCCGCGCGAGACGCCGAGAGGAGGCGAAGACAGTGGAAACCAAGATGATCACCAACCTGACTGGCCAGACCGTCATCGCCGTGCCTTCGTGCGTCTCCTCGCAGGTCGTCACCGCTCCCTTCGGTCTGGGTCTCAACGGCACCGGTGTCTCCGGCGTTGTCAGTGGCTCCCGGATTAATGGTCTGGGCGGCAACGGCACCCGCGGCACCTCCGTCGAGACGGGTCTGTCCCTTGCCGGGACGGCGTTCGGCGGCGGTCGTGGACTGCGCAACGAGCGACCGCTCCAGGCATCGAAGGCCGCACAGGTAGACGCCAAGCATGGCGCCTATGTGGCGGCGGTCGATGCCGGAGCGAAGCAGAAGCAGGACGAGAAGCAGATCGAGGCCAAGGCCGCCTTCGCGGGCGCCGAGGCCGTCCGGATGTGGGCCTTCCGCGGCCCCGAACCCTGGAGAGTTCGAACCTGAGTAGCTTCAGGTCGGCACCTTCAGGGCCGCGGAACCCGTCACACCGGGATTCGCGGCCCTTCTGTTTTGTCCGGTACGTCAAGACCCAGCCTGGACCTTCGGGTCCTCCGGTCCAGCCCCACCAGTCAGCTGGCCGGAACCACAAGCAAAGACGAGGAAGACGCCACAGTGTCCACGGTCATCACGCCGCCACTCCCGTCCGTACCGACAGACATCACCAAGGCCGACCAGGCCGACCCCCCGGAGGTTTCTCTCATGCAGCTCACCGCGATCGACGTGGCCGAGGTCAACGGCCAGCCCATCCCCTGCCGGGCCTTCGACCCGGAGGTCTTCTTCGCCGAGACCCCCGCCGACGTCGAGTACGCGAAGTCGCTCTGCGGCACCTGCCCCGTCAAGGAGGCCTGCCTGGCCGGCGCCCTCGAGCGGCGTGAGCCGTGGGGCGTCTGGGGCGGCGAGCTCTTCGTCCAGGGTGTGGTCGTCGCCCGCAAGCGGCCCCGGGGCCGTCCGCGCAAGACCGAGGTCATGGCGTGAACCCCGCCGCGATCGCAGTGACCGCCCGCCGGGGAGAGCAGCCCCCGCTGGGCACCACCACACTGCGCCACTCGGTCCGCGTCGCCACAGCCAAGGTCGACGCAGCCGCACACCCCCGTCCGTTTCCGAGCACGTGCCACGAGCAGGACCACCACATGACCGCCGCAGCCGACAAGACCGCCCGCGCCGACCAGGCCAAAGAACTTCAGATCCAGAACAGGACCCGCGAGATGCAACTCATGCAAGAAACCCTGGCCCGTGCCCATATGCAGGAACGACTGCACGAGGCCGAACACCAACGGATGGGCGAGCGCGTCGCCCGCGCCGCCCGACTGATGCGCAGGGCCGAGCGTGCCTCGCTCCGCGCCCGCAAGGCCCTCGCCGTCGCGCTCATGTGAGACCTGACGGACCGAGAGCTGACGGAGTGACAGCCGCGTAGGCCCACGCGGCGCGTCGTTCCAGCGGTACCAACAGCAGTGCCCAGCAGTGTCATTCCCCGAACGCCGATGGCCGCCCTCCTGGAGGAGGGCGGCCATCGGCGCGTTCTGACGGAGTGCGAGCTTTCGGGGCGTCAGCCCTCGGCCGGCTCGGCGAAAGGTGTGGCGACCGGTGCGGCGAAGCCGGGCAGCCACTCCTGCATCTCGGCCCGGAACGGGGCCTTGGCGCCGAGCTGGCAGAGCACCCCGATGGTGGAGAGGGTGACCCGGTGGATCAGCAGGTAGGCGGGCGGCAGGTTGAGCTGCTTGCCCAGGTCGTACGCGGGCGAGCGCGGGTCGGCGATCCGGGCCGCCTGGGCCCGCATCCAGGCCCGGGTGAAGTGGAAGACCTCCACGCTCGCGGGCTCGATGATCGGCAGCAGGTAATCCAGCACCGCCGCCGGGTCCAGCTTGATCGAGGGCTTCACGAAGCCCTCCTCGCCGAGCATGTCCAGCACCCCGTCGGCGTCCCCGGCCAGCGCCATCCGGAGCGAGTCGCCGATCGGGCGGGGGAGGCCGCCGGGCAGTCTGTCCACCGTGCCGAAGTCCAGCACGCCCAGCCGCCAGCCCTCGGCCGGGCCGTCGTCCTTGATGAGCCGGAAGTTCCCCGGGTGCGGGTCGGCGTGCAGCAGGCCCGTCCGGGACGGGCCTGCGAACAGGAAGCGGGCGATCAGCTGCCCGGCCCTGTCCCGCTCCTCCTGGGTGCCGGTGCTGATCACCTCGGAGAGCGGGGTGCCGTCCAGCCACTCGCTGACCAGCACCTGGTCGGCCTGGGCGACCACCCGGGGGACGGTGATGTCCGGGTCGCCGGCGAACTCCTCGGCGTGCCGGCGCTGGGCCTCGGCCTCCAGCGCGTAGTCCAGCTCCTCGGCCACCCGCTCGCGCAGCTCGGTGATCAGCGGCTTGATGTCCAGGCCCGGGATCAGCGGGCCGAGCAGCCAGGCCACCCGGCTGAGCTGGGCCAGGTCGGAGAGCAGCGCGTCTCCCGCGCCCGGGTACTGGATCTTGACGGCCACCTGCCGGCCGTCCTTCCAGACCGCGCGGTGCACCTGGCCGATCGAGGCGGCGGCGGCCGGCCGGTCGTCGAAGCTGCGGAAGTTCTTCCGCCAGTCCTTTCCGAGCCGCTCGGCCAGGGCCGTGTGCACCTTGGCGGAGGGCATCGGGGGAGCGGCGTCCTGAAGCTTCGTCAGGGCGGCCCGGTAGGGGCCGGCCACCTCCTCGGGCAGCGCGGCCTCGAAGACGGACAGCACCTGCCCGAACTTCATCGCCCCGCCCTTGAGCTCTCCGAGCACCTTGAACAGCTGGTCGGCGGTGGCCTGCTGGAGCTCGGCGGTGACCACCTCGGCCGAGCGGCCGCCGATCCGCCGCCCCAGGCCGAGGGTGGCCCGGCCCGCCATCCCGAGCGGCAGGGCGGCCAGCCGTGCCGTCCGGGTCACTGCCTTGCGCGGAAGATCGCTCACCCCAGGGCCTCCCTGCTCCGACGCCCGTCGGTGGGCGTGTCACTACGCCATTGTGCCCGCTCCGGGTGAGGGCCCGGCCGGAGTGTGAGCAGCGGATCACGTGCTCCGTCACAGGCGTGCTCAGCGGGGCGGGGTGATCACCTCCGTCCGGTGCACCGGCGGGCCGGAGGGCCAGGTGCAGCCGCAGGCGGGGTGGGTGGGCAGCCGGAGGCGGCGGGCTATGCCGTCGGCGGCGGAGATCTCGCACCAGCCGTCCACGCTGGGCGGGCGGACACCGTCCAGCCAGAGCTCCACGTGCAGGGCGGCCAGCCCCGCGACGGCGGTGGCGAGCGCGCTGTCGCAGGCGGGGGTGCGGGGGCGCCCGGCTCCCTCCTCGCCGAGCTGGGCGAGCAGCCGGGGCCAGGCCTCGTCCTCGTCCCGTCTGGTCAGCGTGGCGCAGGCGCCGCAGGCCGAGGCGCCCGGCAGCACCAGCGGGCCGACCACCCCGAGGTGCTCCAGCACCCCGACGTAGAGGTGCGGCACCCCGGCCCGCATCAGCTTGTGGGCCTCGGCCGCCACCCCGGCGAAGGCTCCGGCGCCGTCCCGGGGGGCCAGCACCACCAGGGCGGGCGGTGGGTCGTCGCCCGGCCGGCGGCGCTGCCGCTCCCCGGCCGGGGTGCCCGAGGTGCGGTGCACCACCTCCCTGGCGGCGGTGGTGCGCAGCCGCCCGACGTCCGTCGGCGGGTACCCGGCGGGGGAGCAGTCCCGGGCGGTGACCCGGCCCCGGTCGGTGAGGGTGACGGTGCCGACGCCCCCGGCGGCCAGCACCGCGCCGATCGAGGCGCCGACCCGGCCGGCCCCGTGGATCTCCACCCGGGAGGCGGCCCGGCCGCGGAGCACCGCGGGTGCCTCCCCGGGGGCCGGGTGCACCAGGGAGAGTGACGCCACGTCAGGGCCGAGCAGCTCCTGGCGGGCCCGGGGGAAGCCGCCGAGGGCGGCCTGCCCGGCCTCGGCGTCGTCCAGCAGCCCGGCCTGCTCCAGCGAGCCGAGCAGCTCCTCGGCCACCTCCCTGCCGAGCCCGAGCCGCTCGCCGGCCTCCAGCAGGGCCGGCCGCTCCCGGCTGCCGTCCAGCAGCTCCAGGAAGGCGGCCACCGGCTGGCCGACCTCCTCCACCACCCGGGCGTGCCGGTGCACGGTGCCGAACTGCAGGGTCGATCCGTCCCGCCACAGGCGGGAGAGCGCGGGCTTCACCATCGGTCGCACGGGACACCTCCGGGGAGGTCGGGGCTGGGCTGACAGAGGCAGCATGCCCGACCCGGCGGCCGTCCCGCCGAGGCCTGTCCACAGGCCCGGTGGGTTGTACGACGATCGTTCTGCACAGCCTGTGGACAACTGTCCGCCCCGAGGTGACGGTGCCCGCACCGGTGGAGGCGGGCCGTCGGTGCCGGACGGTACCGTCGGTTGGCATGGCGACCGAACAGGACTCCCGGCGGCAGGGTCGGACAGCGCAGGACCCGACGGCGCGGGGCGTGGCACCGCACGCCCCGGGCGAGCCTCTGGCGGCCCCGGGTGAGCCCCTGGTGGAGGTCCGGCGCAGCGCCCGCCGCAGCCGCACCGTCTCCGCCTACCGCGAGGGCGACCGCACGGTGGTGCTGATCCCGGCCCGGATGTCGCTGGCCGAGGAGCGGCGCTGGGTGGCCAAGATGGTGGAGCGGCTGGCCCGCCAGGAGAGCCGCCGCGAGCTCGGCGGGGACCAGGAGCTGGCCGGCCGGGCCGAGCGGCTCTCGGCGGCCTACCTCGGCGGCCGGGCCCGCCCCAGCGTGGTCCGCTGGGTCACCAACCAGAACTCCCGCTGGGGCTCCTGCACCCCGGCCGAGGGCAGCATCCGGCTCTCCCACCGCCTGCGCGGCATGCCCGAGTACGTCGTGGACTACGTGCTGCTGCACGAGCTTGCCCACCTGCTGGAGGCCGACCACGGCCCGGCCTTCTGGGCCCTGCTGGAGGCCTACCCGCGCACGGAACGGGCCCGCGGGTACCTGGAGGGCGTGGCCGCCGCTCCGAGGCTCCCGCAGGCCCGTCAGGATCCCGCCGAGGAGGCGGGCTAGGGGCGACCCCTAACGCTCCGTCAGCTTCCGCGCCAGCTCGACCAGTTCGCGCACCGCGTCGTCGGTGGGCTCCGGCAGGGCGTCGAAGGGGAACCAGCCCAGCTCCAGCGACTCCTCGCTGATCAGCGCCTCGGCCCCGGCCGGGGCCAGCGCGACGTACTGCACGTCCAGATGGGTGTTCTCCGGCCCGTCCTTGCCGGTGCAGCGGACGCTGTGCCGGTCCAGCTTCACCGGCACCGGGGCGCCGTCCACCGCGAGCAGCTCCAGCCCGGCGATGCCGGACTCCTCGGTGGCCTCGCGCAGCGCGGCCGAGGCCAGCGTGGCGTCGCCGGGCTCGCAGTGCCCGCCCATCTGCAGCCAGAGGCCGACCTTGGGGTGCAGGGTCAGCAGGACCCGCCCGGCCGCCGGGTCGACCACCAGGGCGCTGGCGGTGATGTGGGCGGGCAGGCAGGAGCGCCACAGGCCCTCCGGCTCGGCGGCCAGGTGGGCCAGGTAGTCCTGCCGGAGCCCGTCCTGCCCGGCGTCGGCCACGGCCCAGTCGGTCAGTGCGCGGACCGCGTCCGCGTGCAGGGTGGTGCTCACTTGCCCTTGCCGTCCTCGTCCTCGTCGTCCTTCTTGGCGGCGTCGGAGCCGCCCGCGGAGCCGGCCGCCGCCTCGCCGAGCAGCTTGTCCAGCTCGGAGAAGTCGATGCCGCCCTCCAGCGAGTCGCCCGAGCCCCGGTGCACGAAGCCGTCCGGGTCGTCCAGGTCGGCGGCGGTGGGCAGCATGTCGGGGTGCTCCCAGAGCGCGTCACGCCCCTCGACGCCGCGGGCGTCGGCCAGCGAGGCCCACAGCCGGGAGGCGTCGCGCAGCCGGCGCGGGCGCAGCTCCAGGCCGACCAGGGTGGCGAAGGTCTGCTCGGCGGGGCCGCCGGCCGCGCGGCGGCGGCGGACGGTCTCGCGCAGCGCCCCGGCCTGCGGCAGGTGCGGCTCGGCGGCGGCGTGCACCACCGCGTCCACCCAGCCCTCGACCAGCGCCAGGGCCGTCTCCAGGCGGGCCAGCGCGGCCTTCTGGGCGGGGGTGTCCTCGGGCTGGAGCAGTCCGTTCCCCAGGGCCTCCTGGAGCGCCTCGGGGTTGGACGGGTCGAGCTGGCCGACCAGCTCCTCCATCCGGGTGGTGTCGACCTTGATGCCGCGGGCGTAGGCCTCGACGGCGCCGAACAGGTGCGCCCGCAGCCACGGCACGTGGGCGAAGAGCCGCTGGTGGGCGGCTTCGCGCAGGGCCAGGTAGAGCCGGACCTCCTCGGCGGGCACGCTCAGGCCCTCGCCGAACTCGGCCACGTTCTGCGGCAGCAGCGCGGCCTTGCCGGCCGGGGCCAGCGGCAGGCCGACGTCGGTGGAGCCGACCACCTCGGCGGCCAGCGCGCCCAGCGCCTGGCCGATCTGGGTGCCGAACATGGCGCCGCCCATGGAGCGCATCATGCCCATCAGCGGCCCGGCCACGGCCTGCATCTCCTCGGGCAGCACACCGCCCATCGCGTTGCCGACCCGCTCGGCCACCGGGTCCACCAGGTCCTTCCAGACCGGCAGGGTGGCCTCCACCCACTCGGCCCGGCTCCAGGCCACGGCGGTGCCCGCGCCGGACGGGAACTCCGTCGCCGAGTCCAGCCAGAGGTCGGCCAGCCGGACGGCCTCGGCCACCGCCGAGCGCTCGGTGGCGCTGACCGAGCGGTCCTTGCTCTTGCCCTCGGGCTGCTCGGCGACCACGGTCTGCCGGGCGATGTCCCGGGCCAGGTCCCAGTTCACCGGCCCGCCCTCGAAGGAGAGCATCTGGCCGAGCTGCTGGAAGGCGGCGCCCAGGTCGTTCGGGTTCAGGTTGCCGAACATCGCCCCGAACGGGTTGTCCCCGGGGGCGCCGGAGCCCGCACCGGGGGCGCCCATGCCGAAGAGTGCGCCGAACGGATTGGCCCCGCCGAAGCCGAACGGCTGCTGCGGCGGGGTGCCGCCGGAGCTCTCGTCCTTCTTGTCCTTGTCGCCCTTGGCCTTGCCGTCCTCGGGCTCCTCGGGAGGAACGCCGAATCCGAAGGGAAGGTCGCTCACGGGGTCCTCGATCCGGTCGGCCGTCACGCAAGTGGTGTGGCGGGGGCTGCGTAGCCCGGGGAAAACCACCGGCGGGATCGCGGCCCGACCGCGCCGGGTGCACCGCCGGGGCCGTGCCTCGGGCAGGATGGACGTACAAGACACTCGTACGTACGCACTTAAGCTAACCGTGGAGGATGGCCGGTGAGTTCCCCGCCCTCGGACGTTCGCTCTGGGCTGACCGGAGGAGAGGACGTCCCTGCCACCGCGGGTTCGCCGCCTCCAGCCTACGGCGGCAAGCCGTTGACCGTGGCCGTGACCGGCGCCGCCGGAGTGCTCGGCGAACGGGTGGCCGCCCGCCTGGTGGCCTCGCCCTCGGTGCGCAAGGTGCTGGCGCTGGACGACCGGCGCGGTGAGGTGCCCGGCGTGCAGTGGCGGGTGCTGGACGTCCGCGACCCGGCGGTGGCCGAACGGCTGGCCGGGGTGGACGTGGTGGTGCACCTGGCGATGGACCTGGGCATGGAGTCCGACCCGCGCGCCCGGAGCGCGTACAACGTGCGGGGCGCGCAGACGGTGATCACCGCCGCCGCGGCCGCCGGCGTGGGCCGGGTGGTGCTCTGCACCTCGGCGATGGTCTACGGCGCGCTGCCGGACAACGAGGTGCCGCTGGCCGAGTCGGCCGAGCTGCGGGCCACCGAGGAGGCCTCGCTGGTCGGCGACCTGCTGGAGATCGAGCGGCTGGCCCGCCGCGCGCCCCGGGCGCACCCCGGCCTGCAGGTGACGGTGCTGCGCCCGGCCGTGGTGGTCGGCCCCGGCGTCGACACCGTGCTGACCAGGCACTTCGAGGCGCCGCGGCTGCTGGTGGTGGCGGGCTCGCGGCCGTGCTGGCAGTTCTGCCACGTGGACGACCTGGCGGCGGCGCTGGAGTACGCGGTGCTCGGCCTGGTCGAGGGCGAGGTGACGGTCGGCTGCGACGGCTGGCTGGAGCAGGAGGAGGTCGAGGCGCTCTCCGGCATCCGCCGGATGGAGCTGCCCGCCGCCCTGGCGCTCGGCACCGCGGCCCGGCTGCACCGGCTCGGGCTCACCCCGGCCCCGGCGGGGGACCTGGCGTACACCATGTACCCGTGGGTGGTCTCCGGCTCCCGGCTGTACGAGGCCGGCTGGCGGCCCACGTTCAGCAACGAGGAGGTGCTGGCCGAGCTGCTGGAGCAGGTCGCCGGGAAGCACGCGGTGGCCGGGCGGCGCCTCGGCGGCAAGGAGGCGACGGCCGGGCTGGGTGCGGCGGGGGCCACCGTGGCGCTGGTCGGCACGGCGGCGCTGGTGCGGCAGATGCGGAAGCGGCGGCGGATCTGACGGAGTGCCGACGCACTGCGGGTGTTCCGCAGTGCGGAATGCTCCAATCGTGATGCGGAAGGCCCTTGTCGCGGGCCCGGGGGGATGAGGAATCATGGGGAGCATGTCCGAGAACCACGACCCCATCCGGCTGCTGGCCATCCGCGAGACCCCGCTCTCGCTGGACGAGGTGTACGAAGCGGTCGGCGACGACGCCGCGGGCGGCACCACCGTCTTCGTCGGCACGGTGCGGGACCACGACGGCGGCAAGTCGGTCTCCGCGCTGGAGTACAGCGCGCACCCGACCGCCGAGGCGGAGATGCGCCGGATCGCCGAGAAGATCGTCGCCGAGTTCCCGGTCCGGGCGCTCGCGGCGGTGCACCGGGTGGGCCGGCTGGAGATCACCGACAAGGCCGTGATCGTCGCCGTCTCCTGCCCGCACCGGGGCGAGGCCTTCGCGGCCGCCCGGCGGCTGATCGACGACCTCAAGCACGAGGTGCCGATCTGGAAGCACCAGGTCTTCAGCGACGGCGAGGAGGAGTGGGTCGGCGCAGGCTCCTGCTGACCGCCGCGCTCCCGACGACCGCCGTACTCCTCCGGCCGGTACGTCCGTTCGGCCTCACCGGGTCACGTTCGGGCGCACCCGGTCATACGAATACGCCGCGCTGCTGAGCGCGATCCCCGCGCCGTAACCCGAATGGCGCCGTCACCGTTGGACTCCCGGGTGGTTAATCTGCTCATACGAACGAGGAGCTGGGAGTTGGGGACATGGCTGCGCTCGCCTGGTTGATCATTCCTGTGGTGGCGGCGCTCTGCGCCATGGTCTGGGCCGGCTGGGCCGCCCGCACCCCCAGGGCCACCGGGGATCCGGCCTCGCTCGCCGAGCACCAGCGGTTCAAGGCCGCGATGGAGCGCAGCACCTCCTCCGGAGCGGAACGGGACCGGTGACCCGGGCGGCACGGTGACGGTTCCGTCCCGTACTGTCGGTCCCATGCCACGCCGCTCCGCGACGATGCTCGCCGCCACCCTGCTGCTCATAGCACTGCTCTGCGCGTCGGTCTTGATGAAGGTCCCGTACACGGAGATGAGCCCCGGCCCGACGTACAACACGCTCGGGATGCAGGAGAACAGCGACAAGCCGGTGATCCAGATCTCCGGGCACGAGACCTACCCGACCAGCGGTCACCTCAACATGACGACCGTTCAGGTGACGGGGGCCAAGTACGAGCCGAGCCTGGTCTCGGCGGTGGTCGGCTGGCTGCGCGGGGACGTGCTGGTGGTGCCGCACGACAACGTCTACCCCGAGGGGCAGACCGACCAGGAGGCGCAGCAGCAGAACGCGGAGGAGTTCGCCTCCTCCGAGGACAGCGCCAAGACCGCGGCGCTGAACCAGCTGGGCATCCCGATCGGTAGCGAAGTGATCGTCAACTCCGTGGTGGCCGGCGGCCCCTCCGACGGCAAGCTGCACGCGGGCGACCGGATCGTCGCGGTGGACGGCACCACGATCACCACCGACGCCCAAGTGGCCGAGCAGGTCACCAAGCACAAGCCGGGCGAGGACGTGGTCTTCACCGTCGTGCCCAAGGACAAGGACAAGGGCGGGACCGCCCCGGACCAGGCGGACCTGCAGCGGGTCACCATCACCACTGCCAAGGCCACCGACTCCGACCGCGCGGTCGTGGGCATCCGGCCCCGGGTCAGCCACAGTTACCCGTTCAAGATCGAGATCGGGCTGCAGGACGTCGGCGGCCCCAGCGCCGGGCTGATGTTCGCCCTCGGCATCGTGGACAAGCTGACCCCGACCGACCTCACCGGCGGCAAGTTCGTGGCCGGCACCGGCACCATCACCGACGAGGGCCGGGTCGGCCCGATCGGCGGCATCTCGATGAAGCTGATCGCCGCCCGGGACAAGGGCGCCCAGTACTTCTTCACCCCGGCCGACAACTGCGCCGAGGCCTCCAAGAACACGCCGGAGGGCCTCCGCCTGGTGAAGGCGGAGACCCTCGACAGCGCACTGAAGTCGCTGGACCTGATCCGGGACGGCAAGGCGGCCGAGCTGCCGTCCTGCAAGGCTTCCTGACCTCGGGTCAGGAGGCGGCCGGAGACGGTCAGGAGAAGGTGGCGAGCAGCGCCTCGGTCAGGCCGGGCACCAGGTCCGGGCCGGTCAGCACCTCACGGGCGATGTCCTTGGAGCGCAGCCGCAGCGCGATCTCCTTCTTGCCGTCGCGCAGCACGGCGGCGGTGATCCGGACCTCCTCGCGGTTCGGCTGGTTGGCCACCCACTCGGCGATCTGGGCCTCGGTCGCGTTCTTCGGCCGGGTCTGCTCGGCCCCCGGCGGCAGCATCTGACGCTCCACCACGAGGGCGCAGCCGGCCACCTGCGCGGGCCAGGCGATGGTGCCGAGGAACTTGTCCAGCTCCATCCCGGCGGGCAGCTCGTCCTGCTCCACCGGGGTCAGCCCGTTGTCGTCGGCGGTCAGCCCGAGCTGCTTGGCCAGCTTCGGGTCCTGGCGGCGCAGGGCGGAGCTGTCGACCAGGGCGAACAGCCGGGTCGGCAGGTCCCAGCCGAGGGTGGCGGCGTACTCGTCGATCTCCAGCGCGGCGCGGGTCAGCGGGGAGGCGGCGGGGGGCTTGCCGCCGGCCAGGGCATCAAGGGCATCGGACATGGCTCCATCCTCACACGGCCGTGGACGCGCGCTGCGCAGGCCGCGGGGAGGGGTGCCGCGGGTGCGCCCGGCCCGGGCGTGCCGCCGTCCGACCGGACGGAGTGCGTGAAGTCGTGGTGAACCGTGGGAACTCAGGTAAAGAGCCATTAAGTTGCATCAGGAGACCCGCCCGAAATCTGACGACACGACACACCAGAGGTGCCCCCTTGGTATTCCAGATGCCGGACCGCCCGCAAGGCCCGGGCTTCCGTGCCAGAGTCGGCCCGCCCTCCCGCCGCACCCGGGTGCTCCTGCTGACCGCAGGCGTCCTCGCGGTGCTGTTCCTGCTGTTCGTGATGTTCGCGGGTCTTTGGACGGACTGGCTCTGGTTCAAGTCGCTCCACTACTCCTCCGTGTTCACCTCCCAGCTCTGGACCAAGGTGGGCCTGTTCGCCGTCTTCGGCCTGGCGATGGCGGTGGTGGTCGGCCTGAACGTCTGGCTGGCGCACCGGCTGCGCCCGCCGCTGGCCGCGATGTCGGTGGAGCAGCAGAGCCTGGACCGCTACCGGATGGGCGTGGCCCCGTACCGGAAGTGGCTGCTGATCGGGATCTCGCTGCTGACCGGCCTGGTGGCCGGCGCGGCGGCGGCCGGGCAGTGGCGGACCTGGATGCTGTGGACCAACCAGACGCCGTTCGGGGTGAAGGACAGTCAGTTCCACCTGGACGTCTCGTTCTACGCCTTCGAGCTGCCCTGGTACGAGTTCCTGCTGGGCTTCGCGTTCAGCGCGGTGATCGTCTCGCTGCTGGCGTCCGCGCTGGTGCACTACCTGTACGGCGGGCTGCGGCTCCAGGGCCCCGGCCGCAAGGCCAGCCCCGGTGCGCAGGGCCACCTGGCGGTGCTGCTGGGCGTGTTCGTGCTGCTGAAGGCGGTCGCGTACTGGCTGGACCGGTACGCGCTGGCGGTCAAGACCGGCGGGTACAAGGGCGTGGACGGCTGGACCGGCCTGCGCTACGTGGACGCCAACGCGTTCCTGCCGGCCAAGACCATCCTGTTCTTCGTCGCGATCATCTGCGCCCTGCTGTTCTTCCTCACCCCGATCCGCAAGACCTGGGCCCCGGCCCTGATCGGCTTCGGGCTGATGGCGCTCTCGGCGGTGCTGATCGGCGGGCTCTACCCGGCGATCGTGCAGCAGTTCCAGGTCAAGCCGAACGAGCAGGCCAAGGAGACGCCGTACATCCAGAAGAACATCGACGCCACCAGGCTGGCGTACGGCATCGCCGACAGCTCGACCCAGCCGTACTCGCCGAAGGCGTCCACCTCCACCGACGCGCTCAAGCAGGACGCGCAGACCATCGCCGACATCCGGCTGCTGGACCCGAACGTGGTCTCGCCGACCTTCCAGCAGATCGAGCAGCAGCGGTCGTACTACAAGTTCCCGAAGACGCTGGACGTCGACCGGTACACCAACGGCCAGATCGGCGGCCAGGACACCGTGATCGGTCTCCGTGAGCTGGACCTCAACGGGGTGCAGCAGCGGAACTGGATCAACGACCACTTCAAGTACACCCACGGCTACGGCGTCGTCTCGGCCAAGGGCAACCAGGTCAACGACAAGGGCCAGCCGGTCTTCACCGAGTCGGGCCTGCCGTCCAGCGGCTCGCTGGGCGACTACCAGCAGCGGATCTACTACGGCGAGGAGACCAAGACCTACTCCATCGTCGGCGGCTCCAACGAGGAGATCGACTACTCCACCGACGACGCCGGCTCCAAGCAGTTCAAGTACACCGGCGACAGCGGCGTCTCGCTCAACAACCCGTTCACCCGGGCCGCCTACGCGGTGCGCTTCGCCGAGCCGCAGATCCTCTACGCGGGCGCCATCACCGACGGCGCCAAGGTGCTCTACGACCGCACCCCCAAGGAGCGGGTGGAGAAGGTCGCCCCGTGGCTGTCGATCGACGCCGACCCGTACCCGGTGGTGCAGGACGGCAAGCTGGTCTGGGTGCTGGACGGCTACACCACCTCGGACGGCTACCCGTTCGCCTCCAAGACCACCCTGGGCGACGTCACCAAGGACTCGCTGACCGACCAGCGCGGGCGCACGCTCACCACGGTCAACAAGGTCAACTACATCCGGAACTCGGTGAAGGCGACCGTGGACGCCTACACCGGCGAGGTGACGCTCTACCAGTGGGACGACGCCGACCCGGTGTTGAAGACCTGGATGAAGGCCTTCCCCGGCACGGTCGAGGCCAAGGACAAGATCCCGGCCGCCCTGATGCCGCACCTGCGGTACCCGCAGGACATGTTCAAGGTGCAGCGCGACCTGCTCGGCATGTACCACATGACGGACGCCAACTCCTTCTTCAACGGCACCGACATCTGGCAGGTCCCGGTGGACCCGACCACCAACACCGGTGACGTGCAGCCGCCGTACTACATGACGGTGCGGATGCCGGACCCGGCGGTGACCCAGGCGAGCTTCTCGCTGACCACCACCTTCGTGCCCAGCAAGCGGGACAACCTGGCCGCCTTCATGGCCGTCAGCGCGGACCCGGGGCCGGAGTACGGGAAGATCCGCATCCTCAAGGTGCCGGGCGACTCCAACACGCTCGGCCCCAAGCTGGTGCAGTCGCAGTTCAACTCCAACGCCGACGTGGCGAACAAGCTGAACACCCTGAAGATCGGCGGCGACTCCGAGGTCGAGTACGGCAACCTGCTGACCCTCCCGGTCGGCGGCGGCCTGCTCAACATCGAGCCGGTGTACGTCCGCGGCCGCGGCGCCAACTACCCGGTGCTGCAGCGGGTGTTGGCGGTCTACGGGAACGACAACGTGGCCTTCGAGAGCACCTTGGAGGAGGCGCTGAAGAAGGTCCTCGGCAACGCGACCGCGACCACCCCGACCGCACCGACCACGCCGGGGACGACGCCCAGCACGCCGACCACCCCGACCACCCCGACGACGCCGACCACGCCGGGCACCGGCAGCGCGGCGCAGCAGAAGGCGGTGGCCGACGCCCAGAAGGCCTTCAACGACATGGAACAGGCGCGCAAGGACGGCGACTGGGCCAAGTACGGCGAGGCCCAGAAGGCGCTGAAGTCGGCCCTGGACGCCGCCACGGCGGCGGCGCAGCAGACGGCCGGTTAACGACCTGATCAAACCCCGTGCTACAGTTGTGAACACAACGACGCGGGGTGGAGCAGCTCGGTAGCTCGCTGGGCTCATAACCCAGAGGTCGCAGGTTCAAATCCTGTCCCCGCTACTCTGAACCGAAGGCCCGGAGATTATCTCCGGGCCTTCGGTGCTTCCCGGGACCTGATCGCCCGTCAAATGGGCTCACCCGTCCGGCTCGTGCTCCGGTACGATGCGTCCCCGGGGTTTGTAGGGGGCAAGTGTCGGGAAATCGACAAAGCGCTGAAGCAATCTCGCCGGGCTTCGGCCCGCTCCCGCCAAACCTGGCCGGGGCAGGTGTACGCGGGTTGCGGGTGATGCGACGATGGAGCACATGGGGGACGCCGTACGGCAGTTGACTCCCCTGCCCCGGGGAGGTCGCCGTCGCAGCCTCGACGTCCCCGGCGGATGCCGCGGCACTCGGGGGAAGCGGGAGTCGGCATGAGGCTGATCGGAAGGAACGATCCGGGCAGGGCGGACAAGTCGGCCGTGGGGGCGGTCGACACCGAGGCGTGGGCGCAGAGCGAGGAGCCGGCCGCCGCGCTGCCGGCCCAGCGCACCAGCGGTCTGACGGTCCCTCGGGCCACCGCCTCCGGCTACGGGCCGGACAGTCTGGTCCGGGTGCCCGCCAAGCAGTTCGCGCCCGCCGCCGGCAGCTACACCGCGCCCGCCGACGAGCCCGGGCCCGACCGCGACAGCTTCGAGACCGCCCTCGCCGCCCGCGAGCAGGCCGCCCTCGAGGTGAGGCACCGTCAGGCCGCCGACCAGGGCGACCCGAACGCGGCCAGCCAGCTCGGCGCGCTGCTGCTGCGCCGCGGTGACCTGGAGGACGCCGAGCCCTACCTGCGCAGCGCCGCCTCCGCCGGACTGCGGGCCGCCGCCAACAACCTCGGCGTGCTGCTGCACCAGCGCGGCCACCGGGCCGAGGCCGCCCAGTGGTGGCGGCAGGCCGCCGTGGCCGGCTCGGCCCCGGCCGCGCACGCGCTCGGGCTCCAGCTCCGGGACCAGGGCGAGGAGGAGGCCGCCGAGTACTGGCTGCACTTCGCCGCCGAGCACGGCCACCCGCTCGGCGCCTACGCGCTGGGCGACCTGATGGAGCACCGGCGCGACGTGCGCGCCGAGCGCTGGTTCAAGGTCTCCGCCGACGCCGGCCACCGCGAGGCCGCCTACCGCCTCGCCCGGATGCGCGAGGCGGCCGGCGACAAGGACACCGCCGAGACCTGGTACCGCACCGCCGCCGCCCGCAGCCACGCCCGCGCGGGGCTGCGGCTCGGCGTGCTCCTGGAGGAGCGGGCCGGCGAGGATCCCGCCTGTCTGGAGGAGGCGGCGCGCTGGTACCGGCAGGCGGCGCAGAACGGGGAGGCGCGCGCGGCGTGCGCGCTGGGCTTCCTGCACCGCGACGCGGGTGACCTCGGCTCGGCCGCCGAGTGGTGGCAGGAGGCCGCCGAGGCCGGCGACGGCAACGCCGCCAACGCCCTCGGCGCGCTGTACGCCGGGCGGGGCGAGGCCGTCGAGGCCGAGCACTGGTACCGGCTGGCGCTGGAGGCGGGTGACCAGAACGGCGCCTTCAACCTGGGCCTGCTCTGCGCGGGCGCCGGGCGCGAGGCGCAGGCCGAGCAGTGGTACCGGCGCGCGGCGTACGCCGGGCACCGGGAGGCGTGCAACGCGCTGGCCGTCGTGCTGCTCCAGCGCGGCGACGAGTCCGGGGCGGAGCCGTGGTTCTCCAAGGCCGCCGAGGCGGGGAGCGTGGACGGGGCGTTCAACCTCGGGGTCCTGCACGCCGGGCGCGGGGAGCAGCAGCAGGCGCACGAGTGGTACGCGCGCGCCGCAGCCGAGGGGCACGGCGAGGCCGCGCTCCAGCTCGCGGTCGTCCACGAGCAGCGCGGGCAGCTGACGGGCGCTCTGGAGCGCTACCGGCAGGCCGCGGCGGGCGGTTCGGCGGAGGGCGGCTTCCGGCTGGCCTCGCTGCTGGACCGGCGCGGCGACGCCGACGCGGAGGCCGAGCACTGGTACGCCGTCGCGGCGGACGCCGGGCACCGGCGGGCGCAGGTCCGGATGGGCGTGCGGGCCGCGGAGCGCGGGGCGCTGGAGATCGCCGAGAGCTGGTACCGGCGCGCGGCGGAGGCCGGCAGCCGCAGCGCCGCCTTCAACCTCGGCCTGCTGCTGGCCCGTCAGGACCAGGAGGGCGAGGCCATCGCCTGGTACACCCGCGCCGCCGACGCCGGCCACGGGCGGGCCGCCCTGCGGCTGGCCCTGCTGGCGCTGCGCCGCGGCGAGCCCGTCCAGGCCGAGTCCTGGTGCCGCCGCGCCGCCGACTACGGCCCCCCGGAGGTCACCGAGCGGGCCGCCCGCCTCCTGGGTGCGCTGCACACGGACCTCAGCGCGTAGAACCCGCAGGTTCAGTTGCCGGTGGGCCGCCTTCCGATTCGCGCAGTTCCTCGCGCCCCTGAGCGCTTGCCCTTCCGGGCGCTCAGTTCTGACTGCACGAAGGGCAGAGGCCTCGGTACGTGACTTCGGCGTTGGAGATGACATAGCCGAAGCGCTCGGCTGCGGGGAGGGCGGCGATCAGGTCACCCTGGGGGTGGACGTCGCGGATCGAGCCGCAGCCGGAGCAGATGAGGTGCTGGTGGGCGTGCCGGGCGTTGGGGTCGTAGCGCTTGGCGCGGCCGTCCGTGGAGACCTCGAGCACCTCGCCCAGGGAGACCATCTCGCCCAGCGTGTTGTAGACCGTCGCGCGGCTGATCTCGGGGAGGCGGGCCACCGCCCGGGCGTGCACCTCGTCGGCGGTGAGGTGCACGTGGTCGCCGTCGAGGACCTCTGCCACCACACGGCGCTGCGAGGTCATGCGCCAGCCGCGTCCGCGAAGTCTTTCCAACAGGTCACTCATGCCCACAGGGTAAGCCAGGTTCTCGACTTGGTTCCAGTGTTGACTTAGACAAAGTCCAAGCTAGGATCGATCCGAAGTTCAGGCACGGTACGACCGACGACCGGACACGCGGAGGCACCCCGACATGACCACCCAGAGCGAGCGGCCCATTCTCACCACGGAGGCCGGTGCGCCGGTCTCGGACAACCAGAACACCGAGACCGCGGGTGTGGGCGGACCGGCGCTGGTCCAGGACCAGCTGCTGTTCGAGAAGCTCGCGCACTTCAACCGCGAGCGCGTCCCGGAGCGCGTGGTGCACGCCCGCGGCGCCGGCGCCTACGGCACCTTCA
Organism: Kitasatospora sp. NPDC088742; assembly: GCF_055584905.1. Taxonomy (NCBI): domain Bacteria; kingdom Bacillati; phylum Actinomycetota; class Actinomycetes; order Kitasatosporales; family Streptomycetaceae; genus Kitasatospora; species Kitasatospora sp. NPDC088742. The sequence goes on along the minus strand of NZ_JBVJLD010000026.1, from coordinate 70,463 downwards.
CCGTGACCGCGGACGTCACCGCGTACACCCGGGCGAAGTTCCTCTCGGAGGTCGGCAAGCAGACCGAGACCTTCCTCCGCTTCTCCACCGTGGCGGGCAACCTCGGTTCGGCCGACGCCGTCCGTGACCCGCGCGGCTGGGCGCTGAAGTTCTACACCGAGGAGGGCAACTACGACCTCGTCGGCAACAACACCCCGGTCTTCTTCATCAAGGACGCGGTGAAGTTCCCGGACTTCATCCACACCCAGAAGCGCGACCCGTACACCGGCTCGCAGGAGGCGGACAACGTCTGGGACTTCTGGGGCCTGTCGCCCGAGTCGACCCACCAGGTGACCTGGCTGTTCGGTGACCGCGGCATCCCGGCGTCCTACCGCCACATGAACGGCTACGGCTCGCACACCTTCCAGTGGGAGAACGAGGCCGGCGAGTACTTCTGGGTGAAGTACCACTTCAAGACCGACCAGGGCATCAAGAACCTCACCGCGGCCGAGGCCAACGTGCTGGCCGGCGAGGACCCGGACAGCCACCAGCGGGACCTGCGCACCTCGATCGAGAACGGCGACTTCCCGACCTGGACCGTGCAGGTCCAGATCATGCCGGCGGCCGACGCCGCGCAGTACCGGTTCAACCCGTTCGACCTGACCAAGGTCTGGCCGCACGCGGACTACCCGCCGATCGAGATCGGCAAGCTGGAGCTCAACCGGAACCCCGACAACGTCTTCGCCGAGGTCGAGCAGTCGATCTTCTCGCCGGCCCACTTCGTGCCGGGCATCGGCCCGTCGCCGGACAAGATGCTCCAGGGCCGCCTGTTCGGATACGGCGACGCGCACCGCTACCGGGTCGGCATCAACGCCGACCACCTGCCGGTGAACCGCCCGCACGCCACCGAGGCGAACACCAACAGCCGCGACGGCCACCTCTACGACGGCCGCCACGGCCGGGCCAAGAACTACGAGCCGAACTCCTTCGGCGGCCCGGTGCAGATCGACCGCCCGCTCTGGGCCTCGGTGCCGCTGGCCGGCTCCACCGGTGAGACCGCCGCCCCCTCGCACGCCGAGGACAACGACTTCGTCCAGGCGGGCAACCTCTACCGGCTGTTCTCCGAGGACGAGAAGGCCCGTCTGATCGGCAACCTCAGCGGCTTCATCGCCAAGGTCTCGGCCGACCGCGACGACATCGTGGAGCGCGCGATCAACAACTTCCGCCAGGCCGACGCCGACTTCGGTCAGCGCCTGGAGAACGCCGTCCGGGAGCTGCGCAAGCAGAAGTGACGGTTCCTCACAGACCGCGGGCCCCGGGTGTGTTCAGTCACCCCCGGGGCCCGCACCAGTTCCTCCGCCGCGGCGTCAGATCGCGAGCGACCGCAGCACGTCGTCGTGGAGCAGCCCGTTGGAGGCCACCGCGTCGGCGCCGTTCGGGCCGTCGACGCCGTCCAGGCCGGTGAAGCGGCCGCCGGCCTCCTGGACCACGATGCAGGGCGCGGCCATGTCCCAGAGCGAGAGCTCGGGCTCGGCGGCCACGTCCACCGCGCCCTCGGCCACCATCATGTAGGACCAGAAGTCGCCGTAGGCGCGGGTGCGCCAGCAGGAGCGGGTGAGGTCGAGGAAGGCGTCCAGGCGGGCGCGCTCCTCCCAGCCGCTGAGCGAGGAGTAGGAGAGCGAGGCGTCCTCCAGCCGGGAGACCTTGGAGACCTCGATCCGGCCGGCCTTGGCCAGGCTGCGCCCGGCGTAGGCGCCCAGGCCCTTGGCCGCCCACCAACGGCGGTTCAGCGCCGGGGCGGAGACGATGCCGACCACCGGGTGCTGATCGCCGTCCGGGCCGACCTCCAGCAGCGAGATCAGGGTGGCCCAGACCGGCACGCCGCGGACGTAGTTCTTGGTGCCGTCGATCGGGTCGACCACCCAGCGGCGCGGGCCGGTGCCCTGGAGGCCGAACTCCTCGCCCAGCACCGCGTCCCGGGGACGGGCCCGGCTCAGCACGTGCCGCACCGCCTGCTCGGCGGCCTTGTCGGCGTCGCTGACCGGGGTGAGGTCGGGCTTGGTCTCGACCTTGAGGTCCAGCGCCTTGAAGCGCTCCATGGTGATCGAGTCGGCCGAGTCGGCGAGGACGTGGGCGAGTCGGAGATCGTCGTGGTAGTCGGCCATACCGAAAACCCTAGCGAGCCGGGTCGGTCCGGGACCAGTTCGGCTCGCACACCGGACGCCCCCGGCTCAGTGGGCGGAGCCGCTGAGCTGGAGGCCGATCACCCCGGCCACCACCAGGGAGATGGAGACCAGCTTGAGCACCGAGGTGGTCTCGTCCAGGAAGACCATGCCGTAGATCGCGGTGCCGGCCGCGCCGATCCCGGTCCACACCGCGTAGGCCGGGCCGACCGGGAGGGTCTTCAGCGAGAGGGTCAGCAGGCCGAAGCTGCCGAGCGCGAAGAGCGCGAAGCTGACGGTGGGCCAGAGCTTGGTGAAGCCGTCGCTGAGTTTGAGGTTGATCGCGAAGCCGGTCTCCAGCAGTCCGGCGATGATCACCAAAGCCCAAGCCATCCGAGCCGACTCCCCTCGCGAGGCCGGACCGACCGGTCCGACCTTCCTATGATCGCCGCGTGGGGCGGGTGTGACACTTCTGACGGGCCGAAAGGTGCCGACCCGTCATCCCCTCGTCACCTCAGTCGCCTTCCCTGGCCTCCTTGGAGGCCAGCAGGCGGCGCAGCGAGTACAGCCGGGCCTGCTCGGCGTGGCCCTCCTCGACCCAGGCGTCCAGCGCGCAGTCCGGCTCGTCGTGGCTGCACGCGCGCGGGCAGCCCTCGGTGCCGGGCTCCAGGTCGGGGAAGGCCAGGATCACCCGGGACGGGTCGATGTGGGAGAGGCCGAAGGAGCGGAAGCCGGGGGTGTCGATCACCCAGCCCGGGTCCAGCGCCTTCTTCGAGCCGGGCTTGGCACCGGGCGGCGGGGGCAGCCGCAGGGCCAGCGCCGAGACGGTGGTGTGCCGGCCCCGGCCGGTCACCGCGTTGACGTGGCCGGTGGTCCGCTGGTGCAGCGGCACCAGGGCGTTCACCAGGGTGGTCTTGCCGACCCCGGAGTGGCCGATGAAGACGGTGGCCAGCCCGCGCAGGTGGTCCCGGACGGCCTCCGCACCGGCGGTCTCCAGCTCGTCCCGCCGGGTCACCACGTAGTCGATGCCCAGCGGCGCGTACGTCTCCAACAGCGGCTCCGCCGACGCCAGGTCGGACTTGGTGAGCACCAGCAGCGGCGTCATCCCGGCGTCGTACGCGGCCACCAGGCAGCGGTCGATCAGCCGGGAGCGGGGCTCCGGGTCGGCCAGCGCGATGACGATGGCCAGCTGATCGGCGTTGGCCACCACGATCCGCTCGTACGGGTCGTCGTCGTCGGCGGTGCGGCGCAGCACCGAGCTGCGCTCCTCCACCCGGACGATCCGGGCCAGCGTGTCCGGCTCCCCGGTGAGGTCACCGACCAGGTTCACCAGGTCGCCGACCACCACGCCCTTGCGGCCCAGCTCGCGGGCCTTCATCGCGGTGACCTCGCGCTCGCGCTTGGTGCCGGCCTCGACCAGGCAGGTGATGCGGCCCCGGTCGACGGTGAGCACCATCGCCTCGGAGGCGTCCTCGTGCTTGGGCCGGATCCTGGTCCGCGGCCGCGAGCCCTTGCGGGCCGGGCGGTTGCGGATGTCGTCCTCGTCGGTGTCCTTGCCGTAGCGGCGCATGTCCTGATCCCCCGTCAGCCCTGGCCGCCCCGGCCGAGCAACTCGGCCCACATCTGCGGGAAGTCCGGCAGGGTCTTCGCCGTGGTGGCCACGTTCTCCACCAGCACGCCGGGCACGGCCAGGCCGAGGACGGCGGCGGCGGTGGCCAGGCGGTGGTCCTCGTAGGTGTGGAAGGTGCCGCCGTGCAGCGTGCGCGGGCGGATCCGCAGGCCGTCGGCGGTCTCGCTGACGTCGCCGCCGAGCTCGTTCAGCTCCTTGGCGAGGGCGGCCAGCCGGTCGGTCTCGTGCAGGCGCAGGTGGGCGATGCCGTAGAGGTGCGACTCGGAGTCGGCCAGCGCCGCCACCGCGGCGATCACCGGGGTGAGCTCGCCGACGTCGTGCAGGTCGGCCTCGATGCCGTGGATCGTCCCGGTGCCGGTGAACTCCAGGCCCTCGTCGGTGAAGGCGCAGCTGCCGCCCATCCGGGTGTAGAGGTCACGGAGCTGGTCGCCCGGCTGGTAGGTGTGCTTGGGCCAGTCCCGGACCGTCACCCGGCCGCCGGTGACCAGCGCGGCGGCGAAGAACGGGGCCGCGTTGGAGAGGTCCGGCTCGACCACCAGGTCGCGGCCGATCAGGGCGCCGGGGGTGACCCGCCAGACGCCCTTCTCGCCGCCGTCCTCGGGCGCGTCGACCTGGGCGCCGGCCTTGCGGAGCATGTCGACGGTCATCCGGATGTGCGGCAGGGAGGGGACGGTGGAGCCGGTGTTCCGCACCTCCACGCCGCTGTTGTAGCGGGCGCCGGAGAGCAGCAGGGCGCTGACGAACTGGGAGGAGGAGGACGCGTCCAGCTCCACCGTGCCGCCGTCCACCGCGCCGGTGCCGTGCACGGTGAGCGGGAAGCCGCCGCGGCCGCCGTCGTCGATCCGCACGCCGAGGGCGCGCAGCGCGTCGATCACGCCGTGCTGCGGCCGCTCGTGGCTGCGCGGGTCGCCGTCGAAGTGCACGGGGCCGTCGGCCAGTGCGGCCAGCGGGGGCAGGAAGCGCATCACCGTACCGGCGTTGCCCACGTCGACCTGGGCCGGGCCGCGCAGCCGGCCGGCCGGGATGACCCGCCAGGCCTCGCCGCCGCCGGTGCCGCCGCTGGCGTTGTTGACCGTCTCCTCGATGGTGACGCCGAGGGCGCGCAGCCCGTCGGCCATCAGCTGGGAGTCCCGGCTGCGCAGCGGCCGCCGGACCCACCCGGGGCCGTCGGCCAGCGCGGCCAGCACCAGCGCGCGGTTGGTCGCCGACTTCGAGCCGGGGATGGTGACGGTCGCGTCGACGGCACCGCTTGCGAGAGGGGCAGGCCACAGCTCATCGGTCATGGCCTCAGTCTAGGGGCCCTCGCTGTACGCACTGCTCCTGTGGAGCTGACGGTGGTTCAGGCCAGCAGCCAGGCCGAGCCGAGGGCCAGCGAGAGCAGGGCGACCAGCAGGAAGAGGGTGACCCAGAGGAGGGGGCCGAGGCCGGTGAGGCGGGCGAGCTGGTCGGCGTCGGTGGAGCGGGCGCCCTCGCGGCGGCGCTTGCCCTGGAGCTCCAGCACCGGCCGGACCCCGGCCAGCAGCAGGAACCAGACGCCCGCGTAGGCGAAGGCGGACTGCAGCTGGCTGCCGCCGTACCAGGAGATCAGGAAGAAGGCGCCGCCGGTGACCACCACCGAGAGCAGCCCGTAGAGGTTGCGGATCATCACCAGCAGCCCGGCCAGCAGCACCACCGAGATCCAGAGCAGCTGGGTCACGTGCTGCCCGGCCAGCAGCGCCGCGCCGCCGAGCCCGAGCAGCGGGGGAGCGGTGTACCCGGCGGCGGCGGTGAGGATCATGCCGGGGCCGGTCGGCGGGCCGGAGGAGATGGTCAGCCCGGAGGTGTCCGAGTGCAGCCGGATGCCGGAGAGCCGACGCCGGGTCAGCAGCGCGACCAGGCCGTGGCCGCCCTCGTGGGCGATGGTCACCACGTTCCGGCTGAGCCGCCAGAGCGGCCGGGGCAGCACCGCCAGCAGCGCGGCCCCGGCGGTCGCCAGCACCAGCCAGCGCGGCGGGGCCGGCTGGGTGGCGGTGACCGCGTCGGTGACGGTCGCCCACAGTCCCGCGAAGTCCATTCCGTACCTCCTCTGCCACGCCGGACGGGCAGCCTCCCATGCCAGGACGGCCCGGCGGAACCGTCCGGTTCTGCCCTTCGGGTGAGAACCGCCGTGGCAAGCTGGCCGTCATGTGCGGACGCTTCGCCTCCACCACGGCGCCCGAGGACCTGGCAGGGATCTTCGGGGTGCGGCAGTGGGACCCGACCGAGACCATCGCGGCCAGCTGGAACGTCGCCCCGACCTCCCCGGCCTACGTGGTGCTGGACCGCCCGCCGAAGGGCGGCGGCGCGCCCGTCCGCCAGCTGCGGGTGCTGCGCTGGGGCCTCGTCCCGGCCTGGTCGAACTCGCCCGAGGCGGCGGTGAAGATGATCAACGCCCGCTCCGACACGATCCACGAGAAGCCCTCGTACCGGCAGGCCTTCGCCTCCCGCCGCTGCATCGTCCCGGTGGACGGCTACTACGAGTGGGAGACCATACCCACCGAGAAGGGGAAGCCGAGGAAGCGGCCCTACTTCGTGCACCGGGCGGACGGCACCGTGCTCGCGCTGGCCGGGCTGTACGAGTTCTGGCGGGACCGCCGGTACCCGCCGGACCACCCGGAGGCCTGGCTGGTCACCTGCGCGATCGTCACCACCGACGCCGAGCCCGCGCTGGCCCCGATCCACCACCGGATGCCGCTCTTCCTGGACCCGTCCTCCTTCGACGCCTGGCTGGACCCGGCGCTGGACGACCCGGCCCGGCTCTTCCCGCTGCTCGTGCCGCCCGCCCCCGGCGCCCTGCTGGCCCGCAAGATCGGCCCGGCGGTGGGCAACATCCGCAACAACGGACCCGAACTGCTGCGCCCGGCGAGCGAGATCGAGCCTGACGAGAGCGTGTTGTTCTGATACGACGCAGTTCTGCACCGCGGTTCTGACAGAGCGCCGCCCCACCTGACGGAGTGTCATGCTCGTTCCCACCCCGGCCGGCGAGGCCCGGATCACCCTGCACCCGGCCACCGCCGGACCGCGCGCCCTGCTCGCCCTCGGCCACGGCGCCGGCGGCGGGGTCGAGGCCCGCGACCTCCAGGCGCTGGCCGCCGTGCTGCCCGGGCACGGGATCACCGTGGCCTTGGTCGAGCAGCCCTGGCGGGTGGCCGGCAAGAAGGTCGCCCCGGCCCCGAAGACCCTGGACACCGGCTGGCTCCCGGTGATCGCCCAACTCACCGAACTCGCCGGGCAGGGGCTGCCGTTGTACCTCGGCGGCCGCAGCGCCGGGGCCCGGGTGGCCTGCCGGACGGCGGGGGCGCTCGGCGCGGCCGGGGTGCTCGCGCTGGCCTTCCCGCTGCACCCTCCGGGCCGGCCGGAGAAGAGCCGGGCCGAGGAAATGCTCTCCACCGGCTGCCGCACCCTGGTGATCCAGGGCGGCCGGGACACCTTCGGCACGCCCGCCGAGTACCCGGCCCTGCCGGCCACCCACCGGCTGGTCGAGGTCCCGTACGGCGACCACGGCTTCGCCGTCCCCAAGCGGGCGCCGGTCTCCCAGCAGGAGGCCCTGACGGTGCTCACCGACGCGGTGGTGGACTGGCTCTGACCAGCCGTGACAGGTCCTTCCGGGGGACCGGGAATTACCTGCCCGGATGCACGGTTGTCACCACACGTCAGCAAGGTGAAACCGGTGGAGAGGCAGGGCAGATGGGTTCGATCGCGTGCCCCGAGCGTGCGGCCGCGAGCGCCGTGATGCCGGACTGGTCCGAGTGGATCGGCGCGGGCGGGAAGTCCGTCAGCCCGATATCCTCGCTGTCGGGCGGGCCCACCCCGGTGCCTGCCCGTACTGCCGAGGAGGTGGGTCCGGTCGTCGGAGCGGAGCACGAGGCCGAGCCGGTCGAGGTCAGCGCGGTGCTGACGGGTGAGGAGCTGGCCGAGGCGATCGGCGAGGACACCTTCAGGGTGTCCGCCGACGAGACCGAGGACGAGCGGCGCGAGCGCTTCGAGCGCGACGCCCTCGGCTACCTGGACCAGATGTACTCGGCGGCCCTGCGGATGACCCGCAATCCGGCCGATGCCGAGGACTTGCTCCAGGAGGCGTTCGCCAAGGCGTACGCGTCCTTCCACCAGTTCCGTGAGGGCACCAACCTCAAGGCCTGGCTCTACCGGATCCTCACCAATACGTTCATCAACTCGTACCGGAAGAAGCAGCGGGAGCCCCAGCGCACCGCCGCCGAGGAGATCGAGGACTGGCAGCTGGCCCGGGCCGAGTCGCACATGTCGACCGGTCTGCGCTCGGCCGAGGCCCAGGCGCTCGACCATCTCCCGGACAGCGACGTGAAGGACGCCCTGCAGGCGATCCCGGAGGAGTTCCGGATCGCGGTCTACCTCGCGGACGTAGAGGGCTTTGCGTACAAGGAGATCGCGGACATCATGGGTACTCCCATCGGCACGGTGATGTCCCGGCTGCACCGTGGCCGCCGTCAGCTGCGCGTCATGCTGGAGGACTACGCCCGCGAGCGCGGGCTGGTCCCGGCCGGCAGCGGTGCAGGGCAGGAAGCGAAGGGCTCGGGCTCATGAGCTGCGGCGATCCGCACGACACCGACTGTGGAGAGGTGCTGGACCACCTCTACGAGCTGCTCGACAACGAGATGGCCGAAGGTGACTGCGCCAAGCTGAGGGTGCACTTCGAGGAGTGCTCCCCCTGCCTGGAGGAGTACGGCCTGGAAGCGGCCATCAAGGCCCTGGTCAAGCGCTCCTGCTCCAGCGAGCACTCGCCGGCCGACCTGCGCGGCAAGGTGCTGGCCCGGATCGACCTGATCCGGGCCGCCCAGCGCGAGGGAGAGCCGCTGGCCGCCGAGGCGGCCGAGTAGCGGTACCGAGCGATCGAGCCCGGCAGGCCTGAGGCCTGCCGGGCTTCTCCGTACCCGCCGCGTCCTCACTCGTTCGAGTGAGTAGGTGCTGCGCCGACCGGGGCATTCCGGGATCGGGCGTCCAGCCCGGCCGCCGGGCCCCTATTCTCCCTGACGGGCCCTCAGCAGGTGGGTGCCCCAAGGGAAGTGCGGCCGCGTCGGGAGGCGGAGATCGTCGGTGACGAGGCGGCCCCGGCCCTGCCGGGAGCGGCCAGACGGTACGTGGCACTGGTGCTGTGCGGTTCGCTCGGCGCCCTGCTGACCCTCGCCCTGCCGGGCCCCGGAGCGCTGGCCGGGCCGGTGCACTGGCCCCGGCTCGGGCTACTGGCCCTGCTGCACGCCTGCTGGGACTCGCTGGCGCAGGGCAGCCCGACGCCCTGCCTGCGCACCGTGCGGGCGGCCCGGGCGCTGCTCACCGGGAGGCGTCCGGCGCCGTCGGAGGGCGGCCGCCCCGAAGGGGAGAGCGCCGGGCCGGTCTTCCTGCCGGTGCTGTTCGCCGGGGTGCTGATGCTGCCGCCGGCCGCGGCCGCCCTGGTCGCCGTCCCCGCCGCGCTGGTGGCCCCGGCCGCCGGGCCCCGGGCGCTGCGCCGGGTCTGGAACGCGGCCCAGCTGGGGCTCTCGGCCTTCGCGGCCGCCCTGCTGTTCCGGCTGCTGCACGGCCCCGAGCTGCTGCTCGGCTCCCGCTTCCCGGGCGCCGCACTGCCCGCGCTGGCCGCCGTCGCCCTGTTCTGCCTGGTCAACGCGGCCCTGGTGGCCGGGATGCGGCGGCTGGCCGAGGGCGGCTCCGGGCGGGCCGGGGTGCCGGAGGGGCTCGGCGGGAGGCTGGCCGGGGCGCTGCTGCACGGGGCCGGCGGGCTGATGGTGGCGGTGCTCTGGCAGGGCCCGTACGGGGCGTTCGCCGCGGTGCTGGCGCTGCTGCCGTTCTCCATCTCGGCCTGGGTCTCGGCCCAGGGCAGCCGGGAGCGGACGGCGCACCGGGCCACCGTGCAGGCGCTGGTGCAGGCGGTGGAGATCAAGGACGCCTACACCCGGGGGCACAGCGAACGGGTCGGCCGGGCGGCCGTGCTGATCGCCCGTCAGCTCGGGATGGCCGAGGACCGGCTGCGCACCCTGCACTTCGCCGGGACGCTGCACGACGTCGGCAAGCTCGGGGTGGCCACCGAACTGCTGCGGCGCAACGGCCCGCTCACCGAGGCCGAGCGGCGGGCGGTCGAGGTGCACCCGGTGTTCGGCTTCGAGCTGGTGCGCGGCATCGACTTCCTGGGCGAGGCGCGCGGCGGCATCCTGCACCACCACGAGCGGATGGACGGGCGCGGCTACCCGAGCGGGCTGGCGGGGGAGCGGATCCCGGAGTTCGCCCGGATCATCTCGGTGGCGGACGCCTTCGACTCGATGACCTCCACCCGCTCCTACCGGCGCGGCCGCCCGGTGGCCGAGGCGGTGACCGAGCTGGAGCGGTGCGCGGGCAGCCAGTTCGACCCGCGGATGGTCCGGGCGCTGGTCGCGGCGGTGGCCGAGCACGGCTGGCAGCCCGCGCTGCCGCCGCCCGGCGGCTGGGACGGCGAGGTGCCGGACATCCCGCTCGGGGTGCCCGAGCCCGCCCGGCGCGGCTCCTGGGACCTGCTGCGCGGCAGCTCGTGATCCGGGCCCTGCGGCTGCTGGCGGCCGGGTTCCTGCTGCTCTGCTGCCTGGACGTGCTGCACCACGGGGTGACCGCCCCGCTGGTGGCGGCCGCCTTCGCACTGGTGGTGGCGGTCGGCGAACGCGTCCGGATCACCCTGCCGGGCGACCGCGAGCAGGCCCCGATCGGCACGGCGGTGGCGCTGGCGTACGCCCTGCTCGGGCCGCTGCACGGCCTGCCCACCACGCACAGCGTCTCCCAGGTGGTCGCGGTCGCCGGGGCCGGCACCCTGCTCGGCCGCATCCCGGGACGGCGGAGCTCCCGCCGCCGCGCGCACGCGGGGGAGGCGCCCGCCGCCGGGCCCGGGGTGCTGGACGGGGCGGCCCGGCGGGTGCTGACGGTGGGGTTCGCCGGGGTGCTGTTCCAGCCGCTCTACAACAGCGGGACGCTGGACCAGCTGCCGCTCGCCGGGCCGGTGTACGGGGTGTTCCTGACCGGGGTGGCCGCGCTGGCCGCGCTCTGCGACGCCACCCTGGCGGCGGTGCAGCGGCGGGCCGCGCACGGGCTGCGGTTCGGGGCCGCGCTGGAGGACGAGCTGCGCTCGCTGCTCGGGATCGGCTCGGCGATCGTGGCCACCGGCATGCTGATCAGCCTGCTGGCCGGCGAGGTCGGGCTCTGGGCGCTGCCGCTGTTCTGCGCCCCGCTGGTGCTGGCGCAGGCCTCGTTCCGGCGGGCCGCCGGGATCCGGGCGACCACCGGCCAGACCATCGAGACGCTGGCCCGGGCCACCGAGGTGGCCGGGTACACCCCGCCGGGCCACGCCCGCCGGGTGGCCGACACGGCCTGCGCGCTCGGCCGCGAGCTGGGGCTGGGCAGCCGGGACCTGGCCCTGCTGGAGTACGCCGCGCTGATGCACGACATCGGCCAGCTCTCGCTGGTCGAGCCGGTGCCGGGCGGGGCCACCGCGCTGCTGCCGCAGGCCGAGCAGCAGCGGATCGCCCGGCTCGGCAGCGAGGTGATCAGCCGGACCGGGGTGCCCCGGCGGGTGGCCGGGCAGGTGGCCCGGCTGGCCGACCCGTGCCGCGGGCCGGACGGCCGGGAGGACCCCTCCGTCCCGCTGGCGGCCCGGATCATCCGGGTGGCCAACGCCTATGACGACCTGTCGGCCGCCGCCCGGGACCGCTGGCCGGGCGAGCCGGAGCGCCGCCGGGAGGTGCTCGGCCGGCTGCGGGCCGAGGGCGGCCGGCTCTACGACCCGAGGGTGCTGGACGCGCTGGGCGGGCTGCTCCCGTCAGCCCCGGGTCCTCGGTACCCGGACTGATCCCGGCCGCCGCTACCTGACACCCCCGTGACGGTTCCTGCCGAGGTGGCGTCCGGACCTGACTGAGCACCCTCGCAAGGAGCGCGGCCCCGGGGCGTCGTGGTTGGATGCGGTCATAGCGTGGAAAGGGCCCGGACCGGGCGGGCCGAGGGCCCGTCACCCGGCGGGCCGGGCAACCGGCGGACGACTACGGCAGGGACGGAACGTGAGGATCTTCCACCGCGCACGGCACCGGCCGTCGGCGACCTGGCGGCAGACCACCGACCGGGCGTTCACCCTGATCGGGGACGGCCGCTACGAGGACGCCGGAACCCTGCTGGTGATGGCCGCCGACCTGGAGCCGTGGCTCTCCGACTCCTGGTTCAACCTGGCCCTGCTGCACAAGTTCCGCCGTGACTGGGAGCAGGCCAGGGCCGCCGGGCTGCGCGCCGTCGCCCTGCTCGACCGCGACCAGGGCGCACCCGACTGGTGGAACCTCGGCATCACCGCCACCGCCCTGCAGGACTGGTCGCTGGCCCGGCGGGCCTGGCAGGCGTACGGCCTGCGGCTGCCCGGCGGCGCCCAGGACGGCCCGGTCCAGCTGGACCTCGGCACCACCCCCGTCCGGCTCTCCCCGGAGGGCGAGGCCGAGGTGGTCTGGGGCCGCCGGCTGGACCCGTCCCGGATCGAGGTGCTCTCCATCCCGCTGCCCTCCTCCGGCCGCCGCTGGGGCGAGGTGGTGCTGCACGACGGCGCCCCGCACGGCGAACGGGTGGCCGACGGCGTGGCCTACCCGGTCTTCGACGAGATCGAGCTCTGGGCGCCCTCCCCGGTGCCCACCTATGTGGTGCTGCTGCACGCCGCCACCGCGGGCGACCGGGACGCGCTGGAGCGCCTGGTGGCCGAGGCCGGGTACGCGGCCGAGGACTGGACCTCCTCCGTCCGGCTGCTCTGCCGGGCCTGTTCGGAGAGCCGGATGCCGAGCGACGACGGCCGCACGGTGCACCACGACCCGCACGACGACGGGGACGCCGCCCACCCCGGCCACCTGAGCCACCTCAGCCAGGCCGGTTCGGGCCTGGCCTGGCTGGTCGAGCGGGAGTGCGGGATCGCCGCTCCCGCCGCCCTGGTCCGCACCCTGCTGGACCGCTGGGTGGCCGCCTCGCCGGACGGCCGGGCGTACCGGGACCTCGAAGAGGTCTGCTGAGTAAGGGCTATCGCTCCGTTCGGCACCGTACTCTTTACCGGAAGATCCGAGTACAGGAGAGCGGGAGCGATGGCGGACCAGCACGACCACGACCACGAGGGCCACGACCACGACCACGACCACCAGGAGTCGGGCGCGGGCAAGATCGTGGGTGAGCTGCCGGATACGTCCAAGGGCACCGCCCGTCCGATCACCGTGGTGGGGAACCCGGTGCTGCACCGGGAGACCAGGACCGTGACGGCCTTCGACGCCGAGCTGTCGGCGCTGATCGACGACATGTTCGTCTCGATGTACGCGGCCGAGGGCGTCGGCCTGGCGGCCAATCAGATCGGCGTGGACGCCAAGGTGTTCGTCTACGACTGCCCGGACGACGAGGGCGTGCGCCACGTCGGCCACGTGGTCAACCCGGTGCTGGAGCCCTTCCCGGCCGACCGCCCGCGCAACCTGGACGACGGCAACGAGGGCTGCCTCTCCGTCCCCACCGCCTACGCCGAGCTGCCCCGCCCGGACTACGCCGCGGTGACCGGCCAGGACAAGGACGGCAACCCGCTCCGGGTCGAGGGCACCGGCTTCTTCGCCCGCTGCCTGCAGCACGAGACCGACCACCTCTACGGTTTCCTCTACATCGACAAGCTGTCGAAGCGGGACCGCAAGGACGCCCTCAAGCAGATGGCCGAGGGCACCCCGCGCTACGCGACCGTCGCGAACGACTGACGGCCGGTCATGACGAAGGCCGCCTCCCCCGACCGGGGGGAGGCGGCCTTCGCCGTGGGCGGGCCTAGAAGTCGTCGTCGAAGGCGACCGAGCCCTCGACCGCGACCTGGTAGGCGGAGACCCGGCGCTCGAAGAAGTTGGTCAGCTCCTGGACGTTCTGCAGCTCCATGAAGCCGAACGGGTTGGTCGAGCCGTACCGGATCGGCAGGCCGAGCCGGGCCAGCCGCTGGTCGGCCACGGCCTCCAGGTACTGGCGCATCGACTCGGTGTTCATGCCGGGCAGGCCCTCACCGCAGAGGTCCTGGGCGAACTGGAGCTCGGCCTCGACGGCCTCCTCCAGCATCTCGGTGACCTGCTTGGCCATCGTGTCGTCGAAGAGGTCGGGCTCCTCCTCGCGGACGGTGTCCACCACCGAGAAGGCGAAGTCCATGTGCATGGACTCGTCCCGGAACACCCAGTTGGTGCCGGTGGCCAGGCCGTGCAGCAGGCCGCGGCTGCGGAACCAGTACACGTACGCGAAGGCGCCGTAGAAGAACAGGCCCTCGACGCAGGCCGCGAAGCAGATCAGGTTGAGCAGGAAGGCCCGGCGGTCGTCCTTGCTCTGCAGCGAGTCGAGGTGGTCGACCGCGTTCATGTACTTGAAGCAGAACTGCGCCTTCTGGTGGATGGAGGGGATGTTCTCCACCGCGTCGAAGGCCGCCGCGCGGTCGTCCGGGTCGGGCAGGTAGGTGTCGAGCAGCGTCAGGTAGAACTGGACGTGCACGGCCTCCTCGAACAGCTGCCGGGACAGGTAGAGCCGGGCCTCGGGGGAGTTGATGTGCTTGTAGAGGCTCAGCACCACGTTGTTGGAGACGATCGAGTCACCGGTGGCGAAGAAGGCGACCAGCCGGCCGATCATGTGCCGCTCGCCCTCGCTGAGCTTGGCGAGGTCGGCGACGTCGGAGTGCAGGTCCACCTCCTCGACGGTCCAGGTGTTCTTGATCGCGTCCCGGTACCGGTCGTAGAACGACGGGTAGCGCATCGGACGGAGCGTCAGTTCGAAGCCCGGGTCGAGCAGCATCTTCTCGCGGCCGGGGACGTCGGGGGTGGTGCTCACTGGCAGGCCTCGCAGGACTCGGGGTTCTCCAGGGAGCAGGCCAGCGCGGCCTCCTCCTCCGGGGTGAGGGTCGGGGCGCCGACGGTCACCGGGACGGGCGCGGCGGCGCGGGCGGCACCGGAGGCGGCCTGGGCGATCCGGGTGGCCGGGCGCGAACGCAGGTAGTAGGTGGTCTTCAGACCGACCTTCCACGCGTAGGCGTACATCGAGGAGAGCTTGCCGATGGTCGGCGCGGCCATGAAGAGGTTCAGGGACTGGCTCTGGTCGATGTAGGGCTGACGGGCGGCGGCCAGGTCGATCAGCGCGCGCTGCGGCAGCTCCCAGGCGGTGCGGTAGAGCGAACGGACCTCGCCGGGCAGCCAGTTGAAGTCCTGGACCGAGCCGTTGGACTCGCGCAGCGCGTCCCGGGTCTGCTGGTCCCAGACGCCCAGCTCCTTGAGCTCGCGGACCAGGTACGGGTTGACCTGGAGGAACTCGCCGGAGAGGGTCTCGCGCTTGAAGAGGTTGGAGACCTGCGGCTCGATGCACTCGTAGACGCCGGCGATCGAGGCGATGGTCGCGGTCGGCGCGATGGCCAGCAGCAGCGAGTTGCGCAGGCCGGTCTCGGCGATCCGGGCGCGCAGCGCGTCCCAGCGGCCGGTCCACTCCGGGGTCACGCCGAAGTGGTCGATGTGCAGCTGGCCGCGGGCGGCCCGGGTCTCGCCGTACGCCTCGTGCCGGCCGAACTGCTCGGCCAGCTCGCTGGAGCGCTCGTAGGCGGTGAGCATGATGCGCTCGGAGATCAGCGTGGAGAGCCGCTTGGCCTCGGCGGAGTCGAAGTCCAGGCGGAGCTGGAAGAAGACGTCCTGAAGACCCATCACCCCGAGGCCGACCGGCCGCCAGCGGGAGTTGGAGGTGCCCGCCTCGGTGGTCGGGTAGAAGTTGATGTCGATGACCCGGTCCAGGAAGGTCACGGCGGTGCGCACGGTGGCGTCCAGCCGGTCCCAGTCCATCGCGTTCAGCAGGTCCTCGGCGGTGGCACCGGGGGCCACGTGGGCGCCCAGGTTGACCGAGCCGAGGTTGCAGACGGCGGTCTCGGAGTCGTCGGTGACCTCGATGATCTCGGTGCAGAGGTTCGAGGAGTGCACCACCCGGCCGGGCAGCGCGGTCTGGTTGGCGGCCCGGTTGGAGGCGTCCTTGAAGGTCATCCAGCCGTTGCCGGTCTGCGCCAGGGTGCGCATCATCCGGGCGTACAGGGTCTGCGCCGGGATGGTGCGGACGGCCTTGCCGGCCTGCTCGGCCTTGAGGTACGCCTCGTCGAACTCGGCGCCCCAGAGGTCGACCAGCTCGGGCACGTCGGCCGGGGAGAACAGCGACCAGTCGGCGTTGGCGTTGACCCGGCGCATGAACTCGTCCGGGATCCAGTGCGCGAGGTTCAGGTTGTGGGTCCGGCGGGCCTCCTCGCCGGTGTTGTCGCGGAGCTCCAGGAACTCCTCGATGTCCGCGTGCCAGGTCTCCAGGTAGACGCAGGCCGCGCCCTTGCGGCGGCCGCCCTGGTTCACCGCGGCGACCGAGGAGTCCAGGGTGCGCAGGAACGGGACGATGCCGTTGGACTTGCCGTTGGTGCCGCGGATCAGGCTGCCGCGCGAGCGGATCCGGGAGTAGGAGAGGCCGATGCCGCCGGCGTGCTTGGAGAGCCGGGCGATCTGGGCGTACCGGTTGTAGATCGAGTCCAGGTTGTCCAGCGGCGAGTCCAGCAGGTAGCAGGAGGACATCTGCGGGTGCTTGGTGCCGGAGTTGAAGAGGGTCGGCGAGGAGGTCAGGTACTCCAGCCGGCTCATCAGCCTGTAGAGCTCGGCCACCTCGGCCACCGACTTCTCGGTGTCGCCGACCGCCAGGCCCGCCGCGACCCGGAGCAGGAAGTGCTGCGGGGTCTCGATCACCTGACGGGTGATCGGGTGACGCAGCAGGTAGCGGGACTGCACGGTGCGCAGGCCGAAGTACTCGAAGCGGTCGTCGCCGGCCGGGTCGATCAGGCCGTTGAAGGCGGCCGCGTGCTTGGCCACGAAGGCGGCCGTGACGTCGCCGATCAGGCCCTCGGCGTGGCCGACGGCGATCGAGGCGGAGAAGGAGACGGCGCCCTGCGAGACGGCCTCGTCCCGGATCTCCAGCGCCAGCAGCCGGGCCGCCAGCTTCGAGTACTGCGGGTCCTCGGCGATCATCGAGGCGGCAGCCTCCACGGCCAGGCCGCGCAGCTCGGCGAAGTCCGAGCCGGCGTGCCGGCCGCGCAGCGCGGCGGCCGCGACGTGGCCCGGGTCCGCCTGGGGGAGGTCGGCGCTGCGGTCCGTGAGGAGCCGGAGGAGCGCGGCCCCCGGGTCGGTACGGTCTTCGGCGGTTCCCTGGGCGGGCAGGGCAACTGAGGCAGCGATGGTCAAGGCGCTTCTCTCCTGGCGGCGGCGGTCGGCGTGGCTGCCGGGCCGTCATGGGCGCAGGGGAGCGCAGCGCGGACACCGTCACGGCGCGCGCCGACCACCCCCCGGCCCACCCGCGAGGCCCGGACGTCAGTGCTGTGCTCCAAGGCGTCTGCGGGGAAGCCGTGTGGCACACCGTCGGCAGGTCACCGGACTCGCGGGGCGTCGTCGAGACGCCCGCTCACCGTTGCGGGGCAGTCCCGGACTTCCACCGGATTCCCCTGCATCGACAGCGAGAGCGAGCATACATGTAGTGGCATCGATCATCGGCACCCCCAGATGTAGTGTCGCGCCGTCGTGTTCGTCGTACTCCGGTCCGTCAGCGCAGGACCCTTGCGGGGCTTGGACGGGGCCCCGTGAGGGGCCCCGGAACGACGCCTGACGGGCTCTCAGAAGGTCATCGTGTAGACCAGCAGCTGGACCCCGGGGCGGACCTCCCAGTCCCGTTCGGGGGTGCGCCGGAAGCCGAGCCGCTCGTACAGCCGGTGGGCGGAGGTCATCGACGGGCGGGTGGAGAAGGCCATGCCGGTCAGGCCGAGCTCGCGGCTGCGCGCGATGGAGGCCAGGACCAGCTGCTCGCCCGCGCCGCGGCCGCGGGCCGCGCCGGAGACCGCGAGCATCCGGATCTCGCCCTCGTGCGGGGCGGCGATGTCCGCGAAGGAGGTGCCGCCGACCGCGAAGGTCACACAGCCGAGCAGCCGTCCGTCGGCCGGATCGACCGCGACGAGGAGTTCGGCCTGCTCGAAGCGCGGGCGGGCGTCGAGGAGCTTCGCGGCGTACGGGCCGTCGGCCGGGCTGTGGCCGTCGCCGACGAAGGCCTCGTGGGTGACGGCACCGACCGCGGGGAGGTCGGCCTCGACGGCGGGGCGAATGACGATGTCCATCCGGACAGTCTGCCCGAACGGGTGTCCGAACGACCGGACGGGGTGCCGTGCGGCGGGCCGCCCGCCGAGGGGTCGGCGGGGTAGCCGCCGGGGCGGTGCCAGTTGTCCCGCCCGTGGCGGGAGTTGAGCCTCAGGTCCCGGCCGACCAGGGCGCCGAGCAGGCCGAAGGCGGAGACGATCGCGAGCAGGGCCAGGAGGGCGGAGGGGTTCATGCCGTCGAGTCTTCTCCGGTCCGGCGGCACCCACGAGTGGCAGGAACGACCCATTGCGTCGATATCCTGCCATCGGGCATCCTGGCTCCATGCTGCGCAACGTGGTCACCGTGGTCCTGGAGGACGTCCACCCCTTCGAACTGGGCGTGGCCACCGAGGTGTTCGGGCTCGACCGGCGGGACGACGGGCTGCCGCTCTACGAGTTCGCGGTCGCCTCCGACCGGCCCGGGCTGCTGCGGACCCACGCCGGGTACCGGATCGAGGTCGAGCACGGCGCGGAGCGGCTGGCCGAGGCCGACCTGGTGATCGCCGCCGCCACCCACGTCCGGGAGGAGTACCCGCAGGTGCTGATCGAGGCGCTGCGGGCCGCCGTCGACCGGGGCGCCCGGGTGCTGTCGATCTGCAGCGGGGCCTTCCTACTGGGCGCCGCCGGGCTGCTGGACGGGCGCCGGTCCACCACGCACTGGAAGCACACCGCCGGCCTGGCCGCCCGCTTCCCGCTCACCACGGTGGAGCCGGACGTGCTCTACGTGGACGAGGATCCGGTGATCACCTCGGCCGGCACGGCGGCCGGCATCGACGCCTGCCTGCACCTGGTCCGCAAGCTCCAGGGCGTGGAGGTGGCCCGGGGGATCGCCCGCCGGATGGTGGTGGCCCCCCACCGGGACGGCGGCCAGGCGCAGTTCGTCGCCCGGCCGCTGCCGGAGTGCGACGCGGACTCGCTCGGCGGGCTGCTGGACTGGCTGCGCCGCCACCTGGACCAGGAGCTGACGGTCGATCAGCTGGCGGCCCGGGCGCACATGTCCCCGCGCACCTTCGCCCGCCGGTTCCAGCAGGAGACCGGCACCACCCCGCACCGCTGGCTGACCAACCAGCGCCTGCTGCTGGCCCAGCGGCTGCTGGAGGGCACCAACGAGCCGGTGGAGACGGTGGCTTCGTCCAGCGGTTTCGGGAACGCGGCCACCCTGCGGCACCACTTCACCCGCTGGCTGGGCACCACCCCGCAGGCCTACCGGCGGACCTTCGGCTGAGCCGCCCCGGGCGGTGCCAGATTCCGCTTCGGTATCGGTTCGGCGGGCGGAGGATCTGCCCTGGTGGCCCCATGTTCTAGCATCCGCAGTATGACTGACGGTACGGAACGCCCGGACGAGGCCGCCACTCCTGGCCAGGTTCCCTCTCAGACGCCGCCCGCCGAGGCGGCGCCCGCCGCGCCGGTGGCCGCGGGCGCGCCTGCGGGCGGGCCGGAAGCCGCCCGGGCCGGGCAGGCCCCGGACGCCGGGTACCCGCTGCCGCAGGGGCAGTACCCGCCGCAGGCCGCGTACGGCTACCCGCATCCGCAGGGCCAGTACCCGGGCGAGTTCCCCGGGCAGGCCGCGTACGGCTACCCCCACCCGCAGGGCCAGTTCCCGCAGAGCCAGTACCCGCAGCCGGCGAGCAGCGCCCCGGACTGGGAGGGCATGGCGGCGGCCGAGGAGCAGCGGCAGAGCCGGCGCCGGCGCCGCTCGATCACCGCCGTCGTGATCGCGGTGGCGGTGGTGCTGGGCGTCGGCGCGGGCGCCGTGATCATCAACGGCACCGGCAAGGACGACAAGCCGGTGACCAACGGGACGGCCTCCCCGTCCGTCAAGCCCTCCGGCTCGCCCTCGACGGGGGCGGACGGCGACGCCACCGTGCCGGGCGACCCGAACAGCCTGGCCGACTCCTCCGGGCAGGCCAACCTGGCCATCAGCCCGGACGCGCAGGTGAGCAAGGTGCAGAACGGTTCGGTGCTCCGGCTGCGCAGCAACAACAACTCGAACGCCCAGGCGGCCGGCAAGGTCGTGGACGTGTCGAAGAGCTTCACCGTCTCGGCCTGGGTCTACAACGAGGCGCCGGAGGTCTCGCGGACGGCGGTCAGCCAGGGCGACGGGGTCTCGTTCTCCTTCGACCTCGGGCGCGACGCCGCGGCGAACGGCACCAAGTCCTGGGTGTTCCGGGTGCAGACCGCGGACGGCGGGGCCGACGGCACGGTCGTGCAGGTGTTCTCCGAGAACGTGAACACCCTGCGGGAGTGGGTGCTGCTCACCGGCGTCTACGACGCGAGCGCCAAGACCATCGCGCTGTACGTGAACGGCGCGCCCGCCTCGCAGAACGCCACCGCCAAGGTGCCGGGCATCTGGGACGGGCCGGGGCCGTTCCAGCTCGGCCGCAGCCGCCAGCACAAGCTCTGGACCGGGCACTGGGCCGGGGTGCTGGGCAGCACCAAGGTCTGGGACAAGGCGCTGTCGGCCGAGCAGGTGGCCATGCTCAAGACCGGCGGGGTCAAGGACAAGCCGGTCGCCTCCTGGCTGGTCGGCTGACGGGTCGTCACAAGCACGAAGCGGCCCGTTCCGCCAGTGTTTTGATCATCACAACCTGGTCACGCGGGGGATCCCGGGGGCTGATGGTCCATAAGCATCGGCTAAGGTCTCGTGTGAATCGAAGCCCGTTCGAGGTCTGCGTCGGCAACCACGTACCCGAGCGGGCGTTCTGATGGGTGCACAGAGCATGCACACGAATCCATGGGGGGCTTGAGCGTGCTCCGTCTTTCCGTCGTCATACCCGCACTCAACGAGGCGTCGAACCTTCCCACCGTGATGGCGAACATCCCCGTCGCGGAACTGGCCGAGGCCGGCTGGCAGACCGAGGTGCTCGTCGTCGACAACGGCTCGACGGACGGCACCGCCGAGGTGGCCGCCTCGTTGGGGGCCCGGGTGGTGCACCAGCCCGAGCGCGGCTACGGGAACGCCTACCAGCTGGGTTTCGACTCGGCCACGGGCGACGTGGTCGCCACCGGTGACGCCGACTGCACCTACCCGTTCGACGCGCTGCCCGACCTGCTCCGGACCCTGGTCGAGCGGGACGTGGAGTTCATGACCACGGACCGCCTCGGCCGGCAGAACCGCGACTCCATGAAGCGCTCGCACACGGTGGCGAACCACGCCCTGAGCGCGCTGAGCCGCAGGCTGTTCCGCAACGGGCTGCGCGACTCGCAGTCCGGGATGTGGGTGTTCCGCCGGTACGTCTGGAGCGGACTGGACGTCAGGTCGCCGGGCATGGCCTTCTCCCAGGAGATCAAGAACGCCGCCACCAGGGCCGGTTACCGCTGCCTGGAGGTGCCGATCGAGTACCGCAAGCGCGGCGGCGAGGTGAAGCTGAACGCCCTGCCCGACGGCATGGCCAACCTGCGCCAGCTCTTCGACCACCGCTTCCGCCGCGAGGCCGGCGAGGCCGTGCGCCCCGCCGCCGACGAGCTGACCGGCACCACGGACCTCGGCATCCCGGACCCCAGAACCCCGGACTCCGGCACCCCGGACGCCGCCCGCCCGCCCGTGATCGGCCGGCCCGCCGACCCGCTGACCTCGCGGTACGAGTCGGTATGACGGACCGGCACGACCCGGCGGAGGACCGGCCCGAGGGCGAGGGCCCGACCGAGGAGCCGGACCTGCCGCCGGGCCCGGCCCCCGCCCGGCGCCGCCGGCGCTCCGGCCGACGCGGCGTCAGCAGCCGCCGGGGCGGCGGCATCCGGCGGAACCCCGTCCTGGCCGGGCTGCTCGCGGCCGCGGCCGTGGTGGTGCTGGCGGGCGGGGTCTGGTCCGTCCCCCCGGTGCGGACCGTCCTGCTGCAGTCCTTCACCCGGCAGAACACCCCGTTCGTGGAGCTCTACTTCACCACCGAGCCGAGCTTCGAGGGGGCCACCGCCGTGGTACCGCTCGCGCTGAACGCGCACGGCACCGGGGTGAAGAGCTATCAGGTCAAGGTCGTGCTGGAGAAGGCCGACGGCAAGCCGGCCGCCGAGACGGTGCTGACCGTGGTCCCGAAGGACGGCACCCCCGTCCCGGTCCTGGCCAAGGTCCAGGTGGGACACGAAGCGACGCTGGTGCGGGTGGCCCTGGTCGGGCACCCCCAGACCCTGCACTTCCGCTTCGGGAAGGCACAGGCAGCCCAGCCCGCCGCCAAGCAGTGAACCCCCGAGCCCTCGTCCTGGAAGCCTGATGCGCACGATCCTGCAGGTCACCCCGTACTACCCGCCGCACCTCGGCGGGCTGGAGCGGGTCGTCGAGCACCTCTCGCGACAGCTCGCCCGCCGCCACCTGGTGCGGGTGGTCACCACCGGGCTCGGCGCGGGCGGAGCCGCCCGCAGCACCGTCGAGGAGACCACGGGCACCGGCAGGCTCACCGTCCGCCGGCACCGCGCGGTCGAGGTCGCGCACACCGCCGTCGCCCCGGGGCTGCCGCTCTCGCTGCTGCGAGCGCCCCGCCGGGCGGTCCTCCACGTGCACTGCGCGCACGCGCTGCTGCCCGAACTGGTCGCGCTCACCGCGCTGCTGCGGCGCCTGCCCTACCTGCTCCACTTCCACCTGGACGTGGACGCCTCCGGGCCGCTGGGCCGGCTCCTGCCGCTGTACAAGAAGCACGTCTTCGGCCGGGTGATGCGGGCCGCCGCCGCGGTGGTGGTGCTGACGCCCGCTCAGGCGGAGTTCGTCCGGGAGACCTACCGGGTGCCCGCCGAGCGCGTCCACGTGGTGCCCAACGGAGTCGGGGCGGAGTACTTCCGGCCGGCCGGCGAGCGGGAGGCGCCGCCCGCCGGCGAGCCGCTGCGGCTGCTCTTCGTCGGCCGGCTCAGCGCGCAGAAGAACGTGGACCGGCTGCTGGAGGCGATGGCCCTGGTCCGCGAACCGGTCCGGCTGCGGGTGGTCGGGGACGGTGAACTGCGGGCCCGGCTGGAGGAGCGGGCCGCGCGGCTGGCCCCCGGGCTGGTCGAGTTCTCCGGCGGTCTGCACGGCCCCGAACTGGTCGCGGCCTACGCCGGGGCGGACGCCTTCGTCCTGCCCTCGGACCGCGAGGGCATGCCGCTGGTGGCCCTGGAGGCGATGGCCTCCGGACTACCGGTGCTGGCCACGGCGGTGCCGGGGAACGCCGAACTGATCGGCGGGGTGGGCCTGCTGGCCGAGCCGGAGCCGGCCGCGCTGGCCGCGGCGGTCGACCGCCTGGCGGCCGACCCGGCGCTGCGCCGGACCTTGGCCCGGCGCAGCGGCGAGGCAGCACGGACGTACTCCTGGGAAGCGGTGGCCACCTTGGTGGAGCAGGTCTACGACGAGGTCTTCCCGGCCACGGGGGGCCGGGGGTGAGGGGCGTGCGGCTCGGGAGGTTCGGCGGCCGGGACGCCGCCATGGTCGGGATCAGCCTCGCCTGCGTGGTGGAGGCGCTGCCCGCTCCGCCGGACGTGCTGCTGACCCCGGCGGGTCTGTGGCTGCTGCTAGGCGCGCCGGTGGTGATCTGGCGCGGGGTGGCCACCAAGGTGGTGTCCGGCCGTGACTCCGCGTGGATGCTCGCGGTCGGCTTCGCCGTGCTGACCGACCTCCTCGTCGCGCTCGGCGTGAACACCGTGCTCCCGCTGTTCGGGGACGAGCGCCCGTTGACCAGGGCCACCCTCACCGGGGCGACGGCCATGGTGCTGGTGGTGCTCGGGGTGGTGCTGCCGGAGGCACCCGCCCGGCCGCCCGGCCCGGGCCGGCTCCCGCGCGGACTGCTGCCGGTCGGCGGGCTCGGGGCGCTGGCCCTGGTGCTCTCGGTGGCCGGCCCGGTCCGGCTGAACAACGGGTTCAGCGGTGCGGTGAGCACCGTCGCGCTGGTGGTGGTCGCGGCGCTGCTGGTCCTGCTGATGGTCCGTCGGCGCCGGTACCCGGTGCAGGTCCTGGAGGCCGGGCTGTTCGCCTCGTCCGCCGCCCTGCTGCTGCTGAACTCGCTGCGGGGCTGGTACATCGTCGGCCACGACATCCAGCGCGAGTACCAGTTCTTCCGGCTGACCCTCGGCGGGTACCACTGGGAC
Source organism: Kitasatospora sp. NPDC088742 (assembly GCF_055584905.1). Lineage (NCBI taxonomy): Bacteria > Bacillati > Actinomycetota > Actinomycetes > Kitasatosporales > Streptomycetaceae > Kitasatospora > Kitasatospora sp. NPDC088742. The sequence goes on along the minus strand of NZ_JBVJLD010000026.1, from coordinate 46,447 downwards.
GTCTCGGCCTACCCGGACGCGTACAACGCCTGCCTGAGCATCGTGCTGCTGCCGGTCAGCGCGGTGCGGCTCACCGCGATCCCCGACGTGTACGTGTTCAAGCTGCTGCTGCCGCTGCTGTTCGCGCTCACCCCGGTGCTGGTCTACCGCTCGGTGCGCAACGTCGCGCCGCAGTTCGTGGCGCTGCTGTCGGCCGTGTACTTCATGGTCTTCCCGACCTTCTTCACCGACATGACCTTCCTCGGCCGGCAGGAGGTGGCCTTCCTGCTGATCGGCTGCGCGATGGTGGTGCTCACCGACGGCGGCCGCCCGCTGTGGGCGCGCCGGACGGTCTTCCTGGTGCTGCTGGGCGGCGTGGTGATCTCCCACTACTCGACCATCTACCTGATGGTCGGGGTGCTCGGCCTGACGGTCGCGGTGGACCTGATCTGGCGGCTGGCGGCCCTGGGCGGGCGGCGCCGGGGCAGCCGGCGGCGGCCGCGGGCCGACCACGTGCGGTCCTTCGTGACCTGGTGGATGGTGCTCGTCACGGCAGGCCTGGCACTGCTCTGGGCCGGGCCCGTGACGCACACCAACGGCCAGCTGGGCAGCACCCTGACCGCCTCCGTGCAGGGCCTGTTCGGCGGGAAGGACACCAAGACCTCGTCCTCCGACACCGGGTACAGCCTGCTCGGCGGCGGCCGGACCAGCCCCGAGGAGCGGCTCGCCGACTACCGGGCGGCGGTCACCGCGCGGGGCGAGGAGAAGCGCGCCGCGGGCGAGGTGCTGCCGCTGGAGACGGCCGACCGCTACAAGATCACCCTGGCGCCGGTCGAGGAGCTGCCGTTGACGGCGGTCGGCCGCGGGCTGCAGAGCACCGGCCTGAGCGTCTCCTGGCTGAACGGCCTGTTCCGGACCGGGGCGGCGCAGCTGCTCCAGGTGCTGCTGCTGCTCGGCGTGCTGGTGGCCTTCCGGGCCCGCCGCCGGATCTTCCAGCCCACCAGGGACCAGCTCACCATGACGGTGGGCACGGTCGCGATGATCGGCCTGCTCACCGTGGTACCCCAGCTCTCGGTCGACTACGGCGTGCTCAGGGCGTTCCAGCAGGGCCTGTTCGTCTTCGCCCCGTTCATCGCCGCCGGGACGCTCTGGCTGGCCCGCTGGTGCGGACGCCGGTCGGTGCCGGTGGTCTGCGCCCTGGTCGCGGCGCTCTTCCTCGACCTGACCGGCGTGGTGCCGCAGGTCCTCGGCGGCTACCCGGCCCAGCTCCAGCTGAACAACGCCGGCAAGGCCCACGACATCTACTACCCGACCACCGAGGAGCGGCTGGCCGCCTACTGGCTGGAGCGCAGCACCGCCAAGCAGAACCCGCAGCCGCTGGTGCAGACCGAGGGCTACACCTACCGGCGGCTGCAGACCCTGATCGAGGGGCCGGGGATGGGCGACCTGTTCCCGACCACGGTGCGCTCGCACGCCTATGTCATCCTCGGTACGGCCACCACCAGGACCGGCGAGATGACCTTCGCCTACCAGGGTGACCAGGTCACCTACCGCTTCCCGGTGGAGTTGCTGGACGCCACCAAGAACGAGATCTACAGCAGCGAAGGAGCGAAGATCTACCGATGAGCGCAACCGTCAGGCCGTTCCGGGTGCTGCTCGTCAGCCACTACTACCCCCCGCACCTGGGCGGGGTGGAGAACGTGGTCCGCCACGAGGCGCTCGGGCTGGCCGCGGCGGGCTGCGAGGTCACCGTGCTGACCAGCGGCGACCGCTCCTCCACCAGCACCGAGGACGGGGTCCGGGTGGTCCGGGTGGCCGCCTGGAACGGCGCGGAGCGGGCCGGTGTGCCGTTCCCGGTCCTGTCGCCCGCCGTGCTGGCGGTCGCGGTGCGCGAGGCCCGCCGGGCCGACGTGGTGCACCTGCACGACTGCCTCTACCTGACCTCCTGGGCCGCCGGCCTGGCCGCCGCGCTGACCAGGACCCCGCACGTGCTGACCCAGCACGTGGGGATGGTCCAGCACCCGTCGGCCGTGGTCCGCGGGGTCCAGCGGGTGGTCTACGCGGTGGCCGGCCGGGCCCTGCTCCGCCGGGCCCGGCGGGTGTACACCCTGAACGCCACGGTGGCCGCCTTCGTCCGGCGCCACGGGGCCCGCCCGGACCGCTGCGCGCACCTGCCCAACGGCGTGGACACCGAGCTGTTCCACCCGGCCGCCACGGCCGACGACCGCTCGGCGGCCCGCGCCCGCTTCGGACTGCCCGCCGGCCGGCCGCTGGTGCTGTTCGCCGGCCGCCTGGTGCCCAAGAAGGGCTACGAGCTGCTGCTCGCGGCCCACGGGCCCTCCGCCGGGTACGACCTGGTCCTCGCCGGTGACGGGGACGCGGCCGCGCTGGCCGGCCGGCCCGGGGTGCACCACCTCGGGGCGCTGTCCCCGGAGGCGCTGGCCGAGGCGTACCGGGCCTGCGACCTGTTCGCCCTGCCCTCGACCGCCGAGGGCTTCCCGCTGACCGTGCAGGAGGCGATGGCCTCCGGCCTCCCGGTGCTCACCACGGACGACCCCGGCTACGCCCCCTACGGCCTGGACCGCTCGCTGGTCCGGCTGGTGGAGCGCGACCCGGCGGTACTGGCCGCCGCCCTGGACGAACTGACGGCCGATCAGGAGCTGCGCGGGCGGATGGCCCGCTACTCCCACACCTACGCCACCACCGCGTTCAGCTGGACCGAGCACGCCGCCGCCCTGCTCCACGACCACCAGGGGCAGCGTGGCTAGGCACCGCGGCGCCTCCGGCGGCCGGGAGCGGAAGGACCGGACGTCCGGCGCCGCGGCCCGGCACGCCCGGCCGCCGGACCAGGTCTACCGCAGCTCGTTCTTCCTGCTCGCCTCGACGGCCGTCACGGCGGGCCTCGGCTTCCTGTTCTGGGTCGTGGTGGCCCGCTTCTACCCGGCCCGGCAGGTCGGTCTGGCCACCTCGCTGATCTCGGCCACCACGCTGATCGCCTACCTCAGCCAGTTCGGGCTCAACAGCACCCTGATCCGCTACCCGGCGGCCCGTGCCTCCCGGAACGGGCAGCTGACCCAGGCGCTGGCCGTCGTCGGCTCGGTGGCCTGCCTGCTGGCCGGCGCGTACCTGGCCGGGCTGCCGCTGTACGGGGAGAAGCTGCTCTTCGTCCGCGACCAGCCGCTGCTGGCCGCGGCCTTCGTGGTGCTCTGCGGGTGCGCGGCGGTCAACCTGCTGACCAAGTCGGTCTTCGTGGGCGCCCGGGTGCCGCAGTTCAACGTCCTGGTGGACGGCCTGCTCCAGGGCCTGGTCAAGCTCGCGCTGCCCGCCCTGCTGGTCGGCTTCGGGGTGGCCGGGGTGGTCGGCTCCACCGGCGGCGGGTACGTGGCGGCCGCGATCGCGGCCCAGTTCATGCTGCACCGCAGGCTCGGCTTCCGCTTCGACTTCCGCACCCGCGGCACCCGGCTCCGCGAGCAGCTGCGGTTCTCGGTGGCGAGCTACCTCTCCAGCCTGCTCAACCTGCTGCCGCAGATGGTCACCCCGCTGATCGTGCTGCACCACCTCGGGGCCGAGTCCGCGGGCTACTACTACGTGGCCTTCCAGATAGCGAGCCTGCTCTACGCGGTCTCCTTCTCGGTCGGCGAGGCGGTGTTCGCCGAGGCGTCCTACGAGCCCTCCCGGTTCGGGGTCCTGCTGCGCCGCTCGGCCGCGATCATCGCCGCGGTGCAGATCCCGGCGGCCAGCGCGGTGGCGCTCGGCAGCGGCCTGGTGCTGAAGCTGTTCGGGGCCGGCTACGCGGAGCAGGCCCGGCCGCTGCTGGTCGCGCTCTCGGTGGCGGCCGGCGCGGTGGCGCTCAACACCTGGGCCGGGTTCGCGCTCAAGCTGACCGGGCGGCTGCGCACCCTGGTCCTGGGCAACGTGGTCTACGCGGCCGTCTCCATCGGCCTGGCCGCCCACTGGGCCTCCCGCGGCCTGGTCTGGTTCGGCTGGGCCTGGGCCGCCGGGAACCTCGCGGCCGGGCTGGTGGCCGTGGCCGGCCTGCTGCTCGGCCGCCGCCGCCCGCCCGCGGGGGAGCCCGCCGAGCCGCCCCAGCCGCCGCCCGCCGTACCCGTCGTACCCGCCCAGCAGACGCCCGGGCGGACGTCGTGGGGGCGGCCGTCGCAGGACCAGTGGGACCCGAACCCGCGGCGGACCGTGGAGAGCCCGGCATGAGAATCCTCCAGATCGTCAACCTCGGCTTCGAGGCGGGTGGCGCGGAGAAGAGCGTCCGCCTGATCACCGAGGGGCTGACGGCCCGCGGCCACCAGGTCCGGGTGCTCGCCACCGACCGGCTGACGGAGGGTCAGCAGGTCTTCGCCGACGTCCTGGTGCCCGGCATCACCGGCGGCCCGGCCCGCCGGCTGCTCGGCTACTTCTGGCACCGGCCCGCCCACCGGGCGGTCCGGCGCGAGCTGGCGGCCTTCCGGCCGGACTGCGTGCACCTGCACACCATCGGGGAGTTCAGCCCGGCGGTGCTGGCGGCGACCGCCGGGCTGCCCCGGCTGCTCACCGTGCACGGCCCCGAGGACTGGACCAGGGACCTGCTGCGCTGGAACCTGCGCAGCGCGGCGGCCGGCGGCCGGCTCTCCCCGGCGGACCGGCTCCGCTGGCTCTACCTGCGGCTGCTCCAGCGCCCCGCCTACCTGCTGCGGCTGCGCCGGATCGACCGGGTGCTCGCGCCGAGCCGGTACTTCGCCGAGGCGGTCCGCCCCGACACCGGCCGGGTGCCGGTGCACGTGCTGCCGAACGGCATCCCGCGCACGGCCGGGCCGCAGCCGCCGGCCGGCGCGGACGAGCTGCTCTTCGTCGGCCGGCTGGAGCGGGTCAAGGGCGTGCACGTCCTGCTGGAGGCCTTCCGCGAGCTGAGCCGCCGTCACCCCGCGGCCCGGCTCTCGGTCGTCGGGGACGGGCCGGAGCGGGCCCGGCTGGAGGCCGCCGCCGCCGACCTGGTGGCCGACGGCCGGGTGGTCTTCCACGGCTGGCTGACGGGCGACGGGGTGACCGGACGGCTGCGCTCGGCCGCCGTGGTGGTCCTCCCCTCGCTCTGGCCGGAGAACTTCCCCACGGTGGCGCTGGAGGCGCTGCTGGTGGGCCGCCCGCTGGTCGCCTCCCGGGTGGGCGGGCTGCCCGAGCTGGTCGGCCCCGACAACGGCGCGCTGGTCCCGCCCGGCGACGCCGGGGCACTGGCCGGGGCGCTCGGCGGCCTGCTCGGCGCCCCGGCCCGGCTCGCCGAGCTCGGCCGGGCCTCGGCCGCCCGGGCCGAGCGCTACGGCGTCGAGGAGTTCCTCGACGCCCTCGAACACCACTACTCAGAGGTCGTCGCAGAGTGAAGATCGTGGTCGTCAACGCGTTCGCCCGGGGCAACCGGGGCGACGCCGCCCTGCTCAGCGTCGCGTTGCAGCAGCTGGAGCTGGCCTACCCGGGCGCCCGGGTGCGGATCGCCGGCTTCGAGGAGCCGGGCGAGTGGCCGGAGTTCGACGGCGTCCCCAACATCGGCTCGATCCGCCGCTACGTCGGCGACGAGGACGCCGGCCGGGCGGCCCGGATCAGCCGGAAGGCGGCCGCCGCCCTGCTGGCCCTGCTGGCTGCGGTGCCCGGCAGCGGTCCGCTGCTGCGGGCGGCCGCCGCCCTGCTGCCGCGCGAGATGCGCACCGAGCTGCGCGCGCTGGCCGAGGCCGACCTGGTGCTCTCGCTCGGCGGCGGGTACCTCAACGGCAAGGCCGACTTCGCCTCCGACCTGAGCATCGGCTTCCTGCTGCTGCCGCTCTGGCTGGCCCAGCGCTTCGGCGTGCCGGTGGTGCTCGCCCCGCAGTCGTACGGCCCCTTCCCGACCCGGACCCAGCGGCTGCTGATGCGCCGGGTGGTGGGGCGGGCCCGCCGGGTGGTGGCGCGCGAGGAGATCAGCGTGGCCCGGCTGGCCGAGGCGGGCGTGCCGGACCAGAACCTGGTCCGCGGCGTGGACAGCGCCTTCGCCTTCCAGGGCCGGTCCGAGCGGCCCTGGCGCGCGGAGCTCGGGATCGCGCCGGACGCGCCGCTGGTGCTGGTGACCGCCCGTCAGTTCCTCGACCGGGACGCCCAGTCCGGGTACGAGGCGGCGATGGCGGCGGCGGTCCGCCGCCTGCTGGAGCGGGGGTGCGAGGTGGTCCTGGTGCCCCAGGTGACCTGCACCTTCCAGGCCGACGACGACCGGATCGTGAACCACCGGATCGCGGCGCTGCTCGACGACCCCCGGCTGCACGTGCTGGACGACGACACCATCGACCACCACGAGGTCTTCGCGCTGTACGCCACCGCCGACTACATCCTGGGGACCAGGTTCCACTCGGTGATCTTCGGCCTGGTCGCCGGGGTGCCGTGCGCGGCGGTGGAGTACGACCACAAGACCCGCGGCATCATGGCCGACCTCGGCCTGGAGCACTGGGTGGTCCGGATGACCGAGGCCCGTCCGGACACGCTGGTGCCGCTGGTGGACCGGCTGCTCGCCGAGGGGGAGCCGTACCGGGCCCACCTGCGCGAGGTCCTCCCGGCCTACGCGGAGCGGGCCGCCGGGTTCACCGGACAGCTGCTGGCCGACGTCCCGGCCCGGGACGGCCGGTGAGCCCGCGCACGGTCGCGGTGGTCACGCCCTACTACCCGCCCAAGGTCGGCGGGGTGGAGAACTACGCGGCCAGGGTGGCCGCCGCGCTGGCGGCCGCGCCCGACCTGGAGCCGGTGGTGATCACCACCAGGGCGTCCGGGCTGCGCACCACGGTCACCACCGAGCAGGGGGTCCGGGTGGTCCGGCTCGGCGCCTGGCTGAAGCTCTCCAACACCCCGCTCAGCCCGCTGTGGCCGTTCCAGCTGCGCCGCTGGCTGCGCCGCACGGGGGCCGAGGTGGTGAACGCGCACGCGCCGGTGCCCGGGCTGCCCGACCTGGCCGTGTTCTGCGCCGGCCGGCGGCCGGCCGTGCTGACCTACCACGCCGGGTCGATGCACAAGGGCGAGCCGGGCAGCGGCCTCGCCGACCGGCTGATCGGCGGGTACGAACGGGCCGTGCTGCCACGGGTGTTCCGCCGGGCGAAGACGCTGGTCGCGGTCTCCCCGGTCTCGCTGGCGGCCGGTCAGCCGCACGTGGTGGAGATCACCCCCGGGGTGGACACCGCCCGCTTCACGCCGGGCCCGCCCGCCTCGGAGCGTCCGCGCACGGTGCTCTACGTCGGCCGGATGGACCGCACCTCGGCCTGGAAGGGCGTGGACGTCCTGGTCGAGGCCTTCGCCCGGCTGGCCGACCAGCCGCAGGCCCGGCTCAGGCTGGTCGGCGGCGGCGACGCGGTGCCGGAGCTGCTGGCGCTGGCCGGCCGGCTCGGGGTGGCCGAACGGGTCGACGCGGTGGGCGAACTGACGGGGGAGCGGCTGGTCGAGGCGGTCCGGTCCGCCGCCGTCCTGGTGCTGCCCTCGCGGACCGAGGCCGAGTCCTTCGGGATGGCCCTGGTCGAGGCGATGGCCTGCGGCACCCCGGTGGTCGGCTCGGCCGTCGGCGGCATCCCGAACGTGGTGGTGGACGGCGGGACCGGGCTGCTGGTGCCGCCGGGCGACGCCGAGGCGCTGGCCGCTGCCTGCCGCCGGCTGCTCACCGACGGCGCGCTGGCCGACCGCCTGGGCGCGGCCGGCCGCCGGCGGGCCGAACGGCACTACGCCTGGGACGACCTGACGGAGCGCTACCTGGAGCTGTTCCGCTCGCTCTGAGCGGCCGTACGGGCCCGCCGGTCACTGCGGCCGGTGCAGCTCGTACGCGGAGATCGCGGACTTCCAGGCACCCAGCGCGGGCTTGGCGGAGCCGTCGGCGTACCGCAGCCCGTAGAACTTCGACCGCTGCCCCTTGTCCTTCTCGGTGCCGCTGTCCTTCCCGGCGAACCAGAACACCGCGCCCACGTGCCGGTTGGCGGCCGCGGCCGGGACGGTGTCCAGGGCGATGGCGGCCTGGTACTCCGGGGTGACGTGGGTGGCGTTGGACGGGATGGTCCGGCCGTCGGCCGCGGCGCCCGGGCCGTTGGTGGGGGCACCGGTCTCGGTCAGCCAGATCGGCAGGTCCGGCGTGCCGTACGTCTCCAGGATCGCCATCAGGTTGTTCTTGTCGGCGCTGATGTCCTCGAAGGCGGTGCCGAAGTCGGTCTTGGCGCTGGGCAGGTGGGGATAGGTGTAGGGGTGGTAGGCCACCGCGTCCACCAGCTTGTTGGCGCCCAGCTTGCAGAGCGCGGCGAGGAACTCGGAGTGCGAGACGTAGTTCTTCTCCGGGTAGGTGCCGACCGCGGCCAGCCCGCCCATCAGCAGGTAGGCCTTCGGGTCCGCCGCCCGCATCGCCTTGGTGCTGGCCCGCAGCAGCTCGGTGTAGGCGGCGGCGTCCGGCTTCGGGTACCAGAACGGGATGTTGGGCTCGTTCCAGATCTCCCAGGTGTGCACCCCGAGCGGGGCGTAGCGCTCGACGGCCTTGCGGGCGAAGGCGGCGAAGGTCTCGGGGTTGGCCGGCGCGCAGGACACGTCGCTCCCGCAGCCCGGCTTCCTGGCCCAGGCCGGGGTGTACGCGATGGTGGCGAGGACCTCCAGCTTGCGCTCCCGGGCGGCGTTGACCACCCGGTCGAAGCGCTGCCACTCGTACCGCTTGGCGTTCTCCGGCTGGATGTTGGACCAGGAGAGGTCGACCCGGATCCACTTGGCCCCGGTGGACACGGCGTCGTCCAGGCCGAGCCTGAGGTTGGCCTCGGACTCCCAGGTGAGGGTGTCCCCGTAGGCGATGCCTATGTTCAGGCCCTTGCCCTGCAGGGTCGGTACGGTGCCCGCGGCGGGGCTGCTCTCCGCCGCGGTGGGCACCGCCCCGGACTGCGCCGGGCCGCGGCCGGCCGCCAGGATGGTCGTCGCGAGGGCGACCAGGAAGGTCACCACGCCGACCAGCAACCGCTGCTTTCCGCCCGAATACCCCGTCATGGCGGCTTAGCTTAGACGAGTGCCCCGAAGGCCCCGAGGCCCCAGGGGCGGTCAGGCGGCCGGCGGCGGGCTCAGAGGTGCTCGGTGGAGTTCCAGAGCTCCGGCACCAGGCGGCCCCCGTGGGCGCGCCACAGGCCGGTCGAGCAGTTGGCCACCGGTGCGAGGTCCAGCAGTTGGCGCTCCGTCAGGCGGTCGAGCACGTAGCGCGTCATCAGCACCGGGCAGTCGTGCGAGACCACCAGCACCGGGCGCCCGTCCTCCTCCTCGGCCAGGTCGCGGAGCAGGCTGCGCACCCGCAGCGCGACGTCCAGGAAGGACTCGCCGCCGGGCGGGCGGTAGTAGAGCTCGCCCATCTTGCGGCGGCGGGCCGCCTCGCCGGGGTGTTCCTTCTCGATCGCCGCCGGGGTGAGCATCTCCAGGACGCCCAGCTCGCGGTCGCGCAGCCGCTCGTCCTGGCGGACCGTCAGGCCGACCGGCACCGCGCCCAGGCCCCCGGCCTGGGCCAGGGCGATCCGGGCGGTCTCGGCGGTGCGCACGTACGGGGAGCACCAGACCGAGCGGGGCCGGTCGGCCGGGGGCAGCGCGGCCCACCAGCGGCCGAGCGCCTGGGCCTGGGCCTGGCCGTGCAGGGAGAGCGGGATGTCGGCGTCCCGGCAGGTGATCGGGACGGCCATGGCGCCGGTCTCGGCGGCGAGCTGGAACTCGATGTTGGCGACGGACTCGCCGTGTCTGGTGGTGATCAGCACCGAGGGCAGGGGTGTGCGGCGGCCCTCGCCGCTGTCGGGACGGTGGCCGTTGAGGACGGTGATGCTGCTGTGGTCCACGTGATCTCCCCGTTGGTCGTACTACCAAATGATCGCGCCGTCCTCCCAGTGTCGACCGGGAGGACGGCGCGATCACAGGGCGCGCGCGGTACGGGTCCGTGCGCCCTGACGCTGTCAGTGCGCCGCGACGGGCTCCGGCGCCTCGGGCTTGCCGGCGGTCGGCTTCGGCTCCTCGGCGGTGTAGTCCGACCTGCTGGTCTCGTCCGCGCCCTCGGGGGCCTTGGCCGCCTTGAGGACCAGGGTGAGCACCACGGCGACCAGCACGTTCAGCACGAAGGCGGTCAGACCGATGTAGCCGATCTCGCCGACGCCGGGGATCTCGGCGGAGCTGCCGCCGAAGTGCTTGGTGGCCGGGGAGGCGACCCCGTAGGCCTTCCAGGTGCCGTAGACCATGCCGGCCGCCCAGCCGGCCAGCAGCGCCCAGCGGTGGAACCACCGGGTGAACAGGCCGCCGACGATGGAGACGAAGGTCTGCAGGATCCAGATGCCGCCCAGCAGCTGGAGGTTGATGGCGAACTGCTTGTCCATCAGCAGCACGAAGGCCAGCGCGCCGACCTTCACCAGCAGCGAGGCGATCTTGGCGACCTTGGTCTCGTCCGCCGGGGTGGCGCCGGGCTTCAGGTACTCCTTGTAGATGTTGCGGGTGAAGAGGTTGGCCGCGGCGATCGACATGATGGCGGCAGGGACCAGCGCGCCGATGCCGATCGCGGCGAAGGCCACGCCGGTGAACCAGTCCGGGAACATGTTCTCGAACAGCTGCGGCACCGAGAGCTGCGGGTTGAAGCCCTTCACGCCCTTGCCGACGCCGGCCGCGATGGCCATGAAGCCGAGCAGCGCGAGCAGCCCGAGCATCAGCGAGTAGGCGGGCATGATGGCCATGTTCCGGCGCACCGTGTTGCGGGACTTGGAGGCCAGCACGCCGGTCACCGAGTGCGGGTACATGAAGAGCGCCAGCGCCGAGCCGAAGGCCAGGGTGGCGTACGTCCACTGCGCCTTGGGGCCGGTGATCAGCGAGCCGACCGGCTTGCCGGTGGCCGGGTTGACGGTGGAGAACTTCTGCGCCGCCGAGTCGAAGATGGCGCCGTAGCCGCCGAGCCGCATCGGGATGTAGATCACCGCGACGATGATCACCAGGTACACCAGGGTGTCCTTGACGAAGGCGATCAGCGCCGGGGCGCGCAGGCCCGAGGAGTAGGTGTACGCGGCCAGCACCGCGAAGGCCAGGAAGAGCGGCAGGTCCTTGACGAACCAGTTGCTGTCCGCGCTGCCGCCGACCCCGAGCACGTCCAGCACCGCCTGGATGCCGACCAGCTGGAGCGCGATGTACGGCATGGTGGCCAGGATGCCGGTGAGCGCGACCACCAGCGACAGGCCGCGGGAGCCGTAGCGGCCCTTCACGAAGTCGGCCGGGGTGACGTAGCCGTGCACCCGGGAGACCGACCAGAGGCGGGGCAGGAAGAGGAAGACCAGCGGGTAGGCCACGATCGTGTAGGGCACCGCGAAGAAGCCCGCCGCGCCCGCGCCGTAGACCAGCGCCGGGACGGCCACGAAGGTGTAGGCGGTGTAGAGGTCGCCGCCGAGCAGGAACCAGGTGACCCAGGTGCCGAAGCTCCGGCCGCCCAGACCCCACTCGTCCAGGTGCAGCGCGTCGTCGGCCCGGCGCCAGCGCGAGGCCAGGAAGCCCATCACGGTGACCAGGACGAAGAACAGCAGGAAGACCGTCAGCGCGGTCCAGTTGATCCCGGTGTGGCTCATGCGGAGGCGCCCTTCTCGAAGGAGGGCCCTGCGGCGGCCTTGCGGGCCTGCTCGTCACGGCGCAGCAGCAGGTAGGCCCCGACGGTGAAGACCGCCGAGAGCGGCACCCAGGCCAGCTGGTACCAGTAGAAGAACGGCACCCCGCCGATCTCGGGGGTGGCCTTGGTGTACGAGGACACCCAGAGCATCGCGACGACGGGCAGCAGCAGGCAGATCCCGGCGAGCACCCGCGCGGGGGTGACCACCGGGAGCTGCCGCGCCCCTGGGCTTTCTGACGACATGTAAGCGGCTCCTGGAGAGGGCTCACCTCATGCGCCGCAACGTACGGGTAACCGCACGCCCGCCGAGCAGCACCCGGGTGATCGACTGTCAGGCGCCATCTTGGGCCCTGTCGTGACGCGTGTCACCACCCCGGTGGGAACTTTTCGGATAGCGGACGGAACCGCTCCTACTCCGTCAGGCTGCTACACCTTCGGCGCTCACGCGCTCGGCCGCTGGAGCCTGGTGATGAACTTGTAGCGGTCGCCGCGGTAGATGGAGCGGACCCACTCGACCGGGGCGCCCTCGGCGTCGAAGGAGTGCCGGGAGAGCTGGAGCATCGGCAGCCCGAGGTCGGAGCCGAGCAGTCCGGCCTCGCGCGGGTCGGCCAGGGTGGTCTCGATGGTCTCCTCGGCCTCGGCGACCGTGACCCCGTAGACCTCGCGCAGCGCGGTGTAGAGGGAGTTGTGCTTGGCGAGGTTGCGCCGCAGGGCGGGGAAGCGCTTGGCGGAGAGGTGGGCCACCTCGATCGCCATCGGGTCGCCGTTGGCGAGGCGCAGGCGCTCGATCCGCAGCACCCGGCCGCCGGGCTTGATGTCCAGCAGCGGGGCCAGCCGGTCGTCGGCGCTGATGTAGCCGATCTCGATCAGGCGGGAGGTGGGCTCCAGGCCCTGGGCCCGCATGTCCTCGGTGTACGAGGTGAGTTGCAGGGCCTGGGCCACCTTGGGCTTGGCCACGAAGGTGCCCTTGCCCTGGATGCGCTCCAGCCGGCCCTCGACCACCAGCTCCTGGAGGGCCTGGCGGACGGTGGTGCGGGAGGTGTCGAACTGGGCGGCCAGCGCGCGCTCCGGCGGGACGGGTGTGCCGGCCGGCTGGGTCTCGGTGAGCTGCAGCAGATGGCGCTTGAGTCCGTAGTACTTGGGGACGCGCGCGGTCGGGTCGGCCGCCGACTGCGTCGGCAGGCTCTGGGCCCCGGGTTCGGTCACCTGGGCCGTAGTGCCCCCGTCGCTGCTCATTCGGCCGTGTCTCCGCTCCTCGCGGCGCCTTCCCAGGCCCCGCCTCCTCAGTTAACGGCACACATCGTTGCACGTATGGCCTGTCAACGGGGAGCTCATCACACGATGAACGATGAGCGGTGTCGGCTTGATAACGGGTGGTCCGGTTTGCTCTGGCAGCCGTTGACACGTCCATTGGTCTAGGCCAAGCTCCAGACATCTGGTCTACACCACTTGGACCAACTCTGAATTCCCCAACCCCGTCCCAAGGGTTCGCGACACCAATCCTGCCGAAATGCACGGGTATGTCGCTGCCTCCGGTGGGGGCAACTCGGGCATCCCTCAGGAGGATGGCGTGAAGCGTCAGCTCATCGCGGCGGTCGGCGTCGCAGCAATGGTCGTCGGTCTCGCGGCTTGTGGTTCGGACTCCAAGCCCGCCGGTGGCGACAAGTCGGAGGCCGCCCCCACCAGCCTCACCGTGTGGCTGACCGTCGACGCCCAGCAGAACTGGCCGGAGCTGGTCAAGGCCGCCGACGACGCGATCGTCGCGAAGTACCCCGGCATCAAGGTCAACCACGAGTACTACGGCTGGAAGGACAAGAACACCAAGTTCGACTCCGTCCTCGCCACCGACTCGGTGCCGGACGTGGTCGAGATGGGCAACACCGAGATGCTGCCCTACATGATCAAGGGCGCGCTGGCCCCGCTGGACGTCGCGAAGTTCGAGAACAGCTCCGCCTGGCTCGACGGCCTCAAGGCCTCCGCCACGTACAACGGCAAGACCTACGGCGTCCCGTACTACGCCGGTGCCCGCGTGGCCACCTGGCGCAAGGACATCGCCGCCGACGCCGGCGTGGCGGCCGTGCCGACCACCTACGCCGAGCTCACCGCGGCGCTGGACAAGATCCAGGCCAAGCAGGGCGACAAGTTCTCCGCCTGGTACCAGCCGTCCCGCGACTGGTACGCCGCGATGTCCTTCGTGGCCGACGCCGGTGGCGCGATCGCCAAGCAGGACGGCGACAAGTGGAAGGCCTCGCTCTCCTCCCCGGAGGCGATCAAGGGTCTGACCGCCTGGAAGGACGCCGTCGGCAAGTACATGAAGGGCGACCTGACCAAGGACGACGCGGACCGCTACATCGTCTACGGCCTGGGCCAGTCCAACATGATCTACGGCGCGGCCTGGGAGGGCCCGTCCGCGGCCGACGCCAAGTTCGACAAGACCGGCGGCAAGCTGAAGGACAACCTGGCCTCCTTCGTGTTCCCCGGCCCGTCCGGTAAGAACCTCTCCACCTTCCTGGGTGGTTCGGACCTCGCCGTCCCGGTGAAGTCGAAGGCCAAGACCGCCGCCTCCGAGTGGATCAACGCCTTCACCAACAGCAAGGCGCAGGAGGCCCTGATCAAGGCCGGCAACCTGCCGAACAACAAGACCCAGCTGGCCCCGCTCAAGGCCGACCCGAAGACCGCGGCCACCGCCACCGCGGCCGAGATCAGCTGGTTCGTCCCGACCGCGCCGGGCTGGCTGCAGGTCGAGAAGGCGAACATCCTGCAGAACGCCCTGCAGGACATCGCCCAGGGCAAGAAGACGGTCGAGGCCGCCGCCAAGGACGCCGACACCGCGATCGACGCCGTCATCAACAAGGCCTGATCACCCGTCAGCCCGCCGGCCCCCTCAGCATCCGAGGGGGCCGGCGGGCCACGGCCGTGAGGCCCCCATCTCCAAGCACGACCAGGCGTAGTTGAGGAGCACGTGATGAGTGCCGACACATCCACCGCGAAGGTGCCGCCGAAGCGGCCCTCATCATCGGCGGGCACTCCCGCCACCGGCAGAGCCGCCAAGCCGCCGCGCGGCGGCCGGATGGGCACCGCCGCGGCTCCGTGGCTGCTGCTGGCGCCGACCATGGTCGTGCTGGCCGTGGTGCTCGGCTACCCCCTGGTCCGGCTCGTCACGCTGTCGTTCCAGAACTTCGGGCAGTCCCAGCTCTGGGGCTTCCTCCCGACCGAGTGGATCGGCTTCGAGAACTTCTCCACCGTGCTCGGCGACTCGGTGTTCTGGGACGTCGTGGTCCGCACGATCCTGTTCACGGCCGGTGCGGTGGCCACCACCATGGTCCTCGGCATGCTGATCGCGATGCTGCTGGTCCGGGTCTCCGGCTGGGTCAAGACGCTGATCAACATCGCCCTGGTGGCGAGCTGGGCGATGCCCATCGTGGTCGCCGTCACCGTCTTCAAGTGGATGTTCGACACCGACTACGGCGTCGTCAACTGGCTGCTCACCAAGGCCGGTCTGGACTTCGAGCGCCACAACTGGTTCGTCGACTCCACCCAGGGCTTCACCATCATCATGGCCCTGGTGGTCTGGGGCGCCGTCCCGTTCGTGGCGATCACCCTGCACGCCGGTCTCACCCAGGTCCCCAAGGAGCTGGAGGAGGCGGCCCGGATGGACGGCGCCGGTGCCTTCAAGGTCTTCCGCTACGTCACCCTGCCGGTCCTCAAGCCCATCATCGTCATGCTGGCCACCCTCTCGGTGATCTGGGACATGGGCGTCTTCGCCCAGGTCTTCCTGATGCGCGGCGGTCACCCCGAGCCCGAGTACCAGCTGCTCACCACCTACTCCTACGACAAGGCGTTCGTGGTCAACGACTACTCGATGGGCTCGGCCATCGCCCTGCTGACCGTTCTGCTGCTGCTCGGCGTCATCGCCGTCTACATGCGCCAGATGCTGAAGATCGGAGAGGTCGAATGACCAAGGCCGCCAAGGAGAAGGCACCCAAGGGGCGTCCGCTCTACAACCTGATCGGCGTCATCACCGCCGCGGTCCTGGGCTTTCCGGTCTACTGGATGGTCAACACGGCGCTCAAGCCGTCCAAGGACGCCATCTCCACCGACCCGAAGTTCCTGCCCTTCCCGCTCTCGCTGGAGAACTTCAAGCGCGCGCTGGAGGTCTCCGACTTCTGGGGCCCGGTCATCCGCTCGCTGATCATCGCCGGCTCCACCGTGGCCATCGGCCTGGTGGTCGGCCTGCTCGCCGCGCTCGCCATCTCCCGGTTCGCCTTCCGCGGCCGCAAGGTGGTCATCGTCGGCATCCTGACGGTCCAGATGGTCCCGCTGGTCGCGATGATCATCCCGGTCTTCCTGCTGCTGAACGACCTGGGCCAGTACAACAAGCTCTCCGGCATCATCCTGACCTACCTCACCTTCGTGCTCCCCTTCACGGTGTGGACCCTGCGCGGCTTCATCGTGAACATCCCGAAGGAGCTCGAGGAGTCGGCCATGGTGGACGGCTGCACCCGCACCGGGGCGTTCGTCCGGGTGGTCTTCCCGCTGCTGGCCCCCGGCATGGTGGCCACCGCGATCTACGGCTTCATCCAGGCCTGGAACGAGTACCTCTACGCGCTCCAGCTGCTCAGCCAGACCAACACCACCGCGACGGTGTGGCTCGGCAACTTCACCACCACCCGCGGCACCGAGTACGCCCCGATGATGGCCGGCTCCACGATGATGGCCATCCCCGTGGTGATCTTCTTCCTCCTGGTGCAGCGCCGGATCGCCTCCGGTCTCACCGCCGGCGCCGTGAAGGGCTGAGCCGATGAGCATCCTGACCCCCGCCGTGACCGGCAGCGACCAGCTCCACCGGGACGCCCTGGCGGTCCTGCAGCCCGGCTTCGTGGGCACCGCCACCCCGCCGGACTGGGTGCGCCGGCACCTGGCCGACGGTCTGGGTTCGGTCGCGCTGTTCGGCCGCAACGTGGTCGACCTCAAGCAGCTGGCGGAGCTCACCGCCCAGCTGCGCTCGGAGAACCCGGACCTGCTCATCGCCATCGACGAGGAGGGCGGCGACGTCACCCGGATCGAGGCCCCGTCCGGCTCCTCCTGGCCGGGCAACCTGGCGCTCGGCGCGATCGACGACCTCGCCCTGACCGAGAACGTCGCCCGCGAGCTGGCCCGGGCCCTGGTGGCCTGCGGCATCAACCACAACTGGGCGCCCTCGGCCGACGTCAACTCCGACCCGCGCAACCCGGTGATCGGCGTCCGCTCCTTCGGCGACGACCCCGAGCTCTGCGCCCGCCACACCGCGGCCTGGGTCACCGGTCTGCAGTCGGCCGGCGTGGCCGCCTGCGCCAAGCACTTCCCCGGGCACGGGGACACCGCGATCGACTCGCACCTCGGCCTGCCGGTGGTCGACGTCGACGTGGACCTGCTGCGCTCCCGCGACCTGCCGCCGTTCCTGGCCGCGATCGAGGCCGGTGCGAAGTCCGTGATGACCGCTCACATCATGGTCCCCGCACTGGACCCGGCCCTGCCCGCCACGCTCAGCCGCTCGGTCCTCACCGACCTGCTGCGGGGTCAGATGGGCTACCAGGGCCTGATCGTGACCGACGGGATCGAGATGGGCGCCATCTCGGACACCTACGGGATGGGCAACGGCACGGTGCGGGCGCTCGCGGCCGGCGCCGACGCGATCTGCGTCGGCGGCGGCCACGACGACGAGGAGACGGTGCTGCACCTGCGGGACGCCATCGTCGAGGGCGTGCGCTCCGGCGAGCTCGCCGAGGAGCGGCTGGCGGACGCCGCCCAGCGGGTCCGCGCGCTCGGCTCCTGGGCCCGGATCGAGTCCCAGGCCGGCCAGGCCGACCCGGAGCTGGCGATCGGCCTGCGGGCCGCCCGCCGGGCCCTGCGGGTGGTCCGCGCCCCGGGCCGCCCGTTCACCCCGGTGACCGAGCGCCCGTTCGTCGCCTCGCTCTCCGCCGAGCCCAACTTCGCGGTGGGCTACGAGACCCCGTGGGGCGTCTCGGGCATGCTGGCCGACCGCTTCCCGGGCACCTCGACCGCCGCCGTCGGCCCCGAGGACGCCACCTCCGAGGCGCTGGCGGCCACCGCCGGCCGCCTGCTGGCCGGCGCCGAGGGCCGCAGCCTGGTCCTGGTGGTCCGCGACGAGCACCGCTACCCGTGGATGACGGAGCTGCTCTCGCGGCTCCTGACGGCCCGTCCGGACGCCGCCGTGGTCGAGATGGGCGTCCCCATGGCCAAGCCCGCCGGAGCCCTGTACGTGGCCACCCACGGCGCCGCCCGGGTCTGCGGGCTGGCGGCCGTCGAGGTGCTCACCGGCCGGTGAGCCGAATGCAATTGACGTAACGTCAACAAAAAAGCCCCCGGAGGAATTCCTCCGGGGGCTTTTTCCGTGTTCGCGACAAGAATTCTGACAGTCCCTCAGGATGCCTTAACGGAGCATTAAGGGAACCCTATGTGCCCGACCGGCAACACATCGCACACGACTCACAACAGGTCTGCAACGTCCGCCACTTGGACACCCTGAATCCGTTGACACCAGCTTTGGTCTAGGCCAGTCTCCAGCAATCCGGTCTAAACCACAGCTTGGGCCGGGATCGAAACCAGGAGGATGGCGTGAACCGTCGGCTCATGGCGGCGTTCGGCGTCGCAGCACTGCTCGCGAGTACGGCCGCCTGCGCCGGCGGCGGCGCCTCGGGCGCCAAGAGCGGTGGTCCGAGCAGCGCGGACCCGAAGTCGATGACCGGCGGCGTCACCATCTGGCTGATGAACGAGGCCCAGCAGAACTGGCCCGAGCTGGTGCAGCAGGTCAATGACGAGTTCGCGGCGAAGTACCCGAAGATCGACCTCCGGCTCAGCTACCAGACCTGGGCCGACAAGATCACCAAACTGGACGCCGCACTGGCCGGCCAGACCGAGGCACCGGACGTGGTCGAACTCGGCAACACCGAGACCATGAAGTACATCCTGAACAATTCCCTGGCCCCGGTGGACAAGGCGAGCTACGAGAACTCCGACACCTGGATCAAGGGCCTGGTCAAGACCTGCGAGTACCAGGACAAGCTCTACTGCGTGCCGTACTACGCGGGTGCCCGGGTCGGCATCTACAACGCCGCGATGTTCCAGGACGCCACCGGCAGCGCCGAGTTCCCGGCCACCGAGGAGGACCTGAAGGTGGCGCTCGACAAGGTGGCGGCCAAGCGCAAGGGCGACAAGTCCTTCTCCGCGCTCTACCTGCCCGGCCCGTACTGGTACGCCGCGATGTCCTACGTCGAGGCGTTCGGCGGCACCATCGCCCGCTTCGACTCCACCGGCAAGTGGCACGGCTCGCTGCACGACGACAAGTCCCAGCAGGGCGTCCAGCACTTCGTCGACCTGGTGAAGAAGTACAACAACGGCGACCTGACGGTGAACGAGCTCAACCAGTCCGGCGTGCTCGGCAAGCAGAAGACCGCGATGCTCTACGGCAACGGCTGGGAGATCGGTACCGCCACCGCCCCGGTCGGCGGCAACCCCTCGCTCAAGGACGTGCTCAGGGTGGTCGGCATGCCCGGCCCCAACGGCAAGCCGCTGCCCTCCTTCATCGGCGGCTCCGACCTGGCGGTCACCGCCAAGTCGAAGAACCAGGACGCCGCCAAGGACTGGGTCCGGATGTTCACCAGCGCCAAGTCGCAGCAGGTGCTGGTCGACAAGGACACCCTGCCGAACAACCTGACCCAGCTCGCCCCGCTGAAGTCCAAGCCCGCCACGGCGGCGGCGGCCAACGCGGTGCCGAACGCCTGGTTCACCCCGCTGGCCCCCGGCTGGGGCGCGGTCGAGAAGCAGAACGTGCTGGTGAACATGCTCACCGACATCCTGAAGAACGGTAAGACGGTCGACCAGGCCACCCAGGAGGCCGACGCCAAGATCGACCAGCTGATCAACAACCCGTCCTGACGCACCGTCGGAGCCGTCGTCCGGTCGCTCCACCGGACGGCGGCTCTCCGCGCGCCCGGACCGCCGGTGCTCCGTAGGCTCACCAGCGGGGAAGTCCCGAGCGAGCCGGAGGCAGCGTCAGATGTCCCTCGCCGAAGGGCCCGGCCGCATCATGGCGGCGGAGACGGCCGAGCAGCCCGCCGTGCTCCGCCGGATCCTCGACGAGGGCGCGCCGGGCATCGCCGCCATCGCGGCCGAGGTGGCGGCCCGCCGCCCCCGGTTCGTGCTGCTGACCGCGCGCGGCACCTCGGACAACGCCGCGCTGTACGCCAAGTACCTGGTGGAGATCCTGCTCGGCAGACCGGCCGGGCTCAGTTCGATGTCCACCTTCACCGCCTACGGGGCGCGGCCCGACCTCACCGACGTGCTGGTGGTGACGGTCAGCCAGTCCGGCGGCTCGCCGGACCTGGTGGCCTCCACCAACGCGGCCCGGGAGGCCGGCGCCGTCACCCTGGCCGTCACCAACAACGCGGGCTCGCCGCTGGCCGAGGTCTCCGAGTTCCACGTGGACGTGCTGGCCGGTCCGGAGCGGGCGCTGCCGGCCACCAAGACCTACACGGCCGAACTGCTGACCCTCTACCTGCTGGTGCAGGGGCTGCGGGGGGAGGGCGGGCAGGCCGCCGAGGTGCTCCCGGAGCTGGCCGAGCAGGTGCTCGGGCGGCGGGACGAGGTGCGGGCGCTGGCCGAGCGCTACCGCTTCGCCCAGCGGCTGGTGCTCACCTCGCGCGGCTACGGCTACCCGACCGCCCGGGAGGCCGCGCTCAAGCTGATGGAGACCAGCTACATCCCGGCCTCGGCCTTCTCCGGCGCCGACCTGCTGCACGGGCCGCTGGCGATGGTGGACAACGTCTCGCCGGTGATCGCGGTGGTGCCGGACGGCAGGGGCGGCGACGCGCTCCAGCCGGTGCTGGACCGGCTGCGGGGGAGGGGCGCGGACCTGGTGGTGTTCGGCGTCGAGGACCAGGTGGCGGCCGCCTCGGCGGGGTTCGTGCTGCCGTCCGGCGTGCCGGAGGAGCTGCAGCCGGTGCTGGAGATCCTGCCGCTCCAGCAGCTGGCCCACGAGGTGGCGATCGCCCGGGGTCAGGACCCGGACGCGCCGCGGGCGCTGGCCAAGTGAACTTCTGACCGGAAAGCACTCTGACCGAAAAGCACTCTGACCGGAAAGCACTACGGGCCACGGCGCCGACACAGGACCCTCAACCTGTGCGGCACCGCAGCCCGGAGCTGTCGTCGGTCGCTCCAGCGGGCCGGCAACTGTGCGGGGTCACCGGTCCGGAGCGTCCGACCGAGGAGGCACCGCGCGCGGTCAGGGCAGTTGCGCGGGGGGTGTCTCCTTGGTGCTTCTCCATTGTGGACTAGACCAATCCTGGTTGTCCAGAGAGCTCCCGCGATCGGTGGCGAACGGTCCGGGGAGCCCTTGCCCGGCCGGTCCGGATACCCTCGCCCTGTGCCCTCGCTGAACGAACTCGTCCGCCGCCACACCACCCTGACGGGTGCCGATGTGGAGTGGCTGCACATGCTGGTCTCGGAGTGGCAGCTGCTCTCCGACCTCTCCTTCGCCGACCTGGTGCTCTGGATCCCCACCTGGGACGGCATCCGGTACGTCTCGGTGGCCCAGATGCGGCCCAATACGGGCCCCACCTCGTACCAGGACGACATGGTCGGCCACCTGGTGCCGCGGGGCCGCCGGCCGCTGCTGGACGCCGCCTACGACGAGGGCCGGATCGTCCGCGAGGGCGACCCGGAGTGGCGCGAGGAGGTGCCCGTCCGGGTGGAGTCCATCCCGGTCCGCCGGGAGGGCCGGGTGCTCGGGGTGATCGCCCGCAACACCAACCTGCTGACGGTCCGCACGCCCAGTCGGCTGGAGCTCACCTACCTGCAGTCCGCCTCCGACCTGGCCCAGATGATCGCGGCCGGCAGCTTCCCCTACCCGGGCGTCGAGCAGGCCGACATGGACGCCGCCCCCCGGGTCGGCGACGGCCTGATCCGGCTGGACGCCGACGGCATCGTCACCTACGCCAGCCCCAACGCGCTCTCCGCCTACCACCGGCTGGGCCTCACCACCGACCTGGTGGGCAGTCATCTCGGCCGCGCCACCGCCGAGTTGGTGCCGCCCTCGCGCGCCGCGGTGCACGAGGCCCTGGTCAAGCTGGCCAGCGGCTGGGCCCCGCGGCAGACCGAGGTCGAGGTGCAGGGCGGCGTGGTCACCCTGCGGGCCATCCCGCTCAAGCCCAAGGGGACGCTCACCGGTTCGCTGGTGCTCTGCCGGGACGTCACCGAACTCCGGCGCCGCGACCGGGAGTTGATGACCAAGGACGCGACCATCCGGGAGATCCACCACCGGGTGAAGAACAACCTCCAGACGGTGGCGGCGCTGCTGCGGCTGCAGGCCCGGCGGATGGACTCGGAGTCCGGGCGGGCCGCGCTGGACGAGGCGGTCCGGCGGGTCGGCTCGATCGCCATCGTGCACGAGACGCTCTCCCAGGGCCTGGACGAGGCGGTGGCCTTCGACGAGATCGCCGACCGGGTGCTGGCCATGGTGATGGAGCTCTCCCAGGACGGCCGCGTCGCCACCCGGCGCACCGGGTCCTTCGGCATCCTGTCGGCGGAGATGGCCACGCCGCTGGCGATGGTGCTCACCGAGCTGCTGCAGAACGCGCTGGAGCACGCCTTCGGGCCGAGCGCCGGGGGCAACCTGGAGGTCAGCGCGCTCCGGGGGAGGGCACCGGCCAGCGGTACGGGCTGGTCGGACAGCTGGAACGGCGGGACCAGGCCGGAGGAGTACCTGCTGATCACGGTGCAGGACGACGGGAGCGGCATGCCGGAGGGCTTCGACCCGCAGACGTCCGGGAACCTCGGGCTGCAGATCGTCCGGACCCTGGCGACCAACGAACTCGGCGGCAGCTTCGACATGGTGGCGGCGCCGGAGGGCGGGACCAAGGTGATCCTGGAGATCCCGGTGCGGTAGCGCTGCGCGCGGCCCGAAGGCGAGTGGGCCCAGAAAGATACGAGGCCCTGTCGACCGGGGGGGTGGGTCGACAGGGCCTCTCAACCCGTTCCGGCCGTCGGGGGGAGTCGGCCGGAACGGGGGCTCTTTGGTGTCGCGTGGTGCCCGCTGCACGTGTTGCACACGGTGAGCGCCACAGCTCCACGGTATTGCTCTAAGTGAACACTATCAAGTACCCGCGTTGGGGAAGGCCCGGCGCGCCGTGCGGCGCTGCCTGACCCTTGATCGTGGATTGATCAGGCGGGGCTGACGGTTCCTCAGGCGGTACGGGCCCGGTTGCGGGCGGCGCGGCGCTTCATCGCACGACGCTCGTCCTCGCTCATGCCGCCCCAGACGCCGGCGTCCTGGCCGGTCTCGAGCGCCCACTGGAGGCACTGCTCCATGACGGGGCAACGGCGGCACACGGCCTTGGCTTCCTCGATCTGCAGCAGAGCAGGGCCGGTGTTCCCGATCGGGAAGAACAGCTCCGGGTCCTCTTCGCGACAGACAGCGCGGTGGCGCCAGTCCATGTTCGTCCAACTCCTCCGGTCGGCAGGCTGTGGCCCGGCCGACGCAATCGATGGTGGCTTGTGAATGTGAACGCTTTCACGAATCCCGCGACAGCAAAAGGGACCAAAGGCCCCGTGGGGCCTGCGGGTCTGTGCTGGAGGGGGTTCGGGCTATCAAGGGAGCTTGTCGCGGTATGTCCCGCTGCGACGTGTCCCGATCGCCATGTAGAGGTTCGCAAACCTCGGGCTCGGATACAACCCCCTTCGGCTGGAAATTTTTGATTCTTCGGTGTCGCCTAGCTCACAGCCCGTACTTCTATGGGGTGAAGGGGGCTTGTGCGTTCGAGAAGAAGGGCAACAGGCCCTTCTGGTCACACAATCACACGCAGTGCCCGCCGAACGCCTGTGAAACTGACGCGACTCCTGTCTCCAAGGTGATCCCCGTCGACCTGAAACGGGGCCGGTTCCTGTGAAACCAAGGTGAAGTGTCGGACGTCGTGGTAGGAGACGAGGTGCTTGCCCGTAGGGCCGGACGGCCCTGTGCCGCCTTCCGAAGCCGTGTGCGAACGCAGAATCTGACGCACCGTTCGAGCCGTGCCGAACGCGGTCATTCGAGTGATGCCGAAGATGTCCAGGTCGGTGTCGAAGGACGCGGAGGGGGAGGGGAAGACCGGACGGCTGCCCAGGAAGGTCCAGGGCGAGGTGTTGCTGACTATGGCCAGGACGAGGCCCGGGACGGTCTCCTGACCGTTGATTTCCAGGCGGATGGGGCCATTGCGGCGATGATCACGCTCGGTGACGAAGTGGCGTAGTGCCTGGCTCACGTAGAGCGCGTGGGTGGACTTCTTCCCGGCCCGCCGCTGGGCCTCCACCCGGCCCACCACGCCGGCGTCGAAACCGAGGCCGGCGGTGAAGGTGAACCAGCGGTCCGGGCAGCCCTCGCTCATCGCCTTGCCCAGGCTGACGGCCCGCTCGCGGCGGTGCTCCAGGGCGTCCAGCAGGGCACCGGTGGCCTCCACCGGGTCGTTGGGGAGGCCGAGGGTGCGGGCGAAGACGTTGGTCGAGCCGCCGGGGACCACGGCCAGCCGGGGCACCCGATCGGAGGGGCCGTGCGCGAGCAGCCCGTTGACGATCTCGTTGACCGTGCCGTCGCCGCCCAGCGAGACCACCAGGTCGAAGCCGCGGTCGGCGGCCCCTTCGGCCAGGTCGTGGGCGTGCCCCCGGTACTCCGTCTGGGCCACCTCCAGCCGGAGGTCGCTGCGCAGGGCGTGGATCAGCACGTCTCGGGTGCGTCCACTGGTGGTGGTCGCCTTCGGGTTCACGACCAGGAGAGCGCGCATGGCGCTCAGCCTACGGGTCGGGGTGCGAACGGCTGCGGCTACCCTGCTGGAGTGACCACCGATTCCATGACCACCGGACCCGCCCGGCCCACCGCCCTCGTCGTCGGCGCGGCGATCACCGCCCTGGAGGGCGCGGCGCTGGCCGGCTGGGGTGTCTACGACGTGATCGCCGGGTTCTTCTGGGACTCCCCGGCGCTGGGCCGCAGCGAGTTCGGCGGGGTGATCCTGCTGCTGCTCGGCCTCCAGCCGCTGCTGGCCGGGCGGGCGCTGCTGCGGCTGCGCCGCTGGGGCCGCACCCCGGCCGTGCTGACCAACTCGATCTGCCTGCCGGTCGCCTACTACATGTGGCAGAACGGCGGTGCGACGCAGGTGCTCGGCGTGGTGATCGGCGTGCTCGGCCTGGTCGGCATCGGCGCACTGCTCAACCCGAAGGTGACGGCGGTGCTCTACGCGTCGCAGAGCACCGCCGAAGACGCCTGACGGTCCGTCACTCCTCGACGAGGAGCTTCTCCCGGAGCTGGGCCAGGGTGCGGGCCAGCAGCCGGGAGACGTGCATCTGGGAGATGCCGACCTCGGCCGCGATCTGGGACTGCGTCATGTTCCGGAAGAACCGCAGCACCAGGATCTTCTGCTCCCGGGGCGGGAGTTGGGCCAGCAGCGGCTTGAGCGACTCGCGGTACTCGACGCCCTCCAGCGCCTCGTCCGTGGCGCCCAGGGTGTCGGCCACCGCGGGGGACTCGTCGTCGCTGTCCGGCACGTCGAGGGAGAGCGTGGAGTAGGCGTTGGCCGACTCCAGGCCCTCCAGCACGTCCTCCTCGGAGATGCCGAGGTGCTCGGCCAGCTCGTGCACCGTGGGGGAGCGGCCGTGCCGCTGGGAGAGCTCGCTGGTCGCCGTGGTGAGCGAGAGCCGCAGCTCCTGGAGGCGGCGGGGCACCCGGACCGCCCAGCCCTTGTCCCGGAAGTGCCGCTTGATCTCGCCGACGATGGTCGGGGTGGCGTAGGTGGAGAACTCCACGCCGCGCTCGACGTCGAAGCGGTCCACCGACTTGATCAGGCCGATGGTGGCGACCTGGGTGAGGTCGTCCAGCGGCTCGCCGCGGTTGCGGAAGCGGCGGGCCAGGTGCTCGACCAGCGGGATGTGCATCCGGACCAGCTGGTTGCGCAGTTCGACCCGCTCGGGCGACCCGTCCTCCAGTTCGGCCAGCCGGACGAAGAGCGCCCGCGCGGCCTCCCGGTCCGGCGCGCCGGAGCGGTGCGCCTGGGCCGGGACGGCTCCGGCGACCGGCGGACGCACCGGCGGGGCGGGCTGCTGGTCGTTCGGCGGGTCTGTCGGCTGGGTCATCCGATGGTTGTCCTTCGGGTGCACGTCGGCGGGGTCGGATCGGGCAGGGGTCGGGGCGGCGGTGCTCGGCTGGGCCGGCACGGTCACCTCTGCGGTGGCGGCCGGGCCCGGGGCCATGGTCGTGCGGTCGAGATCACTCACGGCGGTCACCCGTTCCGTTCCGGGAGCACTTCACTGAGGGTCGTACCGCGCTGCGGTACGGGGAGCCGTACGCGCGGCCGGGCCGCGCGTACGGCTTCGCGAGTGGACTCACACCGCGACCGGTGCTCCGCCGCGCTTCTTGTGCAGACTGATGCTCACGGTGTTGTCCGCGGCGACCGTGGACTCCACCTCGCCGGCCAGTGCGGAGAGCACCGTCCAGGCGAAGGTGTCCCGTTCGGGGGCCCGGCCGTCGGTGGTCGGGGCCGCCACGGTGACCCGGAGCGAGTCACCGACCAGGCGGAACTCGCAGCTCAGCACGGAGCCCGGGACAGCCTGCTGGAGCAGGATGGCGCAGGCTTCGTCCACCGCGATCCGGAGGTCCTCGATCTCGTCGAGGGTGAAGTCCAACCGGGCCGCGAGACCGGCCGTCGCCGTTCGCAGCACCGAGAGGTACGCCCCCGCCGCGGGCAGCCGGACTTCGACGAAGTCCTTCACTCCGGGATCGCCGTCGATCTGGGACACCCTCACCTCCTGGGTGACGCGCGGTGCTTGCGGCCGGGAGGCCGCGGCACTTCCTGTTGCTCGGTTCAACTGCTCAGCCCCAACTGTGAAGAGGGGTGGTGCGGTACGTACCGGTCATACCCATACGGGAGAGGTCGGAACGCCGCGCATCCGCCCGAGACGTTACCGCGCCGGACCGACGCTTGTCGCGATCCAGGACGTCCGTCACGGGAACGGGCGAAGGAGTTCGAACTGCCGTGGCAGCCACGGAGGTCCGCTACTCGGCGCCGAGGACGGCCAGCGCCTCGCCGGTCAGCCGGTGCACGGTCCACTCGTCCA
Source organism: Kitasatospora sp. NPDC088742 (assembly GCF_055584905.1). Lineage (NCBI taxonomy): Bacteria > Bacillati > Actinomycetota > Actinomycetes > Kitasatosporales > Streptomycetaceae > Kitasatospora > Kitasatospora sp. NPDC088742. The sequence goes on along the minus strand of NZ_JBVJLD010000026.1, from coordinate 19,719 downwards.
TGCCCACCGCGCCCAGCGAGCGGTAGAAACCGATGGCCGGCTCGTTCCAGTCCAGCACGGTCCACTCCAGCCGGGAGTAGCCGTTGCGCACGCAGATCCGGGCCAGCTCGGTGAGCAGGGCCTTGCCGTGGCCGCCGCCGCGCGCGGTCGGGCGGACGTACAGGTCCTCCAGGTAGATCCCGTGGGTGCCGCGCCAGGTGGAGAAGTTCCGGAACCAGAGGGCGAAGCCGACCGCCTCGCCGCTGCCGTCCTCCTCGGCGATCAGGCCGAAGACGGCGGGGTTCGGGCCGAACAGCGAGGCGTGCAGCTGCTCCTCGGTGGCCACGGCCTCGTCGGGGGCCTTCTCGTACTCCGCCAGCTCGCGGATCAGGTCGAGGATCAGGGGGACGTCGGACGGCGTTACTTCGCGGATCATACGGCGAGCCTACTCGGGCACCGGGGTCGCGCGGCTGTGAGTTCTCCCGGGCCCGGACGAGCCGGTGCCCCGGCCGTTCCGGTGGGAACGACCGGGGCACCGGTGGCGGGGCGTCAGGCCTTCTTGGTCTCCCAGAAGATGCTGTCGATCTCCGCGATCAGGTCCAGCAGGGCCTGGCCGGTGGCCGGGTCGGTGGACGCCTTGGCGGCCGAGGCCGCCTTGCCCGCGTTGTTGAACAGCTCGTGCAGCTGCGGGTACTTCTCGAAGTGCGGGGCCTTGAAGTAGTCGGTGTGCAGCACCGAGAGGTGGTGCTTGACCAGCTCGGCCCGCTCCTCCTTGATGACGATGGCGCGGGCCCGGAAGACCGCGTCCTCGTTGGCCTGGTACTTCTCCTGGGTGGCCTTGACCGACTCGGCCTCGATCCGGGCCTGGGCCGGGTCGTACACGCCGCAGGGCAGGTCGCAGTGGGCGTGCGCGGTGACGCGCGAAGCAAACAGACGCATGGGGAGTCCTCTCTGAATCGTCTTCCCGCGCCAGAGATTACCCTTCGGTCCTGGGTTTGGCCGGACGGAGGGTGCATGACGGACCGACAGCAGCGTGACGGGCTCCTGCCGTTCGGGGTGGTGCTGGTCGCCGGGCCCTCGATGCGGCCCGCCCTGCGGGACGGCGACCGGGTGCTGGTCCGGTACGGCGCGGCGCCGCGCCCCGGGCGGGTCGCGCTCTTCGAACACCCCCGCCACAGCGGCCTGCTGGTGCTCAAACGGGCGGTGGAGCGGCGCCCGGAGGGCTGGTGGATGCTCTCCGACAACCCCTTCGTGGAGACCGACAGCCGTCAGTACGGCGCGGTCCCCGAGGAGTTGATCCTCGGTCAGGTGCTCTGCCGCCTCGGCCTGCCGCGCCGTCAGCCGGCGGCGGCCGCCTGACGGGCCTCCTCGCGCTTGCGGGCGCGGTAGGCGGCCACGTTCGCCCGGGTGGCGCAGCGGTCGGAGCAGTAGCGCCGGGAGCGGTTGGTGGAGGTGTCCAGGTAGGAGTTGCGGCAGGGCGCGGCCTGGCAGATGCCGAGCCGGTCCGCGCCCAGCTCGGTGAGGTGGATGGCCAGGCCCATGCAGGCCACCGCGGTGAAGTTGGCGGCGGCGGTCGGCGCGTTGTCGGCCAGGTGCAGGTGCCAGCGCGGGCGGCCGGCGTCGTCCAGGTAGTCGTGCCCGGAGACCAGCGGGCTGACGGGGTACTCGACCAGCAGGCTGTTCAGCAGGTCGACCCCGCGCACCTCGTCGCCCTCGGCCGCGGCCTCGAAGACCCCGCGCAGCCTGGTCCGCACCGCGCGCAGCCGCGGCAGGTCGCTCTCGTCCGCCAGCCGGGCCGCCTGCGAGGAGGGGCCGAACAGCGACCGCACGGCCTCGACCGAGGTCAGCGAGTCGGTGCCCCGGTCGGGCTCCTCGCTGTTCACCAGGCGAACGGCGAAGTTGGCGTACGCGGCGAGCTCCACGGTGGTCCTTCCAGGGCCGGTAACGGGTGAGCTGCTCCTAGGGTATTACCTCGGTGAACGGAAAGGGGAGCCCCGGTGAGCCGGAAGGGCTCACCGGGGCTCCCCGGGGGCGTGCGCGGGTCAGAGCACCTTGGAGAGGAAGCTCCGGGTGCGCTCGTGCTGCGGGTTGGTCAGCACCTCGCGCGGGTGGCCGGACTCGACCACCACGCCGCCGTCCATGAAGACCAGCGCGTCGCCGACCTCGCGGGCGAAGCCCATCTCGTGGGTGACCACGACCATGGTCATGCCGTCCCGGGCCAGGTCGCGCATGACGTCCAGGACGTCGCCGACCAGCTCCGGGTCGAGCGCGGAGGTGGGCTCGTCGAAGAGCATCAGCTTGGGCTTCATGGCCAGCGCGCGGGCGATCGCCACCCGCTGCTGCTGGCCGCCGGAGAGCTGGGAGGGGTAGTTGCCGGCCTTGTCGGCCAGGCCGACCCGCTCCAGCAGGGCCATCGCCCGCTCCTTGGCCTCGGCCTTGCCCTCGCCCTTGACCTGGAGCGGTGCCTCCATGATGTTCTCCACCGCGGTCATGTGCGGGAAGAGGTTGAAGCGCTGGAAGACCATGCCGATGTCCCGGCGCTTGAGCGCGACCTCACGGTCCTTCAGCTCGTAGAGCCGGTCGCCCTTCTGCCGGTAGCCGACCAGCTCGCCGTCGACCGACAGGAAGCCGCCGTTGATCTTCTCCAGGTGGTTGATGCACCGGAGGAAGGTCGACTTGCCGGAACCGGACGGGCCGATCAGGCAGAACACCTCGCCCTGGCGGACCTCCAGGTCGATGCCCTTGAGCACCTCGACCTGGCCGTAGGACTTCCGCACGCCCTCGGCCTTGACCATCGGGTGCGCGGACTTGCTGAGCTCGGTCATCCGATGCCTCCCATTCCGCCGGCGCCGGAGGCGCTGCCGCCGGTGCCGGCCGCTGCCACGTTCGGCGGGGCGGGCGGCACGTTGCGGCCCTGGAACAGGCCCCGCATCCGCTGCAGCGGGGTGGGCGGCAGGGCGCGGTTGGCGCCCCGGGCGTAGTGCCGCTCGATGTAGTACTGACCGACCGTCAGCAGCGAGGTGAGCAGCAGGTACCAGACGCTGACCACTATCAGCAGCGGGATGACCTGGAAGGTCCGGGAGGAGATGTTCTGCCCGGCCCGGAAGAGCTCCTCCAGCGCGATCACCGAGACCAGCGAGGTGGTCTTCAGCATCGAGATGGTCTCGTTGCCGGTCGGCGGGATGATCACCCGCATGGCCTGCGGCAGCACGATCCGCCGCATGGTGGCGAAGCGGCTCATGCCGAGCGCGTGCGCTGCCTCGGCCTGGCCCTCGTCCACCGACTGGATGCCGCCGCGGACGATCTCCGCCATGTAGGCGGCCTCGTTCAGGCCGAGGCCCAGCAGGGCCGCGACGAAGACCGGGACCAGGTCGTTGGTGCTGCCCGACCAGAAGGCCGGGCCGAACGGCACGCCGATCGACAGCCGCGGCCAGAGCGCGCCGAGGTTGAACCAGATGACCAGCTGTACCAGCACCGGGGTGCCGCGGAAGAACCAGATGTACAGCCAGGCGGTGCCGGACAGCAGCGGGTTGGGGGAGAGCCGCATGACCGCCAGCAGGATGCCGCCGACCAGGCCCATCACCATGGCCAGGGCGGTCAGCTCCAGCGTCACGACGAGGCCGTGCAGCACGCTGGAGTCGAAGAAGTACTTGGAGAAGACATTCCACTGGAATGCCTTGTTCTGGAACAGGGCGTGGACCAGCATCGCGGCGAGGACCGTGATGACCGCTGCTCCGGCCCAGCGTCCGGGGTGGCGGACCGGCACGGCCTTGATGTTCTCGGGCCGTGCCGGCTGCTTCACCACCCCTTGGTCTGAAGAGTTCACGAAAGGACCTTCGGGGAGTCAGGTCTGACCGGAGGTCAGCTTGCGGCGCCGTTCACCACGGACTTGTCGATCGCGCCGGCCTCGACGCCCCACTTGGAGAGGATCGACTTGTAGGTGCCGTCCGCGATCAGCGCCTCGACCGCGCCGTGCACCGCCTTGGTGAGGGCGGAGCCCTTGGCGATCACGATGCCGTAGGGGGCGGAGTCGGTGGTGCCGCCGAGCTTCTCCAGCTGGCCGTTGGTCTGCTTGATCGCGTAGTCGATGACCGGGGAGTCGGCCAGCATGACCTGGTCGCGGCCGGAGACCAGCGCGTTGGTGACGTCCGTCTGGAGGTCGAACTTGTCGCCGTCGCCCGGGACGGTGGGCTTGCCCGCCTTGGCGCAGGCCGGGTTGATGGTGTCCTTGATCGCGTCGGCCTGGGTGGTGCCGGTCTGCACCGCGACCTTCTTGCCGCAGTAGTCGTCCGCGGTGACCTTCTCCGGGTTGCCCTTCTTCACCGCGGCGCTGGTGCCGGCGGTGAAGTAGGTGACCATGTCGACGGTCGCCTCGCGCTCCTTGGTGTCCGTGAAGGAGCTCATGCCGAGCTGGAACTTGTTCGCCGCGATGCCCGGGATGATCGCGGTGAACGGGGAGTTCTGCACGTCCGCGGTGAGGCCGAGCTTCTGTGCGATCGCGTTCGCCAGGTCGACGTCCATGCCGACGATGGTGCCCTTGTCGTCCTTGAACTCGTTCGGGGCGTACGAGGCGTCCGCCGCGACCACGAGCTTGCCGGAGCTCTTGACGTCGGCCGGGACGAGCGCGGCCAGCGCGGCGTCGGCGGTGACCGCCTTGACGGAGGCGGTCGGGCTCGCGGACCCGCCGGAGGAGCTGCTGTCGCTGCCGCAGGCGGTGAGCACCAGCGAGGCGGTCGCGAGCAGGGCACCGGCGGCGAGGACGCGGGTACGCGGGTTACGGACGGTCATGGGGGGAGTCTCCTCCTGTGGGAGAGGCTGGGCGGAGCGCGCCGCGGAGCGGCGTACACGGGGGGCCGGGGCTGACGCCACCCTCCGCCGAGGTGGGCTGTAGCGATCCGAGTTGGTGGGAATCCTGCCACCAGGCATTCGGTAACGGACCACTATTCAGATCAAAATCGGATAACGAGGGGGCAGAGCGTCCGCTATCCGGACGAATACCGCGCCCCTGTCACTCCGCGTATAAGTATGCGGACCGGAAGGCTCCGGAGCGTCAGAACCCGCCGTTGACCACGGCGTTCTGCGCGGCGCCGGCCGAGACGTTCCACTTGGCGAGGATCTTGTCGTACTCGCCGCCGCGGATCACCCGGTCGAGTGCCTTGGCCAGCGCGTCGCGCAGCGCGGTGTTGTCCTTCGCCAGCGCGATCCCGTAGGGGCCGGGCTGGATCTGGGCGCTGGCCACCTCGAAGGTCTTTCCGCCGTCCTGCTGCTGGGCCACGTACGCGGCCACCGGGAAGTCGTTCAGGTCGGCCACCGCACGGCCGGCCCGCACCTCGGCCAGTGCCTGGTCGTCGGTGTCGAAGAGCTTGACCGTGAGGGGCTTTCCCGCCTTGGTGCAGGCCGTGGTCTGCCGGGCGACGATCGCGTCCTGGGTGGTGCCGCGCTGGAGCGCGACCGGGTGGCCGCAGAGGTCGTCGATGGACTTGATGCCCTTCGGGTTGCCCTTCTTCACCAGGATCGAGGTCCCGGCGATGAAGTAGTCGACGAAGTCCACCCCGGGACCCACCTGGGTGCCGTTGTCGTCGGTGCCCTCGCGGCGCTGCCGGTTGTCGCTGAGCGCGGACATCACGACGTCGTACTGCTTGGCGTACAGCCCGGGGACGAGCTTCTCGAAGGGCGTGTCGACGAACTCGACCCGCAGGCCCAGCTGCCGGCCGATCGCCTCGGCGATCTCCGGGTCGAGGCCGGTGGCCTGGCCGTTCGGGTCCTTGAACTCCACCGGGGCGTAGTTGAGGTCGGAGCCGACCCGGAGCACGCCGGCCTCGCGGACGGCGGCCGGGAGCATCGAGCGCGGGTCCTCGGACGGGCCCTTCGCCGCGGACCCGGCACCGCAGCCGGCCAGCAGGACGGAGGCGGCGGCCAACGGGGCGGTGGTGCGGGCGATATGACGGAATATGGGGGAATTGCGCTGCATGAGGGTGCTGCTCCTCCTGTGGGAGAGGTTGTGCAGTCCCGACTGGAGCCGGGTGTCCGGAGTGTGGCATCCCGCCCTGCCGGGGCGGGTCTCGGATGTGTCAGAATCGGGTATCGGGTGACCCCCGATCAGAACCCCAGGCCGCCGGGTCGCGACAGACCCGGGGCGCGCAGAACCGGAAGTCGGGTACGCAGACTCCGGATTCGAGGCGCCAGCTCCCCTCCGTGCCTGGTGTTCGATCCTGCGGGTGTGCGTGCACGATCGTGCGCAGTCGGAGCAGGGCCGTCGGTACTTCCGAAACCGGCGGTCGTCAACTGCCCGACCTGCGGATGACGTCCGCGTGAAAAGGACAAAAAGGCATAGGTGCGATGCCTCTGTCCGGCCTAGGGTCGTGATCCGGTACCCACCGGAACCGGCCAGGGCAGACCGGAAGCACAACCGCAGAGACACCCATAAAACCCTCATTCGAGGGCGCCGCCCGACTGCAGCGCCCCGACCCCTCGTCCGGGTCCGCTCAGGCGGCCCGGGTTTTTCGGCATCCCGTCCGGGAGGCCCGAGCGGGTCTCGGCCCGTCGGTGTGCGCGCTCTCGCTGAACAAATGACGAAGAGGTCATCGTGGCAGCGGAGATCATCCACACCAGCACTGAGACCGACGACCCGGTCGACGCCGTTTTCGCGCTCCACCGGGGCGGCAAGATGGAGGTCCGGGCGACGGTGCCGGTGCGCGATGCGGACGACCTGTCCCTCGCCTACACCCCCGGTGTCGCCAAGGTCTGCACGGCCATCGCCGAGCAGCCCGAGCTGGTCAACGACTACACCTGGAAGTCCAACGTGGTCGCCGTCGTCACCGACGGCACCGCCGTGCTCGGCCTGGGCGACATCGGCCCGGAGGCCTCGCTGCCCGTGATGGAGGGCAAGGCCATCCTGTTCAAGCAGTTCGGCGGCGTGGACGCGGTGCCGATCGCGCTCGCCTGCACCGAGGTCGACGAGATCGTCGAGACCGTGGTGCGGCTCGCCCCGTCCTTCGGCGGCGTCAACCTGGAGGACATCTCCGCCCCGCGCTGCTTCGAGATCGAGAAGCGGCTCCAGGAGGCCCTGGACATCCCGATCTTCCACGACGACCAGCACGGCACCGCGATCGTCACCACCGCCGCGCTCTGGAACGCCGCCAAGGTGACGGGCCGTGAGATCGGCTCGCTCCGCGCCGTCATCTCCGGCGCGGGCGCGGCCGGCATCGCCATCGCCAAGATGCTGCTGGCCGCCGGGATCGGCGACGTCGCGGTCTGCGACCGCAAGGGCGTGGTGTACGACGGCCGGGGCGACCTGACCGACGTCAAGGCCGAGATCGCCGCCCTCAGCAACCGCACCGGCCTGAAGGGCTCGCTGGCCGACGCGCTGGCCGGCGCCGACGTCTTCATCGGCGTCTCCGGCGGCACCGTCCCCGAGGACGTCGTGGCCACCATGGCCGAGGGCTGCTTCGTCTTCGCGATGGCCAACCCCACCCCGGAGATCCACCCCGAGGTCGCCCACCGCTACGCCGCCGTGGTCGCCACCGGCCGCTCGGACTTCCCGAACCAGATCAACAACGTGCTGGCCTTCCCCGGCATCTTCGCCGGTGCGCTCCAGGTCCGGGCCACCCGGATCACCGAGGGCATGAAGCTGGCCGCCGCCGAGGCGCTGGCCGCCGTGGTCGCCGACGAGCTGACCCCGCAGCGGGTCATCCCCTCGCCGTTCGACCCGCGGGTCGCCCCGGCCGTCACCAAGGCGGTGGCCGAGGCCGCCCGCCGCGAGGGCGTCGCTCGGATCTGACGCGACGTCCGACCCCATGGCACCCACGGGGCGTGGGTGTGACGGTTACCGCCGTCACACCCGCGCCCCGTTCCCGTTGGTGGGCGTTCGCCGCTAGTGTCCGGTCCATGTTCGCCGCCTACGCAGCCCGCATCGACGCCGACGACCCGCTCAGCGCACTGGAGCTGGGCGAGCTCCCGGAGCCCGAGGCCCGGCCCGGCTGGAGCGTGGTGACGGTCAGGGCCGCCACCCTCAACCACCACGACCTGTGGTCGTTGCGCGGGGTGGGCCTGCCCGCCGAGCGGCTGCCGATGATCCTCGGCTGCGACGCCGCCGGCGTCGACGAGCACGGCAACGAGGTGGTCATCCACTCGGTGATCGGCCAGAGCGGCCACGGGGTGGGTCCGGACGAGCCGCGCACCATCCTCACCGAGAAGTACCAGGGCACCTTCGCCCAGCGGGTCGCCGTCCCGACCTGGAACCTGCTGCCCAAGCCCGCCGAGCTCTCCTTCGCGGAGGCCGCCTGCCTGCCCACCGCCTGGCTGACCGCGTACCGGATGCTCTTCACCAAGGCCGCCGCCAAGCCCGGCCAGACCGTGCTGGTGCAGGGCGCCGGCGGCGGCGTGGCCACCGCGCTGATCGTGCTCGCCAAGGCGGCTGGCCTGCGGGTCTGGGTCACCGGCCGGGACGAGGCCAAGCGGGCCCGGGCGGTGGAGCTCGGGGCCGACGCCGCCTTCGAGAGCGGCGCCCGGCTGCCCGAGCGGGTGGACGCGGTGATGGAGACCGTCGGCGCCGCGACCTGGTCACACTCCGTCAAGTCGCTGAAGCCGGGCGGCTCGATCGTCATCTCCGGCGCCACCTCCGGCCCCAGCCCGAAGGCCGCCGAGCTGAACCGGATCTTCTTCCTGGAGCTCAACGTCCAGGGCTCCACCATGGGCACCAAGGAGGAGCTGGCGGCGCTGCTCGCGCTCTGCGCCACCTCCGGGGTACGGCCGGTGGTCGACACCGTGCTGCCGCTCACCGAGGCCCGGGACGCCTTCGCCCGGCTGGCCAAGGGCGACGTCTTCGGCAAGCTCGTCCTCGAACCCTGACGCCCCGGCCGCCCTCGGACCGCCCGGAGGGCGGTCAGGGGCGCGAGGAACTGCGCGAAGGGGAACGCGACGACCCGTATGCCGGGTACGGACACTCACTTGCAAGTGGGGCTCCGTACCCGGCACACGGGTCTTGTTCTTCCGTCTCGCGCAGTTCCCCGCGCCCCTGACCGCCCTCCGGGCGGCCCGAGGGCGGCCCGGGCGGGGTGACGGGGCATCAGCCCCGGGGGCGGCGCAGCCGTTCGGCGGCGGCCGCCAGGGTGGCCTGGGCCTCGGCGAGGCCGGCCCGGGTGACGCCGTGGTCGCGGGCGGCGTCGCGGACTTGGTCGCGGAAGCGGTCCAGCAGCCGCTCCAGCTCGCGGGCCGGATCGCCGGCCGGGTCGGTGACCGCCCAGCCGGGGAGGTCGACGGGCTTCTCGGCACCCCGGTCGTTCTCCGTGCCCCGGTCCTTCTCGAAGTCGACCCGGGAGACCTTGATGTCCTCGGCGACGGAGCCGGCGCCCCACTTGGCGGCATCGGCCAGGCCGGAGAGCGAGCGGGTGATCTCGGCCAGGCCCTCGGACAGACCGGTGGACCAGTCGCCGCGCGAGGCGGCCTCCTTGACGTGCTGCTCGACCCGGCGCTTGATCCGCAGCGCCTCCTGCTGGGCGGCCGTCCGGGAGGCCTTGGCCTCCTCGCGCAGCCGGCGGGCCTCCGCCTCGGCGGCCTTGGCCTGCTGCTTGGCGGTCCGCTCCTGCTCCTTGGCGCGCTTGGCCTGCTCCTTGGCCTCCGCCTTGAACTGGGCGAACTCCTGCTTGGCGCGCTGCCAGGACTCCTTCTCGCCCCAGGGCCCGGCCCACGGGTCGGCGCCCGGGGCCGCCCCGGCGGTGTCCTCGGACTTCGGGGCGCCCTTGGCCGCGCCCCAGATCTCCTCGCGGAGGTCCTTGGCGGTGTCCCGGACGTCCTCGCGGATCGCCCCGGCGAGCTGCGCCACCGAGTCCCGGATCTCCACCTCCAGCTCGGCCAGCTCGGCCTGACGGGCCGCCAGCTCGGTGCGCCCGGCCTCGGTCAGCCGGTAGACCTTGCGGCCCCCTTCGGTGCTCTGGGTGACCAGGCCCTCCTGCTCCAGCTTGGCGAGCCGGGGGTAGACGGTGCCGGCCGAGGGCGCGTACAGGCCCTGGAAGCGCTCCTCCAGCAGGCGGATCACCTCGTAGCCGTGGCGCGGGGACTCGTCCAGCAGCTTGAGCAGGTACAGGCGCAGGCGGCCGTGGCCGAAGACGGGGGTCATGTCAGCTCTCCCGAGGGGTCTCGTCGGTGGCCGGGGCGTCGGCGGGGGCGTCGGCGGGGGCGGCGGGCAGCTCCTTGGTGAAGCGCACCTGGCCCTCCTCGGTCTCGGGGCGGCGCACCACGGTGACCGCGCCGGAGACGGTGTTCACCTGGAGCCGGCCGGTGCCGGAGCCCAGCTGGCCGGAGAGCTTGCGGGTGCCCCAGCTCCCGCCGATGGTCAACTCCTCGAAGGTGCTGGAGAGTTCGCCGCCGGTGGAGCCGGCCTCCACCTTGGTGTCGGCCTGCGAGGGCAGCCGGACGGCGACCGGGCCGCTGACCGTGGCCACGTGCAGGTCGGTCGGGGTGGTGGCGTCCAGGTCCAGGGTGACGGAGCCGCTGACCGACTTGGCGTGCAGCTTCTCGCCGCTGCCGGCCACCACGGTGAGGTGCCCGGAGACGGTGTGGACCTTGAGCTCGCCGGCCACCGCCTGGGCGTTCACGTCACCGGTCACCGAGTTCACGTCGGCCCGGCCGCTGAGGCCGACCAGGGTGGTCTCGCCGTTCGCGCCCTGCACGCTCACCCGGCCGGCCACCCCGGAGACGGTGGTGTCGGCGGAGACCGAGCCGACCTTGACCTCGGCGGCGGCCGGGACGGTCAGCGAGACCACCGCGCGGCGCTTGCGGCGCAGGCCCTCGAAGAAGCTCTTCACCTTCTCGACCGACTTGGCCGAGTCCGAGAGCTCGCTCCAGGAGAGGTCCTTGTAGGTGACCGTGAGGACGCCGTCCTCCAGGGAGACCAGCAGCGGGTCACCCTCCAGCTCGGTGACCTCCAGCCGGGCCGGGCCCTCGGCGGCGACCACGTTCACCGCACCGGCCACCACCCGGACCTGGAGCACGTTCACCGGCTCCTCGAAGCTGATCTTCTCCGGCCCCTCGACCGTCCACTTGCCCATGGTTCCGTCCCGCCTCCCGTAGTCGGATACGCGATGTATCGCGTCCCCCTCGAATAACACGATATATCGCGTGGAGGCGAAGTCAAGGAGGCCGGAACAGGTCTCGGGGGTCTCTCAGGGTTCACCCCGAGGAAGCAGTACGGGCCCGGACGGCCGCAGCCGTCCGGGCCCGTAAGGGGTCCCGCTGGAGACCCGCGGGTCAGTCCTCGTCCTCGTCGTCGAGCCGGGCCAGCCAGGTGGCCAGCCGCTCGACCGGGACCTCGAAGTCCGGGTTGAGGTCGACGAACTCGCGCAGCCGGTCGGCCAGCCACTCGAAGCTGACCTCCTCCTCGCCGCGACGGCTCTGCAGCTCCTCGATGCCTCGGTCGGTGAAGTACACGCTCTGCTCCGGTCGCTCGTGGTGTGACCCGGCCAGGATAGTCGCCCGTCCCCGCGGGCCCCGGAGGCGGTGGTGCGGATGCGCCCCGAGTGCTTCAACTCGGGGCAACGCCAGGGGAGTCGGGTCTTGCGCGGGGGCGGGCGGACGAGAGTGAATGCGGGGGCGCCCGCCCGGGCGCGAGAAGGGGGGGAACGGGATGGCGAGTCGTTGGACGGCGTGGCTGGAGCGGATCCTGCTGGCCGGGTCGCTGCTGGCCACGCTGGTGGTGCTGGTCTTCAACCTGGTCGGTGACGCGGCCGGCATGGAGCGGTGGACACTGACCGTCGTGCTGGCCGGGGTCACCGGCATCCTGCTGGGCCAGGAGGCGATGGCGATCCGTCAGCGGGCCACCGCGGCGGCCCTGGAGGCGAGGCTGAACGGGCACGCCGAGCTGACCGTCTACCGCAACTACGCGGAGTTCTACCGGGCGCTGCGGGCCGAGGTCGAGCAGGCCCAGCGCACGGTGCGGGCCAGCTACCTGCGGAACGAGCCGCCGGCCCGGCTCGGTCCGGTGGCCGAGGAGTACTTCGACGCCTGCGTCCGCTGGGCCGGCGGCGGGGAGGGGCGCCAGCTGCTCCGGATCATGGTGCCGCCGCGGACCGCCGGCCTGCGGGCCTGGGCCGCCGGGCAGCGGGACGCCGTGGACCGGCTGGGGCGGAGCCGGTACGTGCTCAAGGTGGTGGAGAACGGCGGCGGACGGGGCACCAGCGAGGCGCTGAGCATCGCGGTGATCGACGACCAGGTGGTCTACTGCGCGTTCGGGCGGGACCCGCACGGCGTGCGCGGGTTCCGGATCCGGGACGCGGACCTCGGCAGCTACTTCGCCTCCGACCACGAGCGGATGTTCGTCGGGGGCAAGGACATCCACGACATCGCCCTCTGACCGCACGGCCGAGGGCCCCGCCCGCCGCCGGAGCGGTGGACGGGGCCCTCGGGCCCTGCTGCTGACGCGGGGTCAGATGGTGAAGATCTCCTCCAGCAGCCCCTGCTGCTCGGCGGCGTGCCGCTTGGCCGAGCCGACCGCCGGGGCGGAGGACGCGTTGCGGGCGACCCGGCGCAGGCGGGCGGCGCCCGCGGAGCGGCCGATGACGACCTGGAGGTGGTCGACCAGGTTCATGGCGATGAACGGCCACGCGCCCTGGTTGGCCGGCTCCTCCTGGGCCCAGATGAACTGGACGTCGTCGCCGTAGCGGGCCAGCTCCTCCTGGAGCTCGGCGACCGGGAGCGGGTAGAGCCGCTCCACCCGGACGATGGCGGTGTCGGTGACCCCGCGCTCGGCCCGGGCGGCCTCGATGTCGTAGTAGAACTTGCCCGCCGTGATGACCACCTTGCGGACGTTGGCCGGGTCGACGGTGGTGTCACCGATGACCGGGCGGAACGAGCCGCTGAGGAACTCGCTGGTGGCGGACGCCGCGGCCTTCAGACGCAGCATCGACTTCGGGGTGAAGACGATGAGCGGCTTGTGGTGCGGGTTGTGCGCCTGCCAGCGGAGCAGGTGGAAGTAGTTCGACGGCAGGGTCGGCATCGCGACCGTCATGTTGTCCTGCGCGCACATCTGGAGGAAGCGCTCCGGGCGGGCGGACGAGTGGTCCGGGCCCTGGCCCTCGTAGCCGTGCGGCAGCAGCAGGGTGACGCCGGAGTGCTGGCCCCACTTCTGCTCGGCCGAGGCGATGTACTCGTCGACCATGGTCTGCGCGCCGTTGACGAAGTCACCGAACTGCGCCTCCCACATCACCAGCGCGTTCGGCCGGGTGAGGGAGTAGCCGTACTCGAAGCCCATCGCCGCGTACTCGCTGAGCAGCGAGTCGTAGACGGTGTAGCGGGCCTGGTCCTCCGTCAGGTACAGCAGCGGGGTGTAGTCCTCGCCGGTGTTCCGGTCGATCAGCACCGCGTGGCGCTGGCCGAAGGTGCCGCGGCGCGAGTCCTGGCCGGCCAGGCGGACGGGGTGACCCTCCATCAGCAGCGAGCCGATGGCGAGGGTCTCGCCCATCGCCCAGTCGATGGTGTTGTCCTCGACCGAGGCGGCGCGGCGCTGCAGCTGCGGGAACAGACGCGGGTGGACGGTCAGCCACTCCGGCAGGTTGACCTGCGAGGCGGCGATCCGCTTGACCATCTCCTCGGAGATGCCGGTCTGGATGTTGACCGGGAAGTCCGCGACCGGCTTGCCGTTGGTGGTGCTCGCCTGGGCGCCCGCGGCGTCGCGGACCTCGGCGAAGACCTTCTCCAGCTGGCCCTGGAAGTCCTGGAGCGCCTGCTCCGCCTCTTCCATGGTGATGTCGCCGCGACCGATCAGACCCTCGGTGTAGAGCTTGCGCACCGAGCGCTTCTTGTCGATCAGGTCGTACATCAGCGGCTGGGTGAACGACGGGTTGTCGGCCTCGTTGTGACCGCGGCGGCGGTAGCAGATGAGGTCGATGACGACGTCCTTGTGGAACTCCTGACGGAACTCGAAGGCGAGCCGCGCGACGCGGACCACGGCCTCCGGGTCGTCGCCGTTCACGTGGAAGATCGGGGCCTCGATCATCCGCGCGACGTCGGTGCAGTACATCGACGAGCGGCTGCTGGCCGGGGCGGCGGTGAAGCCGACCTGGTTGTTGACCACCAGGTGGATGGTGCCACCGGTGCGGTAGCCGCGCAGCTGCGACATGTTCAGCGTCTCCGCGACCACGCCCTGGCCGGCGAAGGCCGCGTCGCCGTGGATCTGGATCGGCAGCACCGGGAAGGTGGTGCCGCCCTGGTCCAGCACGTCCTGCTTGGCGCGGACGATGCCCTCGACGACCGGGTCGACCGCCTCCAGGTGGGAGGGGTTCGCGGCGAGCGAGACCTTGATGGTCTCGCCGTCCAGGCCGGTGAAGGTGCCCTCGGAGCCCAGGTGGTACTTGACGTCGCCGGAGCCGTGCATCGACTTCGGGTCGAGGTTGCCCTCGAACTCGCCGAAGATCTTGCCGTACGGCTTGCCGACGATGTTGGCCAGCACGTTCAGGCGGCCGCGGTGGGCCATGCCGATGACGGCCTCGTCGAGGCGGTGCTCGGCCGCCGCGTCGATGGTCGCGTCCAGCAGCGGGATGAGCGACTCGCCGCCCTCCAGCGAGAACCGCTTCTGCCCGACGTACTTGGTCTGCAGGAAGGTCTCGAAGGCCTCGGCCGAGTTCAGCCGGCGCAGGATGCGCAGCTGCTCCTCGCGCTCCGGCTTGGTGTACGGCTTCTCCAGGCGATCCTGCAGCCACTTGCGCTGCTTCGGGTCCTGGATGTGCATGTACTCGATGCCGACGGTGCGGCAGTACGTGTTGCGCAGCAGGCCGAGGATGTCGCGGAGCTTCATCATCTTCTGGCCGCCGAAGCCGCCGACCGCGAACTCGCGCTCCAGGTCCCACAGGGTGAGGCCGTGGGTGGTGACGTCCAGGTCGGGGTGCTTGCGCTGCTTGTACTCCAGCGGGTCGGTGTCGGCCATCAGGTGGCCGCGGACCCGGTAGGAGTGGATCAGCTCGATGACGCGCGCGGTCTTGTTGACCTCGTCGTCGTGCGTGGTGGCGACGTCGGTCGCCCAGCGCACCGGCTCGTACGGGATCCGCAGCGACTCGAAGACCTCGTCGTAGAAGTCGTTCCCGCCCAGCAGCAGCTGGTGGATCGACCGCAGGAACTCACCCGAACCGGCGCCCTGGATGACGCGGTGGTCGTAGGTGGAGGTCAGCGTCATCGTCTTGGAGACGCCGAGGCGGGCCAGCGTCTCCGGGGCGGAGCCCTGGAACTCGGCCGGGTACTCCATGGCGCCGACGCCGACGATGGTGCCCTGGTTCTGCATCAGGCGCGGCACGGAGTGCACGGTGCCGATGCCGCCGGGGTTGGTCAGCGAGACGGTGACGCCGGTGAAGTCGTCCATCGTCAGCTTGTTGGCGCGGGCCCGGCGGACGATGTCCTCGTAGGCCATCCAGAAGCCCAGGAAGTCGAGCGTCTCGGCCTTCTTGATGGCCGCGACCACCAGCTGGCGGTCACCGTTCGGCTTGACCAGGTCGATGGCGAGGCCCAGGTTCACGTGCTCGGGCTTCACCAGGTAGGACTTGCCGTCCTCCACCTTGTAGCTGTAGTTCATGCCCGGGTTGGCCTTGACGGCCTGGACCAGGGCGTAGCCGATCAGGTGGGTGAAGGAGACCTTGCCGCCACGGGCGCGCTGCAGGTGGTTGTTGATGACGATGCGGTTGTCGATCAACAACTTCGCCGGGACGGCGCGGACCGAGGTCGCGGTCGGCACCTCCAGCGAGGCGTCCATGTTCGTGGCGACGGCCTTGGACGGGCCTCGCAGCACGACCAGCTCCGGGCCGGTCCCGTCGGCGGCGGGCGCGGGGGCCGGGGCGGCGGCCTTCGGCGCGGGCGGCGCGGCGGGTGCTGCAGCGAGCGGCGCGGGCGCCGGCTGGACCGGCGTGGCCGGTGCAGCGGGTGCGGGCGCCGCCGGAGCGGCAGCAGGGGCAGGGGCGGCAACGGCGGTCGGCGTGGGGCCGGCCTGGGTCGCGGCCTGGGTCACTGGAGTCACCTCGGTACCGGGCTTGTAGTCGGCGAAAAAGTCCCACCAGGCTCGGTCTACCGAGTTGGGATCCTGGAGGTACTGCTGGTAGATCTCGTCGACGAGCCACTCGTTGGGGCCGAAGCCAGTGGAGCTTGCCGAGCTGACGGGGGTTTCAGGGTGTGGCGACACGGGCAAACCGCCCTCTTCCGCTTCCTTTTGGGATGGTGGACAGCGGGGATTAAGGCTACGCCTACGATCACTGATCGCGCAGTCCCCATGGGCCAGGCGTCACCCAGATCACAGTGCCGACCGGATATTTGGCCGAAAGTGTGCGTTAGAAAGTTCCAACAGCGGGGAAGCGATCGCCTCCCAATCAGGTGGAAATCCCCTCGAAGCAGGACAATACCGCAGGTCAGCGCGGTGCGTTCCGATCTGACGCAGTCCCCGCCGCGGCAATGTCCCAGTTCTGTGACAACTCGGAGCCGGCCCCCGGCCCGCCGGGGAGGGTGACCACGATCCGGCAGCCCCGGACCGCCTCCGCGACCCCGATCCGGCCGCCGTGCAGGTCGACCGCCCAGCGGGCGATGGCCAGGCCCAGGCCGGTGCCGCCGTCCGAGCCGGGGCCCTGCGAGGTGGCGCTGCCGCTGCGGCCGAAGCGCTCGAAGACCCGGTCGCGGTCCTGCGCCGGGATGCCCGGGCCCTGGTCCTCGACCTCCAGCACCAGCGCGCCGGGCTCCTCCCCGGCCCGGGCCCGGACGGTCACCGTGCCGCCGGCGGGGGAGTGCTTGCAGGCGTTGTCCACCAGGTTGGCCACCACCTGGTGCAGCCGCTCCGGGTCGGCCCAGGCGGTCAGCGCCGCCGGGCTGACGTCCAGCGCCAGGTGGACGTCGTCGCGCCGCCCGTGCGCCCCGGCCGCGGTGGCGCCGTCCACCGTCACCCCGCGCAGCACCCCGTCCAGGAACGGGCTGACCTCGAAGGGGCGGGTGTCCAGCGGGACGACCCCGTCGTCCAGCTTGGAGAGGTCGAGCAGGTGGGTGACCAGGCGGCCCAGCCGCTCGGTCTGCTCCAGCGCGGCGCCCAGCGTCCTCGGGTCGGGCTTGACCACCCCGTCCACCACGTTCTCCAGCACGGCGCGCAGGGCGGCGATCGGCGTGCGCAGCTCGTGCGAGACGTTCGCGACCAGCTCCCTGCGGTGGCGGTCGGCCGCCTCCAGGTCACCGGCCATCCGGTTGAAGGTCGTGGCGAGCTCGCCGATCTCGTCCCGGGAGTTCACCTCGACCCGGATGCTGTAGTCGCCCTCGGCCATCGCCCGGGCGGCCGCGGTCATGTCGCGCAGCGGGGCGGTGAGGCCGTGGGCCAGGAACTGCATGAAGAGCAGGGAGGCGATCATCGAGAAGATCATGATGATCCGGATCTGGGTCTCCGACCGGATCGCGACCACCACCATCAGGCTGGCCAGGAAGACCGAGACGATCACCAGCAGGGTGAGCTTGCCCTTGATGGAACGGACCGGGTCCAGCGGACGTACGTCGTCCCAGAGCCGGCTGGCGGCCCGGCTGGCCAGGCCCCGGTGGTCGGCGTCGTGGTGCTGCGCCGTGCGCTTGCGCTGTTGTGGGAAGGTCATCTCGCCCCTGCGTCGCCCCTGCGTCGTGCCCGCGTGCCCGGTACGGGTGCGGCGGAGCCAGGACCCCCCGGTCCCGGCCTTGCCGTCTCCCGGTCAGGAGAGCGGTGCCTCCAGGGCGTACCCGACGCCGTGGACGGTGCGGATCCAGCTGGCGCCGATCTTCCGGCGCAGCGCCTTGACGTGGCTGTCCACGGTGCGGGTGCCGGACGCGTCGGTCCAGTCCCAGACCTCGGCCAGCAGCTGCTCGCGGGTGAGCACCGCGCGCGGCTGGGCGGCCAGGCAGGCCAGCAGGTCGAACTCGGTCGGCGTCAGGTGCACGTCGCCGCTGCCGATCCGGACCCGGCGCTGCACGTGGTCGATCTCCAGGTCGCCGAAGCGCAGGCTGCCCAGCGCGGGCGTCCGGGCGGCCTGCTGGGCCCGCTCGACCCGGCGCAGCAGCACGTTGACCCGGGCGGCCAGTTCGCGCATCGAGAACGGCTTCGTCATGTAGTCGTCGGCGCCGACCCCGAGGCCGACCAGCAGGTCGGTCTCGTCGTCCCGGGCCGTCAGCATCAGGACGGGGACCGGGCGTTGGGCCTGGATCCGACGGCAGACCTCCAGGCCGTCGAAGCCGGGCAGCATCACGTCCAGCACCACCAGGTCCGGCTGCCAGGTGTGGAAGCCGTCCACCGCGCCGGGGCCGTCGTGCGCCACGGCGACCTTGAAGCCCTCGGCTCCGAGCCGGGCCGCGATGGACTCCGCGATGGTGGGCTCGTCCTCCACGACGAGCACCCGTCGCTGGGTGCCCACCGCGCTGTTGTTGTTGGTCTCCTGCTGAATCTCTGTCACGGTCACGCCACCGCCCCCAGGGCTGCGGCCCGGCTGCCTGTGGGGACAGCGGGGTCCGCTCGTAGTCGTCTTGTGTTCCGTCGCGGGCCCGTGCCGGGGCCCGAAAATCACCCGGACCGTCCGCCGAGGTCACGGGTCCCGGAGGGGTGCGCAGGTGTGGTCCGCGCACCCGTTCCGCTCTGGTCGCAGCGTACGTACACCGCGAGCATCCCGGCAGGTGAACCGGGCACAACCGGCCTGTTGACCGGCCTCGCCCCGGGGCCGGGATGCGGCACGGGGCGATACCTTACCCGCCGAAAATATCGCCCGTAACGGTGCGTATGCCGTTGAAGGGATGGCAGACTCCTGGGCGGGTTCGCTACTGGTCCGTAGGCGGAGGGTTGGTCCGTACCAGCGGCTCGCCGGGTTCGAACCGAGTTCACAGCGGATTCACAGCAGGCTCCCAGTACGGGGAAGTACCGTGGGCGTTCTGCGAAGTACCGTGAGCACGACAAGTCACATGGTGGCACGAGTCGACCGGAGGGCGGAATGGCTGATCTCCGGTCACGGCTGCGCACCGGACTGCGGAGCGCGCTCCCCGCGCCCCGCCGCAACCCCTTCGCGCTGGGGTACCTCGCCCTGCTGCTGGCCACCACGCTGTTCGCCCGCTTCGGCGACCAGGCGGTGGTCGACCGGCTCCAGGCCTTCTCCAGTTCGGACGCCCACAACCTGCTGCACCATCCCGTCGGCTCCCTGCTGCTGAGCGGCACCTGGGTGGCCGGGCCGGTCTGGATGCCCTACTTCTGGGCCTTCGCCGTCACCGTGGCCCCGCTGGAACGCCGCGTCGGCGGGCGGCGGGCGGCGGTGGTGTTCGCGGCCGGGCACGTCCTCGCGACGCTGCTCTCGCAGGCGGTGGTGCTCGTGGCCGTCGCGGCCGGGCGGCTGGACGGCGCGGCGCTCGACGGCCTGGACATCGGGGTGAGCTACGGCGTGTTGGCGTCCCTCGGGGCGCTCGCCGGTCTCCTCGCGCTCCCTGGGCGCCTGTGCGCGCTGGCCGCCGCCGCGGGTCTGATCGGTCATCAACTCCTCGACGACGCCGACCTGGTGACGGGCATCGGCCACCCGGCGGCCCTCCTGGCGGGCATCGCCCTCTGGCCCTGGCTCCGCCGCACCCTCGGCCCGGGGCGGATCGCCCTGCGCCGCCTGGAGCCCTCGAAGGCCTGACGCGCACCGGGTAGCGCCCCGCAGGGGCGCGGGGAACTGCGCGCTGGGGAACGGCACCACGTGCAACTGGCTCGCCTGCCCCGATCTGGCGCTGGTCCGCCTTCCGTACTCGCGCAGT
>NZ_JBVJLD010000025.1:41458-117358 GCF_055584905.1 Kitasatospora sp. NPDC088742 | reverse complement strand
CTGCGGCGGGCTCGGGCGGAACGGCACGAAGTCGCCTGCGGCGGGCTCGGGCGGAACGGCACGAAGTCGCCTGCGGCGGGCTCGGGCGGAACGGCACGAAGTCGCCTGCGGCGGGCTCGGGCGGAACGGCGTGGCGGACTCGCTCGCTGCGCCTCGGCCCACGCGCCGTTCCGTACGCCCCGTCAGCTCGCCGCAGGCGGCTGACGCACGCTGCGGCACGACGTCACCTGCGCGGTGGGCCTGGCGGACAGCGCGAAGCCGCCTTGCCACAGGCGCCGACGCCGCGCAGCGAGCTTCGCAAGACCTCACGCCCCGTCAGCTCGCCGCAGGCGAGGGCGCAGCCGCGAGCCCGCACCCTGGTCCGTGGGGGAACCGTCCTGCGGGTGCGGGTCGTGGCGGGCCCGGAGGGGGGAGTCGGGCCCGGCTCAGTGGGAGGTGCGGGTGGCGGCTTCGAGGAGTTCTTCGGTGCGGGCGGCGGGGAGGTCGAGGCAGCGGCCGACGGCGGCGAGGGCGGTGCGTTCGTGGGGGAGGTAGCGGCCGTCGGCGAGGGCGATCCAGGCGCCCTGGAGGACGAGGCGTTCGCGGCCGGGCTGGGCCAGGTGCGGGGCCAACGGTTCGAGGGCGGCGTGGAGTTCGACGGTCAGGGCGGTGCCGGAGGCGTCCAGGTCGAGCGGTGCGTCCCCGCCCAGCCCCGACAGCGCGGCGAGCGCGGCGAGCACCTGGGCCTCGCCGGAGTCCTCGAACCCGGCCTCCCGGATCGCCTCGCAGGCGGCGTCCCGCGCGGCCCGGCTGCCGGTGCCCCCGGCCGCCAGCACGGCCAGGGCGACGGTGTACTGCGCGTCCCGCAGCATCGCGCCCAGCCGCACGCAGGTGAGTTGGTCGAGCGCCTCCAGCCCGAAGCGCCGGTGGCAGGTGGTGCACTGCACGCAGCCGGTGACCGGACCGACCGGCAGCACCGGGGTACCGAACAACCGCAGCCACCGCCGGCCGTGCTGCCGGCGGTAGTTGCGGTCCCCGCCGCAGCCCGGACAGTAGAAATCACCGAGGACGTCAGTCCGCCACCGAGGGCGGACACCCCACAACCCTGTCACGGCGCCAACTCCCCAGACATGGCAGGCGGCCTGCACAACAATGGGCAGGTCACGCGACCGGACGCCGCGGTCGTCCCACCGACCCCGGTTCCGGTGGGTAGATGCTGCCACGGTTAAGCGCGGGTGTCAGCACCCCGAACGGGTAAAAATGTGTCGCAGAACACATCCCCACGCCCCCGCCCGAACGGGCCCGAGCAGACCCCCGGACAACCCCCGGAAACGCCGAAGGGGCCGCCGAAGCGGCCCCCCTGACGCACCGTCAGCCCCGCTGGGCCCGGTTCACCGCACTGACCACGGCCTTCAGCGAGGCCAGCACCGTGTTGCCGTCGATCCCGACGCCCCACAGCACCTTGCCGTCCACCGCGCACTCGACGTACGCGGCGGCCTGGGCGTCGCCGCCCTCGCTCAGCGCGTGCTCGGCGTAGTCCAGCACCCGTACGTCCACGCCGATGCCGCCCAGCGCGTTGACGAAGGCGGAGACCGGGCCGTTGCCGGTGCCGCTCAGGGTGACGGAGCGGCCGTCCACCACGGCCTCGGCACGCAGCAGGTCGCGGCCGTCCTCGGTCTCCAGGCTGCGCGAGCCGCTCAGCGAGATCCGGCCCCACGGGTTCGCCGGGGTGGGCAGGTACTCGTCCTGGAAGACGCTCCAGATCTCGGCCGGGGTGACCTCGCCGCCCTCGGCGTCGGTCTTGGCCTGGATGATCCGGGAGAACTCGATCTGCTGACGGCGCGGCAGGTCCAGCTTGTGGTCGTTCTTCAGCACGTAGGCGATGCCGCCCTTGCCGGACTGGCTGTTGACCCGGATGACCGCCTCGTAGGAGCGGCCGACGTCCTTCGGGTCGATCGGCAGGTACGGGACGCCCCAGGTGTACTCGCCGACCGGCACGCCCGCCTTCGCGGCGTCGGCCTCCAGTGCGTCGAAGCCCTTCTTGATGGCGTCCTGGTGGGAGCCGGAGAAGGAGGTGTACACCAGGTCGCCGGCGTAAGGGTGGCGCTCGGCCACCGGCATCTGGAAGCAGTACTCGGCGGTGCGGCGGATCTCGTCGATGTCGGAGAAGTCGATCATCGGGTCGACGCCCTGGGAGAACAGGTTCATCCCGACGTTGACCAGGTCCAGGTTGCCGGTCCGCTCGCCCTGGCCGAACAGACAGCCCTCGACCCGGTCGGCGCCGGCCATGATCGCCAGCTCGGCGGAGGCCACGCCGGTGCCGCGGTCGTTGTGCGGGTGGGTGGAGAGCGCGACGAACTCACGGCGGCTCAGGTTCCGCGACATCCACTCGATCTTGTCGGCGTAGACGTTCGGGGTGGAGCGCTCGACCGTGGTCGGCAGGTTCAGGATGATCTCGCGGCCCTCGCCGGGCTGCCAGACGTCCATCACGCCCTCGCAGACCTCCAGGGCGAAGTCCAGCTCGGTGTCGATGAAGATCTCCGGCGAGTACTCGTAACCGAAGACGGTGTCGTCCCGCAGGATCTTCTCGGCGTACTCCATCACTAGGCGGGTGCCGTCCACGGCGATCGCCTTGATGTCGTCCTTGCTGCCCTTGAAGACCACCCGGCGGAACAGCGGGGAGGTGGCGTTGTACAGGTGCACGGTGGCGCGCGGGGCGCCGACCAGGGACTCCACGGTGCGCTCGATCAGGTCCTCGCGGGCCTGGGTCAGCACCGAGATGGTGACGTCCTCGGGGATCGCGCCCTCGTTGATCAGCGAGCGGACGAACTCGAAGTCGGTGGCGCCGGAGGAGGGGAAGCCGACCTCGATCTCCTTGTAGCCCAGCTTGACCAGCAGGTCGAACATCTTGCGCTTGCGGGCCGGGGACATCGGGTCGATCAGCGCCTGGTTGCCGTCCCGCAGGTCGGTGGAGAGCCAGCGCGGCGCCTGGGTGATGACCTTGCTCGGCCAGGTCCGGTCCGGCAGGTCGATGGTGCCGAACGGCACGTACCGCTGGAACGGCATCCCGGACGGCTTCTGCTGGATGTTCGCGGCCGTGATCGGGGTGGGGCGGTCGTTGAAGGCACGAGCGATGGCGGACTGCTCAGTCATGAAGGGACTCTCGGCTTCCGAACTCGATTGCGGGCTGGTCGGGGTGAAAGGACACCCGACTCGGCCGACCACTGCCCCGCATCCGTACGGGGACAGCACAGCATCCCGCGGCGAGGGAGCCGGCCTTCGTGGTCTACAGGCCCTCGCCGCGGCAGCTAAGAAGAAGCAGCCGGTAGCGCATGATGTCGCCCAGCGTAACCCAGGTGCCCTGCTCCCCGAAGTGAGGCAGGCCACCGTCCCACCCAGCGAGACGGGTCGAACTGACGTACCGTCAGCCCGCCGCTCCCCCGCCTCCTTGATCCACCCGTCGATCCGACGCCGAATTTTCACCGAAACGGGCAGCGCCACGGTGCCCCTGAGTAGCACACTGGCAACCATGCGCATCCAGGTGACCCGGACCGGCGGCCTCGCCGGACACCCCCTCCGAGCCGAGCTGGACACCGCCGCGCGCACGGACGCGCCGCACGTCCACGCGCTGGCCAGGGAGGCCGTGGCCGGCGGGCTGCGCAACCCCTCCTACGGCGTGCCGGACGGCTTCCACTACGCGATCACGGTGGACGGGCGGACGGTGCACTGCGCCGACCCGAAGCTGACCGACTCCCAGCACGAGCTGGTCTCCCTGGTCCTGCGCGAGGGCCTGACCCTCCCAGTGGAGTAGTCCACTTCCGGATAATCCCGCTGGGGCTGCATTTTGTAGACTGCGGGGATGACCGAACCCTCGCGCAGCATGCCGGACCTGTCGGCCCTGCTGACCCACACCAGCCACGTGCTCTCCACCCGGATGTCGGCGGCCTTCGCCGGGAGCGGGCTCGGCATCACCCCGCGCGGCTTCTGCGTACTGCTGCACGCCCTGGAGCAGGAGCGCACCCAGATCCAGCTGGCCGAGATCGCCGATCTGGACAAGACCACCATGGTGGTCACCGTGGACGAGCTGGAGCGGCTCGGACTGGCCGAGCGCCGCCCCTCCTCCACCGACCGCCGGGCCCGGATCATCTCCGTCACCCCAGCCGGCGCCGAGGCGGTCGCGGCCGGCGTGAAGGTCGCCGACGCCGTCCACCAGGAGGCCCTGGAGGCGGTGGCGGAGGAGGACCGCGCCGTCCTGCTGCGCGCCCTGGTCACCCTCTACGACGGCCACCTGGCCACGCCCATGGAGAGCGAGCGCCCGGTGCGCCGGGCCCGCCGCCCGCGCGGCTGAGACCGTCCCGGACAACTCGATACCGCAAAAGATAGTCTCGAACGGGACTATCTGATAGCTTCCTTCCTGTCGCCACCACCGAGGGGGAGGAACTCCATGACCACGCATACGACCGCGTACTCGCGCTGGACGGCCCTGGCCGTGCTCTGCGCCGGGATGCTGATGATCATCCTGGACGGCACCATCGTCACCGTCGCGCTGCCCGCCATCCAGGCCGACCTGGGCTTCACCGCCGAGGGCCTGACCTGGACGGTCAACGCCTACCTGATCGCCTTCGGCGGCCTGCTCCTGCTGGCCGGGCGGCTCGGCGACCTGCTCGGTGGCCGCCGGATCTTCGTGGCCGGGCTGCTGGTCTTCACCGGCGCCTCGCTGCTGGCCGGGCTGGCGGGCAGTCAGGAGCTGCTGATCGCCGCCCGGTTCGCCCAGGGCATCGGCGGGGCGATGGCCTCGGCGGTCAGCCTGGGGATGATCGTCACGCTCTTCCCCGAGCCGGGCGAGCGCGGGAAGGCGATCGGCGCGTTCAGCTTCGTCGGGGCGGCCGGGGCCTCGATCGGGCAGGTGCTCGGCGGGGTGCTGACCGAGGCGGTCGGCTGGCACTGGATCTTCTTCGTGAACCTGCCGATCGGCCTGGCCGCCGTGCTGCTGTCGCTCCGGGTGCTGGCCGCCGACGGCCCGGCCCGCTCGCTGCGCGGCCTCGACCTGCCGGGCGCCGCGCTGGTCACCGCCGGTCTGATGCTCGGGGTCTACGCGATCGTCTCGATCGAGCGCTCCACCACCGGCGCGCTGCTGCTCGGCGCCGTCTCCGCCCTGCTGCTGGCCGGCTTCCTGCTCCGCCAGCGCTACGCGGCCGAGCCGCTGCTGCCGCTGCGGCTGCTGCGCTCGCGCCGGGTGGCGGCCGCCAACCTGGTGCAGGTGCTGATGGTCTCCGCGCTGTTCGGCTTCCAGGTGCTGATCGCGCTCTACCTGCAGAACGTGCTCGGCTACGGCGCCGCCGCGACCGGCTTCGCGATGCTCCCGGCCGCCCTGGTGATCGGCGGCGTCTCGCTGCTGCTCTCCGCCCCGCTAGTCGCCCGCTTCGGCGAACGGACCGTGCTGCTGGCCGGGTTGGCCCTGCTGGTGGTGGCGATCGGCCTGCTCACCCGGCTCCCGGCCGAGGCCTCGTACGCCGTCCACCTGCTGCCGACCATGCTGCTCGCGGGCGGCTTCGGCCTCGCCATCGCCGCCCTCACCTCGCTGGCCATGGCCGACGCGGCACCGGCCGACGCCGGCGTCAGCTCGGGCCTGTTCAACACCACCCAGCAGGTCGGCGGCGCCCTCGGGGTGGCCGTCCTGGTCACCCTGGCCGGCAGCCGAGGCCAGGCCCTGGCCGAGGCCGGCCACGACCACGCCGAAGCACTGGCCGGAGGCTTCCGGGCCGCCTTCCTGCTCGGCACCCTGCTCCTGCTCGCGGCCACCGCCCTGGCCGCCACCGCCCTCCGCCCGGCCGCGGGCCGCACCGTGACGGGCAGCCAGGGGGCGGACAGTCAGGAGGCGGGAAGCCAGGAGACCGCGAAGTCGCTCACCCGAAGCGGCCGTTGACGTAGTCGGAGGTGCGCTGGTCCACCGGGGCGGAGAACATCGCCTCGGTGGGTCCGTGCTCCACGATGCCGCCGGGGGTGCCCTGTTCGGCGAGGAAGAAGGCGCACTGGTCGGAGACCCGGTGTGCCTGCTGCATGTTGTGGGTGACGATCACGATGGTGACCTCCTCCACCAGCTCGCGGATGGTCTGCTCGATCCGGCGGGTGGAGGTCGGGTCGAGGGCGGAGCAGGGCTCGTCCATCAGCAGGACCTTGGGGCGGACGGCCAGTGAGCGGGCGATGCACAGGCGCTGCTGCTGGCCTCCGGAGAGGGCGCCGCCGGGCTGGCGCAGGCGGTCCTGGACCTCCTTCCAGAGGCCCGCCTTGGTGAGGCACTCCTCCACCAGGTGGTCCTTCTCGGCCCGGGAGGCGCGCAGGCCGGTGAGCTTGAGGCCGGCCACCACGTTGTCGTAGATGGACATCGCGGGGAACGGGTTGGGCTTCTGGAACACCATGCCGATGTCCCGGCGGGCCGAGGTGAGCCGGCGCTCGGGGGCGTAGACGTCCGAGCCGTCCAGCAGCACCTCACCTGCCAACTGGGCGCCGGGGATGAGCTCGTGCATCCGGTTGAGGATGCGCAGGAAGGTGGACTTGCCGCAGCCGGACGGGCCGATCAGCGCGGTGACCTGGCCGGCCGGCATCAGCAGCGAGACCCGCTCCAGCACCTTGCGCTCGCCGAACCAGGCCGAGATGCCGTGGGCGTCGAGCGTCCCGGCGCTGCTCGGGGCGGTGGGGACGACGGGCAGGACGGCCGTGGTGTCGAGACTCACGGAGCGGCCCCTTTCGTAGCTGGAACTCTGGTGCGGGAGGAAGGAACTGACGTCAGACCAGGTTGGGCAGCAGTCGGGCGACCTGGTCGGCGACGGCCAGGCCGAGCGCGGTGAGCACCGGCACCCCGACCGTCCAGGCCTGCCAGTGGCCCCAGCGGGTCCAGGCCAGCGCCAGGGCGACGGCGGCCAGCAGCAGTGCCTCCCCCCAGAGCACCAGCGGCACCCAGGCGCCGGCCTCGGTGCCCAGCGCCTTCTCGGCGGCGGGCAGGGCGGCCGTGGTGAGCGGGCGGGCGTTGCTCGGCTGCACCTCACCGAGCTGGTCGGCGTCCACGTAGACCAGCCCGTCGGGCGCGTACAGCGGGCCGTCGGCGGTGACCAGGACCACCCGGCCGGCGCCGGACTTGAGGACGGGCGGCACCGGGTCGCCGGAGCGGCGGACCGTCACCACCCGGAAGTCGTGCCTGCCCTGACCGGTGGTCACCGTGAAGGTCTCGCCCTCCCTCAGCTGGCCGACGGCGCGGAACGGGCCTCCGAAGCCGGCCTGCCGGCCGAACAGCACGCTGGTGCCGGCCTGGCCGGGCATCGGGGTGTCCCGGCGGTGGCCGGGGCCGGAGGAGAGCACCTCTCCGGTGGTGCCCTCCCGGATCACCTCGCGCAGGCCGAGGTGCGGGATCTCCAGCAGAGCGACGGGCGTACCGGGCAGCACCGGCTTGCCGTCCTTGTCCAACTGGCCGACCGGGGCGGTGCCCTGGGCCAGGGTCAGGCGCAGCTCGGCCATCCCGGTCTCGTGGTCGCGCAGGTGGCGCAGCCCGCCGAGCGGGCCGAGGTCGAGCAGCAGGCCGAGCATCAGCCCGGCCACGATGGCCAGCGCCGCGCCGACCAACTGCGGTCCGTCCGGCGTGAACCGGCGCACCGCCGAGGGCCTGGCGGGCAGCGCGGAGGGCGGCAGCGGGGCGGGCGCGGCGGGCGGCGCGGGGGCCGCGGGCCCCGGGGTCCAGTCCCGCGGGCCCGGGCCCGCCTTGATCGGGACGGTGCCGGTGGCGGTCATTCGGCGGCCCCCTCGGCGGTGCGCCGGGCGCGGCGGCGCAGGCGCGGCACCGCGATCCAGCCGAGCAGCAGCAGTCCGGCGGCGGCCGCGATCCAGGTGTGGAGCGGGACGGGGTCGTCGGTGGCGGCGGCCACGGCGGTGGAGCCGCCCTTGGCCCCGGCCACCAGGCCGGTGGCGACGCCGGGGTCGGGGGCCGGGGCGTGCACGGCTCCGGCCGGGGCCACGTCGGAGGCGGTCCAGGTGTTCGGCCCGGTGAAGGTGAGCGTGCCGGTGAACTCCTTGAGCGCGGCCGGGCGGACCTTGTTCCGGCAGGTCGCGGTGATGGTGTACGCGCCCTTGAGCTGTCCGGCCCCGGCCTGGGAGGCGACCACCCGCAGGGTGTTGGCCAGCGGCAGCACGAAGCCGCCGCTCTGCGAGGGCCGGTAGACCGAGGCGGCCACCAGGCCGGTCAGCGGGTAGCCCTCGGCGGGGAAGCCGGGTCCGGCGATCCGGACCCCGACGTAGTTGCCCGCCGGGTCCGGGCAGGGGGCCGAGCTGAGCAGGTCGATCGGGTCGTCGTCCTTGCCCGTGCCGTAGTCGAAGGCCAACGTGCCGGGCGCCTCGGCGGCCGACGCCCTTGGCGCGGACCAGAGTTGACCGAACGCCAGCAGGGCGATCAGGGTCACCACGACGACCGCGGCCGGAGCGGCGGGTGCGGTGCCGGCCGGGGCTCCGGCCGGAGTGGCGGACGGGGCGGCCGGACGGCGGCGGCGCCGGTACCAGCGCAGGCCGAGGGCGCCGGCCACCAGCAGGATCGCCAGGGCGGTCCACGGGATCCAGGCGAAGTTGTACTTGGTGACGGAGCTGAACAGCTTGGGGTCCTTGTCGCTGCCGACCGCCAGCGGGTCCACGGTGATCCCGGCGGTGCCCCAGAGCGTCGGGTAGACGCCGGAGACGTCGAAGCGGTAGTTCACCGAGTTGCCCGGCAGCAGCTCCTGGAGGTCGGGCGGGGTGTGGCCGGTGGCGATCGAGCCGAACAGGTTGGCGACCCGGACGGCCTGCTTGCCGGCCAGCCGGACGTTGCCGGTGTTGCGCACGGTGTAACTCACCGTCGTGCGGCCGGAGTCGAGCGGGTTGGCGCTCGGGTGGTAGACCGCCTTGGCGTCCTCCACCTTGAGCTCGGCCCGCAGGTCGCCGGCCACCCGGACGTTGACCCGGGCGCCGACCCGCTGGTCGACGGTGATGGCGTTGCCGTTGGCGTCCTTGCTCTCCGCCCGCAGCGCGGCGACGATCCCGGCCGGGTGGTCCCCGGGGGTGGCGTCGGCGGGCACCGCGAGGGTGAAGGGGACGATCTGGCGGCTGCGCGGGGCGAGCGTCACCGAGTCCGCGGCGGTCCGCAGCCAGCTGCCGGCCTGGACGGACTTGCGGCCGTCCGCCAGCACGTCGTAGCCGCCGGTGTCGGTGTTGAACGCGTCGGCCGGGTAGACCCGCAGGGTGAGCGGCTGGTCGCTGTAGTTCCAGAGCGCGACGTGGTCCTTGACCAGCGCGCCGGGGGTGGCGGCGTAGCCGAAGGTGCCCCGGGTGTCGGGGGCCTCGGCGGAGGAGGGCTGGATGCCGAAGGTCTGCGCGACGGGCGGCGTGCCCTGGGCCGGGGCCTGGGCGGGAGTCTGCGCGGGGGCGCTCTGGCCCGGGTTGGGCGCCGGGGGGTCCTCCGCGTGGGCGGCGGTCCCCTGGAGCACGCTCAGGGCGAGCAGGGCCGGGGTGGCGAGTGCCAGGAGCCATCGGCGCATCGGCGGCGTCATCCTCGCTTGTCGGTACGGGAGTTGGGGCACCGGAGGCCCGGCGGTCCAGAGCTGACACAGTGTCGCCTGGACCGCCCGGCCGCCGGGTTACGAACGCACGCTGACCCGGTGAACTACCGGCGTCAGATCGCGGTCAGGGTGAGCAGGCCCTGGTAGGTGCCGGCCTGGGTGGAGGTCGGCGCCAGCAGGGTGAGGTCGGCGCCGAGCTTGGCGGTGCCGAGGCCGGTCGCGGTGGCCAGCGTGCGGGCCGACTTCAGGCCGTACGGGCCGCTGTCGTTGGCCTCGACCGCGTTGGCCGGGCTGACCGTGGAGCCCAGGGTGACCTTGAGGCCGTCGCCCTTGGAGACCAGGCTCGGGGCCCAGCCCAGGTTCTGCGCGTTGATCACGTTGGCGCCCGAGTTGAACTGGGCGACCTGGCCGGTGACGGACCAGCCCGGGGCACCGGCACGGGTGTCCGTGACGGTGACGGTCTGGATGGCGCCGCCGGTGGTGTACAGGGTGCTGGTGCTGTTCAGCGCCAGCGGGGGCAGCGTGACGTTGGTGCCGGCCACGCTGATCACCAGGGCGCCGGGGGCGACCGAGGTGGTGATGGTCTCGAAGACCGGGGAGGGCGGGGTCGGGCCGCCCGGGTTCGGCGGGGTCACCACGGGGGTGACGGTGAAGGCCACCGCCGCGGAGGCCGAGGCGGCGAAGTCGGCCGGGGTGGCCGGGGTGAACTCGGCGGTGAACGAGTGGTCGCCCTCGGCCAGGGTGGCGGAGGTGAACTCGCAGGCGCCGGCCACCACGGTCTGGGTGCCGAGCAGGGTGCCGTTGTCCTTGAACGCGACGGAGCCCGCGGCGCCCGGGGTGACGCTCGCGCTGAGCTTCACCGGGGTGTTCTTGGCAGCCGAGCCGGACGGCGAGACGGCCAGCGCGGTGGTGGTCGCCGCGGCGCCCTTCGGGCTGATGGTGTAGGCCACCGCCGCGGAGGTGGAGCCCAGGAAGCCGGTGCTGGAGGAGGTGAAGACCGCCGACAGCTGGTGGGCGCCCTCGGTCAGCGCGTTGGTGGTCAGGGTGGCCTGGCCGCTGTTGACCGCGACCGGGGAGCCGACCGGGTTGGCGCCGTCCAGGAACTGCACGGTGCCGGGGGCGGCCGGGGTGACGGCGGCGGTCAGGGTGACGTCGCTGCCCACGGTGGCCGAGCCGTTCGGGGTGGCCGTCACGGTGGTCGAGGTGGCCACCGCGACCGGGGTGTTCGGGTCGGTCGAGGTGAAGTTGGTGGCGCCGGACATCCAGATCGCGCCGACGAAGTCACCGTAGTAGGTGGCACCGACCTTGTTGCGGCAGCGCAGCCGGAACTCGTACTTGCCGGAGAGCTCGGCGATGCCGTTGGCCTGGGCGTAGCCGCGCAGGGTGTTGGAGAGCGGGACGGTCACCTTGCCCTGGGCGTCGGCCGGGAAGCCGTCCTTGGACTGGTTCGAGGTGGCGCCGTAGCCGTCGGCCGGGAAGCCCTGGCCGAGCACCAGGACCTGGAGGTTGGTGCCCTGGGTGCAGGCACCCGAGGCGGTCACGGTCAGACCCTCGTCGACGGTGCCGGCGGCCGGGTTGACGACCAGGCTGCCGATGGTCGGGCTGTCGGCCGCGTGGGCGGCGACGGAGCCGAGCATGGTAATGCTGCCGGCGGCCAGCAGGGTGGCCGCGCTGACCGCGATGGTGCGGGTGATCCGGATGCTCACGGTGGAGTTCGCCTTTCAGGCGTCAGTGGAGCGTTTCTGAGGGTGTTTCAGGCCCGTGGTGCGGGCCGGGTGTTGCTCAGACCGGCGGTACGAGGGCCAGGTCAGCCCGTGACGCGCGAGGTGTCACCGCAGTTGGCGTTCACGCCGAAGCCGTACTGCTTGACGATGTTGGCGCGCTTGCAGACCTCGGAGTTGGAGCCGACGAAGACGTCCTTCCAGGGGCTGTTGCCGACCTGGGCGGTGGGGATGACGTTGTAGACGTCACGGGTCGCGGCGGCGCTGGAGTTCAGCAGCACCGACGGCACGCCGTTGATGTTGCCGAGCTGGGCGGAGCCGCGGATGTCGGCGATGGTGGAGGAGGACTGCGCGATGTACTGGGCGATCGAGAACGGCACCAGCGACTTGGTGTCCAGGACGCGGCCGTCGTGCTCCTCGATCTTCTTGCCGCCCTTGGTGTCGGTCACGCAGGGGTACTTGTTGGCGCTGATGTCCGACTCGGTGATGCCGACCACGGTGAGCCAGAACGCCCGGGTGCCCGAACCGGCCTGCGGGAGCAGCGGCTTGATGTCCCAGTTCGGGGCGGTGCCGACGTAGCCCGGGTCGCAGCTGTAGATCGAGTGCAGGTCGGCGGTGGAGAGGTCGAGGGCGACCTCGGAGCCGGAGCTGACGGC
The DNA here is from genome assembly GCF_055584905.1 of Kitasatospora sp. NPDC088742. NCBI lineage: Bacteria > Bacillati > Actinomycetota > Actinomycetes > Kitasatosporales > Streptomycetaceae > Kitasatospora > Kitasatospora sp. NPDC088742. The sequence goes on along the minus strand of NZ_JBVJLD010000025.1, from coordinate 105,430 downwards.
GTAGGTGACGCCGTCCACCGCGAACGGGACGTAGGTCAGGCCCGGGGTCACGGCAGCCAGGTTCAGGCTGGAGGAGCGGGCGAAGTCCAGGCAGCCGTTGCCCAGGTTGAGCTGGTTGACCAGCGCGGTGCGGCCGGCGCCGGAGCCGTTCGGGCGGGCGACCGACTGGCACGCGGCCGCCGCCTTGGTGGCGATGGTGGGGGTGCCCAGCGCGTTGTAGGAGCCCACCACCTTCTGGCCGCCGATGGTGATGTCGTTGGCCATCGCGTTCATGACGCCCTGGGTGGTGTCGGAGCCGACACCCGCCAGCGCGCGGTAGGCCGGGGCACCCGACGGGTCGGCCTGCGCGGTGCCGGTGCTACCCAGCACCAGGCCCAGGCCGGCGGCCACGGTCACACACTTGGCGAGGTTGCTCTTCGTGAGAGACTTCACGGTTCCTTCTTCCTACGGGCAGCTCTCGGGCACGGCCGGAGGTTCTCCGGCCGTGTGGCGCACCTGCGTTGACGGTGAATCGGTGGTTCGTTGGTCTGTGGGCCGCGCCCCGGGTCAGCGCCGCCGCCTGCGCAGCAGGTGCGGCGCGGCCACTCCGCCGGCGGCCGCCAGCACCCCGGCGATCAGGGTGCCGAGCAGGACGTAGCGGGCGGAGCCGACCTTGGTCTCGGCGGTCTTGGCGACCGGCGAGGCGGACGGGGTGGCGGAGAGGGTCACCGGGCTCCGGGAGAGCTCGGGGCTGGGCGGTGGTGGGCTCAGCGGGGCCGTGTCCACCGGGGCGCCGCCGCCCCGGCTCCCGCCCGAGCCGCCGCCGCTGCCGCTGCCGCTGCCACTGCCCGAACCGGTGCCGCTTCCGGCTCCGTTCCCGGTGGTTGCGGGTGGCGTCACCCCGACCGGTGCGGTGGGAAGGTCGACGACCTCGGTGCCACCGGTCGACGAGGTGCTGGGCCGGGCCGTCGCCGAGGGCGAGGCGGACCGGGAGGCCGTGGGCGAGGCGGAGGTGCTCGGCCCAGGGGTCGGCTTCGGGGTCGGCTCCGCCTTCCCCGCCGCGAACTCGATCGCGTCCGCGACCAGCTTGGCCTGCGTACGCATCCGCTCGGGCAACGGGACGTAGCCAATGGGCAACTGGCCGGCGGCGACGCCCGTCTCCTGCCCGGGGCCGGCCGCGTAGCGGAGCAGGTCGGCGTAGGACTTGCCCGCCTCGGGGGTGATCTTCGAGGGCACTGTGGCGGCGAAGGTGGTCAGGGTCAGCGGGTAGCCGCCGGCCACCTCGGCCCACGGCGCGATGACCGAGATCATGGCCACCGACTCCGGCATGGTGCCGTTGGCCATGGCCAGCATCGAGGCGTCGGTCGGGGTGACGAACTCGCCCTTGGCGTTGCGGATCTGAGCGGTGCTCAGGCCGAACCGGGCCGCCTGGGCGGTGGTGGTGAGGGCCATCAGGGCGCGCAGGCCCTGCGGCTGCGGCGAGCCCTTCTTGAGCTGGCCGGGCACCACGGTGGCGTCCCAGACCGACTTGCCCAGGCTGTCACCGCGGGCGATGCCCCGGGCGCCCTCGCGCATGGTCGGCGCGTAGGCGTGCGAGTCCAGGTTGCACCAGGCGGGGCGGCCGTCCGGGTCGTCCGGGAACTCCCGGCAGTAGGCGTCCTGCTTGGGGTAGTTGGAGCGCGGGTAGGTGGTGCCGACCTTGAGCCAGGCCGTGTTGATGGTGTCCTTCCAGACCGCGTGCTTCTCGCCGCGCAGGAAGGCGGCCGCCTCCGGGTCCTTCAGCAGCCACATCCAGACCAGCTGGGCGGCGTCGCTGTCACCGTTGGGCAGCAGCAGGTCGGCGACCCTGGTCGGGAAGTACAGGTCCTTGAAGTACGGGTTGAGCGCCAGGAATTCGGGATCGGTCAGCAGGTCGACCGGGTTCTCGGCCGGCACGTCCGGGTCGAAGGGGTTGACCGACTGCTGGTAGCTCTGGGTCATCAGCTTGGCGATGAGCCGGGGCGTCAGCTTGAGGTCGTGGATGCGCTGGCCGTCCTTCTTCTTCTTGTCCTCAGGCGTGCGGACGCCGGACTGGCTCTCGATGTCGAAGGCGAAGGTCAGCCCGGAGAGCGCGACCGGCGCGTAGAACGGGGTCCGGCCGGGCTGGTCGTCCTCGCGGGCCTGCGGGATGCCGAGGTAGGACAGACCGGGGTCGTCCTGGTTGAGCTGGTTGCGGGCCAGGTGGTCGGCGATCTGGGTGTAGCTGAAGATCCCGCCCGCCTGCCGGCAGAGCACCGGCTGCCAGCGCCACATCGCCTCTGCGGCCATCTCGGTTCCGTTGGTGGGCCGTTCGGAGCTTCCGATCGGGCAGGAGAGACCGACCCGCTCGAAGCTCAGCGGCACCACCAGCCGCTTGTTCCAGTTGGTGAAGGAGAGCGGGCTGGTCTGGAGCTTGCCGGAGGAGCCGGTCGGCACCTCGTTGTTCACCTCGACCTCGCCGCGCGGCACGATCACCAGCCAGCAGCGGCGCGGGGTCGCGTCGGCCGGGGCGCCGGCCGGGGTCTGGCCGCAGCCCAGGCCCGGCGCCTCCATGCCGGTCTGCATCTCGAAGTCGATCTGGCCGGAGCCGTCCGCCCGGGTCGGCCCGAACGGCACCTCGTTGGTGGTCTGCGCGTCGTAGTACTGGCTCGCCCCGCCGCTCTCCGCCGGGCCGCCGTTGGACGGGCGGAACGGTACGTAGATGTTCTTGGTCGGGTGCTCCTGGTAGAGCGGGTCGGCCTTGTCCTCGAGGGCGCCGGCGTTGAGCTGACGGGTGCTCACGAAGTCGCCGGCGGAGATCCGCGGGTCGCCCTTGGTGGCGCCGTACTGGCACTGCTCGCGGCTCGGTCCGGCGTCCTCGTCGCCCCAGCACTGCATGAACTGGAGGTAGTGCCGGGCCAGGATCATCGGGCTCGGCCAGGTCGCCTTGCCCCCGGTCCAGGTGATCGGGACGGACTCGTTCACCAGGTGGGCGGTCTGGTGGACCGTCACCTCCAGGCCGGCGAACTCACCGGTGCCGGTCACCGTGACGGGCCGCTCGTCGCTCTCGGCCCCGGACCCGGCCTCGGCCAGCCGGGCCGCACCGGGCGCCGCCGCCGACAGGGCGGCCGGGGCGGCCGCCGAAGGCGTGGAGGCGGCGGGTGCCGCGGCGGGCGCGCCGGAGCGGGCCGTCGGCGCGGCCGGGGTGCCGGTGGGCGGTGCGTCCACCGGGATGGTGGGGGCACCGGACGGGCGCTGCCCGTCGATCGGCACCGGGGCGCCGGTGATCGGGTCCACCGGGATCTCGGGGGTGGCCGAACCGCCGGCCGCCACCCGCACCGGAGCCGTACCGGGCCCGGCCGACAGCGCCACCCCGCCGGCCACGGCCAGCACCAGGGCGAACGCCCCGGCCGTCCGCAGCACCCGCCGCAGCGGCCGCCGTCCCCGGACGGTCTCCTGACGTCCGCTCAGCTCCGCTTCCACAGCGGTGTTCCGGGCCCGGGGCCCCGAGGTCCGACGGAGTCTCATCGGCCCTCCTCCCGGCGACGGGCGGCCCGGCCGGCCACCAGCGGCGGCAGCACGATGACCGCGCCGAGCAGCAGACCGGCCACCAGCATCAGCGAGTGCCGCAGGCCGCTGCCGGCGGAGGCCGCGATCTCGACCTGGGTCGCGGAGACCTGCTGGCCGCCGCCGTCGCCGCCACCGGCCGTACCGCCACCACCGCCGCCACCGAGCGCCGGGTCCCCGCCGCCGAGCGCCGGATCACCCGAACCACCGCCCGCCGCACCGCCGTTGGCGCCCCCGGTGCCACCACCCGCGGCGCCACCGGCACCGCCGCCAGCCGCACCGCCGGTCGCGGCACCACCTGCGCCGCCCGTACCAGCGGTACCACCAGTACCACTCGTGCCACCCGTGCCGCCCGCAGCGCCGGCTCCCCCGGTGGAGGTCCCCCGGGTGCCGCCCGTGCCACCCATGGTGCCCGCGCCGCCCGTGCCACCGCTACCGCCGCTCGCCGCGGCGCCGCCCGAACCACCGGTGGAGCCACCGGAGGCGGACCCGCCCGAGGTGCCGGCGCCGCCGGTGGCGGTGCCGCACATCTGGGCGCCCTTCCTGTCGCAGTCCTGGGGCACCGGCGCCCCGGCCGCGTACGGGTTGGTGCCGTTGGGCCCGAAGGTCGGGTTGGCGCAGGAGTTGGCGTCGAAGGCCTTGCCCTCGGTGCCGGGCACCTTGGCCAGCTGCTCGAACCCGGACTTGACCAGCTGCTGGGTGAGCGGCGAGTAGCCGAGCTTGTCGGCCTGCCGCTGGCCCTCGCAGAGGAAGTAGTACCCGAAGGCGCTGAGCGTCTTGCCCTTCTCCGCCGGGAAGCTCTGGGTGGTGCTGGTGTGCACGGCCATGTAGCTGTAGCTGGAGAGCGGGTACGCGTTCTTCTCGGGTGCGCTGTAGACCCCGTCGAGCTGCTGGGTGAGGTCCGTCGGGTTGATCCCGGCGTGCCCGAGGGCGACCGAGACGTTGCGGCCGGTCGGCTCCACGTAGTAGTTCGCGTCGTTGAGCACCTTGGCCACCGGGAAGCCGGAGTTGAGCGCGTAGGAGTACTCGACGTAGGTGATCGCACCGACGTTGGAGTCGTTCGAGACCGCGTTGGCCACCGCGATCGAGGTGCCGAGCGACTGCCAGGTGGAGCCGGGCAGCAGCGGGTAGAAGGAGGTCATCCCGCAGGGCGCGTGCCGGGTGGTCTTGGTGCAGTACGCGTCCCAGGTGCCCTGCTGACGCTTGCTCAGCCAGGTGGTGAGCTGGGCCGTGGTGCCGGAGCCGTCGGAGCGGACCACCGGGCGGACGGCCACGTTGGGCAGCGCCAGGCCGGGGTTGTCCGCGGCCACCAGCGGGTCGTTCCACTTGGTGATCACACCGGTGAAGATCTTGGCGATGGTGTCGCCGGAGAGCCGCAGGTTGTTGACCCGCTTGCCGTTGATCTTCAGGTTGTACATGAAGGCGGTGCCGCCGGCCACGATCGGCAGGTAGGCCGACGGGAACGGCGGCGGGGCGTCGAACTGCCCGCCGTCGGTGAGGCCGTAGGGGATCTCGGTGACCGCGAAGTCGGTGGCCTGGTTCTTGAACTGGTTGCGGCCGTAGCTGGAGCCCTGCGCGTCGAAGTCGATGGTCATGCCGTACTGGCGGACGTTGGTGACCCAGGCGTCCACCGCGTTGCTGCTCCAGGTGGAGCCGGCGCCGCTGATCCGGCGGTAGTCGGCGGCCTCGGCCCGGGGCGCGGCGCCGAGCAGCAGCGAGCCGGCCATGACCGAGAGCGCGGTGAAGAGGGTGAGAGTGCGGGTCAGCGTTCGGGCGAGCACGGGTGCCTTCCGGGCAGCGGGGAACGTGGCGGTCATCCGGGCCAGGTCGGCGGCGGACTGCCGGGCCCGGCGCGCGCGCTGACCCGAGGTCAGGTCACCGGGGCCGCGCCCGCCGAGCGTGCGGGCCACCACGAAGAGCAGCAGCACCAGGCCGAGCAGGACGGCGGCGGCGCCGAAGGCCCTGGTGATGTGGAGCTGGGACGGGAACTTGATCAGGGTGAAGGCCATCAGCGGCAGCGAGGCCTGCGGGTCGTGCAGCGGGTTCGGGTTGAGGTTCTTGGTGTAGCCGGAGCAGAGCAGCACCGGGGAGGTCTCGCCGATGCCGCGGGCCGCGCCGAGGATGACGGCGGTGGCCAGGCCGGAGCGGGCGCTCGGCAGGGTGACCGTCCAGACGGTGCGCCAGCGGCCGGCGCCCAGCGCGTAGGAGGCCTCCTTGAGCGAGGCCGGCACCAGGCGCAGCACCACGTCGGTGGCCCGGATCAGGATCGGCAGCATCATCACCGAGAGCGCCACGCCGGCCGCCAGGCCGGAGCGCGGGAAGCCCAGCGCGAGCACCATCACGGCGTAGATGAACAGGCCCGCCAGGATCGAGGGCAGTGCGGTCATCGCCTCGACCAGGGTGCGCACCAGCCGGCTGAACCGGCCGGGCACCTCGCTCATGAAGACCGCGCAGCTGATCCCGACCGGGATGGTGATGGCCAGGGAGATGGTGATCTGGACCAGCGTGCCGACGATCGCGTGCAGCGCGCCGCCCTTGTCGAGCGGGTCGGTGGGCCCGGCCTCGGAGAGGTCCTGGGAGTAGAAGTTGAGGTGGTGCAGCGCGTCCCAGCCCTTGAGGAAGACGTATCCGACCACCCAGGCCAGCACACCGAGCAGCAGCGCGGCGATGGAGTGCACCACCACCGAGGCCAGCCGGTCGCGGACCGCGAGCCCGCTCTCGTCCCGGGAGACCAGCAGCCCGTACAGGCCGAGGAAGCCGAGCCAGACGCAGAGCACGAAGCCGAAGCCGCCGCTGAACGGCGCGAAGCGCTGGAACAGCAGGGCGGTCAGCGCCACCGAGGCCGCCAGGCTGCCCCAGAACGCGTAGTGGTCCGAGGCCCGGCGGGCTGCGATCCGGCGCGGGCGCTGCGGGGCCGGCGACTCGGGGCGCTCGACCACGGTGGTGCGCGGCTCCTTGTCGAGCCGCGCCTCCGGCACGGCCGGCGGAACGGTGGTGGTCACGAACTGGCCCCCGAACGGCTACGGGCGACCACGGCCGCCGCGGCGAAGTTGACCACCAGGGTCAGCAGGAAGAGCGCGAGCCCGGCCGCCATCAGCGCGGAGATGGAGAACGGGGTGGAGTCGCCGTAGCGGAGCGCGATCATCGGTGCCACCGCGCTGCCGCCGGTCTGCAGGATGTGCGGCTGGATCTCGAAGGCCATCGAGAGGATCAGGTAGACCGAGATGGTCTCGCCGAGCGCGCGGCCGAGGCCCAGCATGGTGCCGCCGATGATGCCGCCGCGGCCGAACGGGAGCACCACCGAGCGGATCATCCCCCAGCGGGTGGAGCCCAGCGCGTACGCGCCCTCGCGCTCACCGGCCGGGGCCTGGTCGAAGACCTCGCGCATGATGGAGCACATGATCGGCGTGATCATGAAGGCGACGACCGTGCCCGCCATCAGACTTGACGCCGTGTAGACCAGCGGCGGGGTGAGCGGGTCGTTCGGGTCCACGCCGTTCACCTTGAACAGCGGGATCCAGTCCAGCCAGGTGGAGAGCCAGCGGGCCACCCCGGCCAGCTGGTACTGGAGCAGCTTGTAGCCCCAGACGCCGTAGACCACGCTGGGCACGGCGGCCATCAGGTCGACCATGCCGATCAGGGTCCGGCGCAGCTTCCGGGGCGCGTACTCGCTGATGTAGAGCGCGCTGCCGAGCGCCAGCGGCACCGCCAGCAGCACGGCGATCCCGCCGACCAGCAGGGTGCCGACCAGCACGGCCGCGATGCCGAACTGGCCCTTGCCGCCGTCCGGGTTCCAGCTCTCGGTGGTGAGGAAGGACAGGCCGGCGGTGGAGAGCGCCTCGGAGGCGCGCACCGCCAGGTAGCCGCCGACCCCGAGCATCACGACCAGCACGAAGGCGCCGCTGCCCTTGGCCCAGGCCAGGAAGACCCGGTCGGGCAGGCCGGGGTTGGCGGTGATCGGGCGGGGGACGTCCTCCTCGGGGGCGTCCGCGGCCGGGGGTGCCACGGTCGTCACGCCGCGCCCTCCCGGTCCGCCTCGGCCGCGCTGCGGGTTCCCGACAAGAAGCGGGCCAGGTTGTACTGGCACTCCCGCTGACGGCGGTAGCCGCGGGCCGAGCAGGCCACCGTGCGGCCGTCCAACTCAAGGCGCCAGAGCCAGAGTTGGCCACGGTCCAGCGAGCTGATGGTGGCCTTCCCCTGGTCCACCCGGCCCTGGAAGTCCTCGATCGCGGCCCGGCAGGCCACCGCGTCCCGGAAGGTCTCCTGACTCTGGCCCAGGTGCCGGTTGTTGGCGCCGAGCAGCCGCCACACCGTCCCGCCCGAACCGAGTTCGGGGCGGGACGGTCTGTTGACGATCAGGAATCTGGGATGCCCCATGCCGATGGTCCGTCCTTCCGACGCTGCCTGGCCGGAAGAGACCGTCTCGGCTCAGAAGTACCGCCCAGATGCGGCCGGATGAACGCCGGACACGAGGAAGCTGAACGAACTGTGCGCCATTCCCACACGGATCACACACCCCGCGTACGAATCTGACGAACTGTTAGCTGGTCAGGGCGGCCACGTTCACCTCCAGAGCCATCGTCAGGGCGCGATCAGCCGCGCTACGGCCGACCTCCACCGTGTACGTCCCGGGGCGCAGCTCCCACCCCTCGCTCCCCCAGGTCTGCACCGCCCGTTCGGCCAGCGTCACCCGCGCGGTGGCCTTCTCCCCCGCCCCGGCCTCCACCACGGCGAACCCGGCGAGCTGGCGGACGGGCCGGCTGCGGTCCACCCCGTCGGTGGCCAGGTAGACCTGCACCACCTCCCGCCCGGCCCGGGCCCCGGTGTTCCGCAGCCGGACGGTGACCTCGGCCAGCACGCCCGGCTCGGCGCTCAGCCGCGCCGACACGCCCTGGTACTCCCAGCTGGTGTACCCCTGCCCGGCGCCGAACCAGTACGCCGGCTCCGCCCCGGCCCGGCGCTGCCAGGCCCGGTAGCCGATGAACAGGCCCTCCTCGTACGGCAGTCGGCCGTCCACCGGCTCCACCGACCAGACCGGCACCTCGGCCTCCTCGGCCGGCCAGGTGGTGGGCAGCCGCCCGCCCGGCTCGCGCTCGCCGAGCAGCACCTCGGCCAGCGCGGCCCCGGCCTGCTGGCCCGGGAACCAGGCCAGCAGCAGCCCGGCGACCTGCTCGCGCCAGGGCATCAGCACCGGCGAGCCGGCGTTCACCACCACCACGGTGCGCGGGTTGGCGGCCGCCACCCGGGCCACCAGCTCGTCCTGACGGCCCGGCAGCCGCAGGCTGCCGCGGTCCACGCCCTCGCTCTCCACCTCCTCGGTGGTGCCGACCACCACCACGGCCACCTCGGCGGCCCGGGCCGCCGCCACCGCGCGCTCGATCAACTCGTCGGCGGTGCCCGCCGGTTCGGCGTGCCCGAGGGCGAAGGAGACCAGCCCGAAGCCGGCGAAGCCCCCGGCCTCCGGCAGGGTGTGCACCAGGGTCAGCCCGGCCGGTCCCGACAGCTCCACCGGGAAGCGCCGCTCCGGCGGGTTCAGGAAGGCCGCCGCCGGGTCCTCCCCCTCCGGCAGCAGCACGTCGTCGAAGAGCACCCGCCCCTCGCACTCCAGCCGGTACCGGCCGACGCCACGCAGCGCCACCAGGTGCTCGCCCGCGCGGCCCGGCAGCACGGTGGTGCGCAGCACCACCTCGCGCAGCACGTCGAAGCCCACCCCGCCGGGGAGCGCGCCGAGCCATCGCACGCTGCCGTCGGCGGTGGCCGCCGTACCGAGCAACTCACCGCCCACGCCGCGCAGTTCGGCCGCGCCGGGGAAGGCCACCGGCGGCACGAAGGTCCGCGGATCGGCGCCCACCTCGTACACCACCGCCTGCTCGCCGAGCGCGGCCCGCAGCCCCTCCAGCGGGGTGACCACCGAAGTCGGGAAGACCTGGGCGCTGCCCCCGCCGCCGATCCGGGCCTCGGCCGCGGCCGCCCCGATCAGCGCGATCCGGCCGGGCGCCGCGCTCGCCACCCCCGCCCCCTCGGCCGGGGCCAGCGGCAGCACGCCGCCCTCGTTGCGCAGCAGCACGAAGGAGCGGGCGGCCAGCTCGCGGGCCACCTCCTCCCCGTCCAGCTCCTCCGGCAGCCGCTCGGCCGGCACCACCGGCGGCGCCCCCGCCAGCAGCCCCACCCGGGCCGCCAACCGCAGGACCCGGCGGGCCAGTTCGTCCACCGTGGCCTCCGGCACCAGGCCCTCGCGGACCGCCCGCACCAGGTGCTCGCCGTAGACGGTGGCCGGGCCCGGCATGGCGACGTCCATCCCGCCGAGCGCGCAGCCGACCGTGGAGCGCGCCCCGGTCCAGTCCGAGACCAGCACCCCGTCGAAGCCCCACTCCTCGCGCAGCACCCGGAGGTTGAGCTCCTGGTGCTCCGTCATGGTGGTGCCGTTGACGGCGTTGTACGCGGCCATCAGGCCCCAGGGGTGAGCCTTGGCGACGATGGTCTCGAAGGGGGTCAGGTAGAGCTCGCGCAGGGTGCGCTCGTCCACCCGGACGTCCACGGTGTACCGGTCGGTCTCCGAGTCGTTGCCCACCCAGTGCTTGGGCGTGGTGGCCACCCCGCCGTCCTGCACCCCGGCCACCAGCGCGGCGCCCAGCTCCCCGGTCAGCAGCGGGTCCTCGGACCAGCACTCGAAGTGCCGGCCGCCGCGCGGGCTGCGGTGCAGGTTGACGGTGGGCGCCAGCACCACGTGGACGCCCTTGCGGCGGGCCTCCTGGGCCAGCAACCGCCCGGCCCTGCGCACCAGTTCGGGATCCCAGCCGGCCGCCAGCGCGGTCGGCGAGGGGATCGCCACCGAGGGGTCGTCGGCGGTCCAGTGCTCGCCCCGGACCCCGGCCGGGCCGTCCGACATCACCAGCCGTCCGAGGCCTATCGCCTCGTTCGCCGGCAGCGACCACATGTCGGCCCCGGCCAGCAGCGCCACCTTGGCGGTGAGGTCCAGCTTCGCGAGGGCGGCCTCGACGGCCGCCTCCCGGCTCTGCTCGGTCATGTCCCGTTCGGTCATGTCCCGCTCCTCGGTCGTCGTGTCGGTCATCTCAGATCCACCCCTCCAGCGAGCCCAGGAAGCCCGCGAAGTCGTCCCGGTGGATGGTGTGGCCGGCCCCGGCCACGGTGCGCACCTCGAAGCCCCGGCCGCGCAGCTGCTCGGCCTGCTGCTCGCTCACCAGGAAGCTGGGGTCGGCCAGTTGGACCAGCGAGGGCACCACGGGGGCCTCCGGCAGCCCGGCGTACCCGGTGTGCGCGGTGAGGGAGCGGGCGCTGTCCCGGTCCCAGAGCGCCAGGGTCTCCAGCTCGTCCCGGACGTCCTCGGCCTCCCAGCGCGGGTTCATCGCCGCCACCTGCTCGGCGGTCGCGGTCTCGGCGAAGCCCACGAACAGCTCCGGGTCGATGCCCGGCTGGTCGAACAGCCAGGCCGGGTCCGAGTAGACGGCCCGCTCCGGCGCCAGCCGCTCCACCGCCCAGCGCAGCGAGAGCCCGCCGAGCGAGTGGCCGACCGCCAGCTCCGCGCCCACCGGCAGGGTCTCCACCAGGTCGTCGGCGTACTGCCGCGGCCCGTACTTCTCGGCCGGGGTCTCCCCCTCGCCGCGCGGGCTGAGGCCGTGGCCGCGCAGGTCCACCGCGATCACCCGGTAGCCGCGGTCGGCCAGCGCCGGGCCGAACCGGCGCCAGGTGCGGTGGTCCGACATGATCCCGTGCACCAGCAGGGCGACCCGGTCGCCGGTGCCCCATTCATGGGTGTGCAGCTTCATTGCTCCATTGCCTTTCTGATGTGTCGACATGTCGGTACTCAGCGCACGCCCTTGATCGGCCGGACGGCGAGCGCCCCGGCCAGGGCGAGCACGGCGCCGAACACGAAGAGGGGGGTGTAGCCGCCGACGCCGACCACGGCGGAGGCGACGAACGGCGCGAGGATCTGCGGCCCGGCGTTGGCGATGTTCAGCACGCCCATGTCCCGGGCGGCGTCCTCGGCGCGCGGCAGCACCATGGTGACCAGCGCGGTGTCCACCGCCATGAAGCAGCCGAAGGCCAGGCCGTTGACGGCGGAGAAGACCAGCATCCCGCCCCAGGTGGGGCTGGCCACCGGGATCAGCAGCGAGACCCCGGAGAGGGCGGCCGAGAGCCCGACGAACAGCTTGCGCCGGTCCAGCCGGTCGGAGAGCACACCGCCCACCACCGTGGAGACCGCCATGGTGACGGCCGAGACCGGCGTCAGGATCGCCACCGCCTCGGCCGGCTCCAGGCCGGCGGGCAGCGCGATGTGGTCCTGCAGGACGTACAACTGGTAGCCCACCACGGCGAAGTAGCCGAGCACCAGCAGCCAGCGCCCGATGAAGGCCCAGCGGAAGTCGTGCTCGCGCAGCACCCCGAGGAAGGCCGCCACCTGCTCCCGGAACGGGACCGGGGCCTTCGGCTCCATCCGCCGCTCCTTCGCCCCGGCGGTGAAGACCACGGCCGCCACGGCCACGATCAGACCGAGCGTCAGGTAGCCGGTGCGGTAGTGGTCGGCGAAGGCCGAGGCCGTCACCACACCGAGGGTGGAGCCGACCGGCAGGCCGAGCCCGACCGCCGCCGAGGCGGCGCCGCGTCTCGCGGCCGGCACCCGGTCGGGCACCACCGAGGTGAGCGCGGCCTGGTAGGAGTTCATCACCGCCTGGCCGAGGCACCAGGCGACGGCCACCAGCAGCACCGTGTCCACGCTGCCGAGCAGCGCCATCGCGGCGACGGTGGCCAGCCCGCCGCCGAGGATCCACGGATTGCGCCGGCCGGAGCGGTCGGAGAGCGCCCCGGCGAAGGGGTTGAAGAAGGTCGCGAAGACGGCCGCGACCCCGGCCACCAGGCCCAGGTTGGCCACCTTCTCGGCCGGGTCGATCCGCTCGATCTGGATCGGCAGCAGCACCGAACCGACGCCGAGGTAGAGCGCGTACATCGCGGTGTTGCCGGTGAGCAGCAGCGGCAGCAGGCCGCGGGTCGTACGGGTGGGGGTGGGGGTGGGGGTAAGGGCCACAGTGCCCTCCATGACTCTTGTGGGGGAAAGTCGCTTGGCAGGTTACACGTGTAACGCTGACACGTGTAAGCAGCCATGTAACCTGGCTGCGCCTCCCCCGGCCAGCCCCCGGACGTGAAAAGATTCCAACCGTTATGAGCAGCCCCCAGCCCCCGACCAGCGCCGACGTCGCCCGCCTCGCCGGGGTCTCCCGCGCCACCGTCTCCTTCGTGCTCAACGACACCGCCGGCGGCCGGGTCGGCGAGGCCACCCGGCAGAAGGTCCGGGCCGCCGCCGCCGAACTCGGCTACGTCCCGCACGCCGCCGCCCGCTCCCTGCGGGCCGGCCGCACCGGCATCGTCCTGATCGGCGGCTCGGCCGCCCCGATCGGCCCGCTGTTCAGCGGCTTCTACCGCGAGCTCCAGGGAGCGCTGCGCGAGCGCGGCCACACCAGCGTGCTCTACGGGCCGACCGGCGAGGGGGACGAACCCGCCCGCGCCTGGGCCGAGTTGAGGCCCGCTGCGGTGCTCTGCCTGGAGCCGGTGCTCACCCCCGAAGGCGTCGAACTGCTCCGCCGCTCGGGCACCAGGGCGGTGCTCACCCTGGGCACCGCGCCCGTCCCCGGCGCGCACGCGCTGATCATGGACCAGCGCGAGGTCGGCGCCGCCGCCGCGGCCCGCCTGCTGGCCACCGGCCGCCGCCGCCTCGGCGTGGTGGTCCCCACCGACTCCGGGCTCGACCAGTTCAGCGGCCCCCGCCTGGCCGGAGCCCGGGCCGCCGCCGCCTCGGCCGGGCTGCCGGACGCCGTCACCCCGCTCCCGCTGGACTACACCGAGGAGTCCGGGGCCGCCGCCGCCCTGCGCTGCCGCGAGCTCGGCCTGGACGGCGTCTTCGCCTACAACGACGAGTACGCCATGCTGCTGCTGCGCTCCCTCCAGGACCTGGGCGTCCCCGTCCCCGAGCGCACCGCCCTGATCGGCGCCGACGACCTGCTGCTCGGCCGCCTGCTCCGCCCCCGGCTCACCACCGTCCGCCTCACCCTCCCCGAGGGCCGCACCCTGGCGGACCTGATCGACCTGCTGATCGCCGACCCCACCAGCACCCCGGCCGTGGACAACCTCCTGACGGCCCGTCTGGTCCCCCGCGAATCGGCCTGAGCCGGCCCGGCCCGCAGGACAGCGGGGAGCCCGGCGGAGCCGGAGCCCCCGCACGGCGCGGCGACGACCCGGCCGGAGGCCGGGCGGGGTCGGCGTGGAGCACCCACGCGTCCTCCACGGAGAGCCCGGAGCGCGCAGACGGCCCGCACCCCGGTGAAGGGGGTACGGGCCGTCGTCCGTCCTACGGGGCGTCAGAAGCCGAGCTTGCGCAGCTGCTTCGGGTCGCGCTGCCAGTCCTTCGCGACCTTGACGTGCAGGTCGAGGTAGACCGGGGTGCCGAGGAGGGCCTCGATCTGCTTGCGGGCGGTGGTGCCGACGTGCTTCAGGCGGGAGCCCTTGGCGCCGATCACGATGGCCTTCTGGGACTGCCGCTCGATGTAGACGTTGGCGTGGATGTCGAGCAGCGGGCGGTCCGCCGGACGGTCCTCACGCGGGATCATCTCCTCGACCACCACGGCCAGCGAGTGCGGGAGCTCGTCCCGGACACCCTCCAGGGCGGCCTCGCGGATCAGCTCGGCGACCATGATCAGCTCGGGCTCGTCGGTGAGGTCACCGTCCGGGTAGAGCGGCTGGCCCTCGGGGAGCAGCTTGGTGATCAGCTCGCCGACCAGCTCGACCTGCTGGTCGCCGACGGCCGAGACCGGGATGATCTCGGCCCACTCGATGCCCAGCTCGGCGCCGAGCTGCTGAACGGCGATCAGCTGCTCGGCCAGCTTCTTGGAGTCGACCAGGTCGGTCTTGGTGACGATCGCCACCTTGGGGGTCTTCTTGACCTCGGCGAGTTCCTTGGCGATGAACTTGTCGCCGGGGCCGAGCTTCTGGTCGGCCGGCAGGCAGAAGCCGATCACGTCCACCTCGGCCCAGGTCGAACGGACCAGGTCGTTGAGCCGCTCGCCGAGCAGGGTGCGCGGCTTGTGCAGACCCGGGGTGTCGACCAGCACCAGCTGGGCGTCGGGGCGGTGCACGATGCCGCGCACGGTGTGCCGGGTGGTCTGCGGACGGTCGGAGGTGATCGCGACCTTCGTCCCGACCAAGGCGTTGGTCAGGGTCGACTTACCCGCGTTCGGACGGCCGACGAAGCACGCGAACCCGGAGCGGTACGGGGAAGAAGGGCTACTCATGCGCACCATTCTCCCTGATCGTCCGGCCCGACTCGGTCAACGGGCCTTCTTGCCCGTCGCCGCGCCCACCAGGAGCAGCACGAACAGCAGCAGAGACCCGATCAGCCAGTACGGAGATCCGGTCTCGTGCCACCGCCCCAACCCCATCAGGGTCAGCAACACACCGGCGAGGAAAGCACACGCACCCATGCCGGTCAGATTATCGACATGCCGCCTTGTCCAGAAGCCCCGCCCGGTCCGCCCGCGTCAGAACGCCTGCCGGAAGGTCCCGTCCGGGCCGGCCAGCAGGACCGGGGCGGACGGGCCGCCCAGGTCGCGGACGGCGGCCAGGTCACCCGCGGCGGGGGTGTCGGCCGTGGTGACCACGGCAGCGGCCTCCAGGCCCTTGGCGCCGCTGGCCACGGCCATCGCCACGGCGGTCTGGAGCGCCGTCAGACGCAGCGAGGGCAGCTCCACGGTGCCGGCGACGTAGGTCCGCCCGGTCTCGTCGCGGACGGCGGCCCCCTCGGCCACGCCGTTGCGGGCGCGGGCCGAGCGGGCCAGCGTGATGATCTTCTTGTCCTCGGGGTCCAGCTCGGCGGTCTGCTCAGTCTGATCGGTCATGCCGCTGAGCATAGGAGACCCGCCGCGGGCCGCGCTCAGGCGTCCAGCAGGTCGCCCTTCCCGGCCGGTGCGAAGGCGGCCAGCGCCTCGTCCACCCGGGCCAGGTCGGCCGCCGAGAGCCGGACGCCGGCCGCCGCGCAGTTGTCGGCGATGTGCGCCGGGGTGCGGCTGCCCGGGATCGGGACCACGTGGTCGTCCTGGTGCAGCAGCCAGGCCAGCGCCAGCTGGCCCGCACTCAGGCCGAGCTCCCCGGCGATCGCCCGGACCGGCGCGTAGTGGTCGTTGTTGGCCTTGAGGTTGGCCTCGTCGAAGCGCTCCAGGTTCTTCCGGAAGTCACCGTCCCCCAGCTGCTGGACCGTCCCGGTCAGGAAGCCGCCGCCGAGCGGGCTCCAGGCCACCAGGCCGACGCCCAGCTCGCGGGCGGCCGCCAGCAGCTCCGGCTCGGCCGGCTGCCACATCGACCACTGCACCTGCACCGCGGCCACCGGGTGCACCGCGTGCGCCTCGCGCAGCTGGGCCGCGGTGACGTTGGAGAGCCCCAGGTGCCGCACCAGCCCGGCCTCGACCAGCTCGGCCACCGCGCCGACGGTGTCGGCCAGCGGCACCTGCGGGTCCGGGAAGTGCGGGTAGTAGAGGTCGATCACGTCGGTGGCCAGGTTGCGCAGCGACTGCTCCGCGTAGCCCCGGACGTACTCGGGATCGGCGTTGACCGCCAGCTCGCCGAAGGCGTAGCTGACCGGGAAGCGGTGCGCCTCGGCCCCCTCCGGTATCCGGAAGCCGAACTTGGTCGCCAGCACCACCTCGTCCCGCCGCCCGGCCAGCGCCCGGCCGAGCAGCCGCTCGTTGTGGCCCTCGGCGCCGTAGCCGTCGGCGGTGTCGAACATGGTGACCCCGGCGTCCAGGGCGGCCAGCACCGCCCGCTCGCCGCGGTCGTCGTCGGTCTCCCCGTACATGCCGGGCGAGAGCACCATCGCCCCGAAGCCGATCGGGGCGGTGCTGAGCGTACCCAGGGTGCGGGCGGTCATCGGGATCTCCTCGCGCGTGAAGACGTACGTGAAGATCCCTTCCTACCGGCAGAACTGACGGCTCGTCAGGTGAATTCCCGGAACCGCCCCGCCCGTCTCAGTGGCCGGGCACGGCCGGCGGCCCGGCCGGGCCGCGCAGGGCCTCGGTGTAGCGGGCGTGCCGCTCGCGCCAGTACGGGTTGTCGTGCGGCAGGTGCCGGCTGACCCGGCCGTACATGCCGAAGGTGGCGACCACCAGGCCGAAGGCGAAGCTGAAGATCACGTTGCTCATCGTGAAGGCCAGGAAGTTGGCGTCCGAGTCCAGGATCATCAGCCCGACGAAGCCCGCGACGACGAAGACCGCGCCGACCACCATGTTGATCCAGGACGCGAGGTTGCCGCCGATCGCGGCGCCGGCGATCAGCACCAGACCGACCACCACCGAGAGCAGCCCCAGCAGACCGTTGCTGCTCATGCCGGCCACCCGGTCCCCCTGGGTGTCCAGGAAGCCCGGGCGGTCCAACAGCCCGAGGATGCCGAAGAACAGCAGGAAGACCCCGCCGAGCCCGGCGCCGTAGCGGTAGACCTGCGCCAGCCGGTGGTCGACCGGCAGGTCGTCCTTGAGCTTCAACACGGCGTACCTCCCGGTGGGAACGCGGCGGCGGGACCCCGCTGTCCACGCTACTCCTCGGGGCGGTCGCCCTCCTCGGGCCCGTCCTTCTCCCGCAGCGGGGTGGCCAGCACGGTGCCGATCCGGTTGCGCCGTCCGGCCGCGCTCTCGGCGGTGAGCCGGATCGCGGTCAGGTCCGAACCGGAGTCCTCCGGCACCGGGAGGTCGACCGAGGAGCCCGGGATCGGCACCCGGCCGAGGTGCTTGGCCAGCAGACCACCGACCGTCTCCACGTCCTCGTCCTCCAACTGGAGGCCGAACAGCTCGCCGAAGTCCTCCACCAGCAGCCGGGCGGTGATCCGGTACGAGCCGTCGCCGAGGTCCTCGACCGGCGGCAGCTCCCGGTCGTACTCGTCGGTGATCTCGCCGACGATCTCCTCCAGCACGTCCTCGATCGTCACCAGCCCGGCGGTGCCGCCGTACTCGTCGATCACGATCGCCACGTGCGAGCGCATCTGCTGCATCTCCCGCAGCAGGTCCGCGGCCGGCTTGGAGTCCGGGATGAAGACCGCCGGGCGCATCACCGAGGAGACCGGCTCGGACTCCGACTCCCGGTTGATGTGGGTGCGCCGGACCAGGTCCTTGAGGTAGACGATGCCGACCACGTCGTCCTCGTTCTCGCCCACCACCGGGATGCGCGAGAAGCCGGAGCGCAGCGCCAGGGTGAGGGCCTGACGGACCGTCTTGTGACGCTCGATCATCACCAGGTCGGTGCGCGGCACCATCACCTCGCGGACGATGGTGTCGCCCAGCTCGAAGACCGAGTGCACCATCCGGCGCTCCTCGTCCTCGATCAGGTCGTCCTTCTCCGCCAGGTCCACCAGGGCCCGCAGCTCGGCCTCGGAGGCGAACGGCCCCTCCTTGTACCCCTTGCCCGGGGTGAGCGCGTTGCCCAGCAGGATCAGCAGCTTGGGGATCGGCCCGAGCACCCCGGCCAGCGGGAGCAGCACGAAGGAGGCCGCGGTGGAGGTGGTCAGCGGGTGCTGGCGGCCGATCGTGCGGGGCGAGACGCCGACCGCGACGAAGGAGACCAGCACCATCACGGCGAAGGCCAGCAGCACCGCCTGCCAGGCCGGGTGGACGCTGCGCACGCAGACCACGGTGACCAGGACGGCGGCCGCCATCTCGCTGGAGACCCGGATCAGGGTCGCCAGGTTGAGGTAGCGGATCGGGTCGGAGGCCAGCGTCAGCAGCCGGTCCGCCCCGCGCCGCCCGGCCCGGACGGCCTCCTCGGCGCGGAACCGGGAGACCCGCGAGATGCCGGCCTCGGCGCAGGCCGCCAACCAGCCGAGCACCACCAGGAGAAGAGCCCCGATCAGGAGGCTCGTACTGTTGCCACTCACAGGAGGCCGCGCCTCAGTGGGTGGTCGGGGCGGGCGAGATGGCGGAGAGGCCGCGGCCGGCCCGCCAGTCGTCCAGGATCCGCTTCTGGAGGCCGAACATGACCTCCTTCTCCTCCGGCTCCTCGTGGTCGTAGCCGAGCACGTGGAGAACGCCGTGGACGGTGAGCAGCTGCAGCTCGTCGTCCATGGCGTGCTTGGTCGGGGCGTCCAGGCCCTGCTGCTTGGCGACCTCGGGGCAGAGCACGATGTCACCGAGCAGGCCCTGCGGCAGGTCCTCGCCCTCCTTGCCGGGGCGCAGCTCGTCCATCGGGAACGACATCACGTCGGTCGGGCCGGGGAGGTCCATCCACTGGATGTGCAGCTCCTCCATCTGGGCGCTGTCGACCAGGATGACGGAGAGCTCCGCCTGCGGGTGGATCCGCATCTGGTCGAGGGCGTAGCGGGCGACGTCGAGGATGGACTCCTCGTCGACCTCCCAGTCGGACTCGTTGGCGATGTCGATCGACATGACGGGCTGGTTACTCAGCTTTCGGTGCGATGGGACTGGCGGGGGGCACGGGCGCCCTTCCGCTGGACGGGCTTTCGGGGTGCCGGGGCCTCGGCGGCCTCCTGCTGGGCGTCCCAGCGCTCGTAGGCGTCCACGATCCGGCCGACCAGCTTGTGGCGGACCACGTCGGTGCTGGTGAGCACCGAGAAGTGGATGTCCGGCACGTCGACGAGGATCTCCTGGACCACCTTGAGGCCGGAGCGGGTGCTGCCGGGGAGGTCGATCTGGCTGGTGTCACCCGTCACCACGACCCGGGAGTTGAAGCCCAGTCGGGTGAGGAACATCTTCATCTGCTCGGGCGAGGTGTTCTGCGCCTCGTCCAGGATGATGAAGGCGTCGTTCAGGGTCCGGCCGCGCATGTAGGCGAGCGGGGCGACCTCGATGGTGCCCGCGGCCATCAGCCGGGGGATGGAGTCCGGGTCCATCATGTCGTGCAGCGCGTCGTAGAGCGGGCGCAGGTACGGGTCGATCTTCTCGTAGAGGGTGCCGGGCAGGAAGCCCAGCCGCTCCCCCGCCTCGACGGCCGGCCGGGTCAGGATGATCCGGTTGACCTCCTTGGCCTGGAGGGCCTGGACGGCCTTGGCCATCGCGAGGTAGGTCTTGCCGGTACCGGCCGGGCCGAGGCCGAAGACGATGGTGTGCTTGTCGATCGCGTCGACGTAGCGCTGCTGGTTGAGCGTCTTGGGGCGGATGGTGCGGCCCCGGTTGGACAGGATGTTCGCGGTGAAGACCTCGGACGGGACCGGGTGGGCCGGGTCGTCGGCGGCGTTCCGCAGCATGGCGATCGAACGCTCCACGGCGTCCTCCGTCAGCGGTTGGCCGGTGCGCAGCACCAGCATCATCTCGTTGAACAGCTGCTGGACCAAGGCCACCTCGGCGCGGGCGCCGGTCGCGGTCACCTCGTTGCCGCGGACGTGGATGTCGGCGTCCGGGAATCCCTGCTCGATCACCCGGAGCAGCGAGTCGGTCGCCCCGAGCAGGGTGACCATGGGGTGCTTCTCGGGGATGGTGATCCGGGCGGTGGCGGCGGCGTCCCCGTGGGGACGCGACTGTCCATTGGTACGGGTCTGCGGTGTCTCAGTCATGGGTCGGCCGCTCGGGCCTGCCTCATCCCATCCGTCTTCTAGGGGTGCCGCTCGGTTCTCCGGGGTCACCAGGGTACGCCGCGCACCGGGTCACTGCGGTGACGCGGCTTCCGATGGTCCGGGAGGAAGCGTGCGGATGCGAGTGGTTTTCCGTGTGCTTCCGCGGCCCGTCCGGTCACCGGCGCGGCGGTACGGCTACCCGGGCCAGGTCCTGGGCAACCACCAGCTCACCGTCGAAGTGCGCACGGGCCTCGGCGAGATGACCGCTCAGGTCCGGGTAGCGCTGGGAGAAGTGGGTCAGCACCAGCGTGCGCACCCCCGCCTCGGCGGCCGCCCGGGCGGCCTGGGCGGCGGTGAGGTGGCCGTGCTCCTCGGCCAGCCGGGCCTCGGACTCCAGGAAGGTCGCCTCGATCACCAACAGGTCGGCGTCCTGCGCCAGTTCGCCGACCCCGTCGCAGAGCCGGGTGTCCATCACGAAGGCGAACTTCTGCCCCGGGCGGGGTTCGCTGACCTCGGCCAGGGTGACGGTCCGTCCGGCCGCCTCCACCGCGCCGTCCCGCTGGAGACGGCCCACCGCCGGGCCTGCGATGCCCAGTTCCCTGAGCCGGGCCGGGATCAGCCGGGTCGAGTCCGGCTCGGCGAGCCGGTAGCCGAAGGAGTCCACCGGGTGCGAGAGCCGGACGGCGCTCAGCTCGAAGGCGGCGCCCGGGGCGGGCAGCGGGCCGGGCTCCTCGATCGGCCGGGGGCGCAGCTCGGCGGTCTCGTGGAAGGCGGTGGCCTGCCGGAGCCGGTCGAAGTAGACCTGGCCGGTGGCCGGGTAGTAGGCGTCCACCGGGTGCGGCACCCGGTCCAGGTTGATCCGCTGGATCACCCCGGCCAGGCCCAGCGAGTGGTCACCGTGGAAGTGCGTGACGCAGAGCCTGGTCAGCTGGGTGGCGGAGACCCCGGCGTGCAGCATCTGACGCTGCGTGCCCTCGCCGGGGTCGAACAGCAGGCCCTCGCCGTCCCAGCGGAGCAGGTAGCCGTTGTGGTTGCGGTGCCGGGTGGGCACCTGGCTGGCGGTGCCGAGGACGACGAGTTCGCGCTGGGACACCGGATCAGACCAGGCCCTCGTGGAGCTTGCGGCCGCCGAGCACGTGCACGTGGGCGTGGAAGACGGTCTGGCCCGCGCCCGCACCGGTGTTGAAGATCAGGCGGTACGAGTCCAGGCCCTCGTCCCTGGCCACCTCACCGGCCTCGGCGAGCAGCTCGCCGGCGATCTCCGGCTCGGCGGCGGCGAGTTCGGCCGCGTTCGGGTAGTGGGCGTGCGGGATCACCAGGACGTGGGTGGGCGCCTGCGGGCTGATGTCCCGGAAGGCGAGCGTGCGCTCGGTCTTGCGGACCACGGTGGCCGGGATCTCCCCCGCCACGATCTTGCAGAACAGGCAGTCGGGCTGCGGCTCGCCGGCCATCTCGGTCTCCTCGCTGATCGTTCCGGGGTACGGGTCGCAGCCTAGTGCCTTCCGGGCGGGGCACCGTGGTAGGTTTCCGGGCCGTCCACCGCGCCTCGCCCACGGAGCGTCACATGCGCCGCCTGCCCGCCCTGTTGAGCGCCACCGCTCTGGTCGCCGCGGTACTGTCCGGGGCCGTCCTGCCCGCCGAGGCCAAGACCGGGGGCAGCAGCGGCAGCAAGAGCAGCAGCGGGAGCAGCGGAGGGTCGAAGAGCCGGACCACCAGCTCGGGCGGCTCGTCCGGCAGCGGGTCGTCCACCGGCTCGAGTGGTTCGTCCGCCGGCGGTACCAGCGGCGGGGTGTCCAAGCCCTCGACGGGAAGCGGAAGTTCGGACAGCACCCCGCCCACCTCCAACCTGAGCGGCGCCACCACCGGACTCGGCGCGACCCGGCAGCCCGCCCCCGCGTCCTCCTCCGCGTCCCCGTCCCCGCTCCTGGTCAGCAAGCAGCCCGCCAAGGCCGAGAAGAAGAAGTCCTCCTTCGGCGGCCTCGGCGGGCTGTTGGTCCTGCTGCTCCTGCTACCGCTGCTGCTGATCGGCGGCCTGGTGCTGTTCCTGGTCAGGCGCGCCCGGCGCCGCTAGCCGAGCTCGGGCAGCGGCGGGGCGGTGGCGGCCGGGCGTTCGGCCAGTGCCGCGAGTGCGAGCCGGACTCCCTCGGCGAGCTGCGGGTCCTCGCCGTTGGCCCACTGGTGCGGGGCGATCGGGACCTCGACGTCCGGGTCGACGCCGTGGTTCTCCACGCCCCAGCCGTAACCCTCCAGCCAGAACGAGTACTTGGGCTGGGTGACGCCGGTGCCGTCGACCAGGCTGTAGCGGCCGTCGATGCCGATCACGCCGCCCCAGGTGCGGGTGCCGACCACCGGGCCGATGCCGAGCGCCTGGATCGCCGCGTTGACGATGTCGCCGTCCGAGCCGGAGAACTCGTCGGCCAGCGCCACCACCGGGCCGCGCGGGGCGTCCTGCGGGTACGGGGCGGGGGTGGCCAGGTCGCGGGCGTAGTCCCAGCCGACCACCTTGCGGGTGAGCTTCTCGATGATCAGCTGGGAGGTGTGGCCGCCGCGGTTCTCCCGCAGGTCGACGACCACGCCCTCCTTGGACATCTCGACCCGCAGGTCGCGGTGGATCTGGGCCCAGCCGCCCACCTGCATGTCCGGGACGTGCAGGTAGCCGAGCCGCCCGTCGGAGAGCGCGCGGACGGCGGCCCGCCGGCCGGCCACCCAGTCGTGGTAGCGCAGCGCCTCCTCGTCGGCCAGCGGCACCACCACCGGGTGGCGCTCGGTGCCGTCCGGGCCCGCGACGGTGAGCTCGACCGGCTGGCCGGCCGTGCCCGCGAGCAGCGGGGCCGGGCCGGTGACCGGGTCGACCGGGCGGCCGTTCACCGCGAGCAGCGCGTCGCCGGGCCGGACGGCGGCGCCGGGGGCGGCCAGCGGGGAGCGGGCGCGCGGGTCGGAGGACTCACCGGGCAGCACCCGGGCCACCCGCCAGACCTCACCGTCCTTCACCAGGTCGGCGCCGAGCAGGCCCTGACGGCGCGCCGCCTCGGTACCGCGGCCGGGCGGCATCACGTAGGCGTGCGAGGTGCCCAGCTCGCCGACGGTCTCCCAGAGCAGGTCCACCAGGTCGTCGTGGCTGCCGAGGCGGTCCACCAGCGGCCGGTAGCGGGCCAGGACGCCGTCCCAGTCCACCCCGCCCAGGTCTGCGCGCCAGAAGTTGTCGCGCATCAGGCGGCCGTTCTCGTCGAACATCTGCCGCCACTCGGCGGCCGGGTCGACGGTGATCCGCAGCCGGTCCAGATCCACCGTCAGGTCGTCGTCCTCGCCCGCCTTGTGGTCCGCCGGGACCACCCGGACGGTGCCCTGGTCGAGGACCACCACCCGGCCGGCGTCGCCGCTGAGCGTGAAGCCGTCCAGCTCGGAGACCAGCTCCTCGGCCTTGCGCTTCTTGAAGTCGAAGCGCTCCAGGACGGGGCGGGCCTCGTCGTCCTCCAGCGAGGCGGCGTTGTCGCCGAGCATGCCGAGCAGCGGGTACCTGGTCCAGAGCACGCCGTCCTTGACCGCGCGCAGGCCGCCGAACTGGCCGCCCTCGACCGGGAAGGGGATGATCCGGTCGGCGATCCCGTCCAGGTCGACCCTGGTCTCCGGGGCCTTCTCCTTGTCCTTCTCCTTGCCGTCCTCGCCGTCCTTCTTCTCCTCGTCCTTCTTGGCCACCGGCTCCTCGTCCTCGCCGGTCAGCGAGCGCCCGGCCCGCTGCGGGCCGAAGGGTGACGGGGTGTCGGCGGCCAGGGTGACCAGGAACGGGCGGGCACCGGTCGGGAAGGAGAGGTCGAAGACGTGCGCGTCGTAGACCGGGTCGAAGTTGCGGACCGAGAGGAAGGCCAGGTGCTTGCCGTCGGTGGTGAACGCCGGGGCGTAGTCGACGAAGCGCTGCGGGGTGACCTCGGCCACCGAACGGTCCGTCAGGTCGGCCAGCACGATCTGCCGCAGCGACTCGGCGCCCAGGGTCGGCTGCGACCAGGCCAGGTGGCGCGAGTCCGGCGAGAAGGCCAGGCCGGTGACCTCGCCCTGGCCGCTGCGGGCCAGCTCGTGCAGGGTGCCGTCGGCCAGCACCAGTTGGAGCACCCGGCCGTCGTGCACGGCCAGCGCCAGGCTGGCGCCGTCCGGGGAGACCACCATCGAGTGCACCCGGCCGAGCTGCCCGGCGGCCAGCACCCGGCGCTCGGCGCCCAGCACCTCGGGCGCGTGCACCAGGGCGTCGTCGCCCTGGGCATCGGTGATCCACACCGCGCCCTGCGGTCCCCTGACGCCGTCCTCGCCCTCGGCCCCGGGCACCACCCGGGCCAGCCGGTTCCGCACGCCCGGGGTCTCGTCCAGCACCCGGGCCGGGCCCTCCTGGTGGGTCAGCCAGTGCACCGAGCCGCGGACCACCACGGCGCTGGCGCGGCCGGTGCGGTCCGGCGCGACGGTCTCCAACTGCCCGGCGGCGGCGACCGGGTGGGGGCGGCGGCCGGAGCGGGGCCCGGCCGGGCGGACGTCCAGACGGCGCGGCTCGGCACCGTCCAGGCCGTCCAGGATCCACAGCTCACCGGCGCTGTGCCAGACCACCCGGGTGCCGTCGGTGGTGGCGTTGCGGACGTAGAAGCCGCCCTGGTCGGTGGTGTGCCGGCGCAGGTCGGAGCCGTCCGGGAGGCTGGACCAGAGCTGGCCGGTGCCCTCGTGGTCGGAGAGGAAGGCGATCCGGCCGCCGACCCAGAGCGGGGAGTCGATGTTCGCCCGACCGTCCAGCTCGGTGTGCAGGCGGGTGAACTCGCCGCCGCGCTCGCCGATCCAGAGCTTCCCGGCGGTGCCGCCCCGGTAGCGCTTCCAGTAGGCCGGCTCGGTGGTCAGCGGGGCCAGCAGCAGCGTCCGGGGGCCGCCCGGCTCCTCGGCCAGCCCGCCGACCGGCCCGAACGGCAGCCGCTCGGGCTCGCCGCCGTCCAGCGGGATCGCGAAGGCCCAGCTGCGGCGCGTGGTCTCCTGCCCGGCGGAGCTGACCGCGACCGGGCGGCCGTCGGCGGTCCAGCCGCGCAGCCGGGTGCGGGGCGCGCCCCAGTGGGTCAGCCGCCGGGACGGGCCGCCCTCGGTGGGGGCCACGTGGATCTCGGGCGCACCGTCCCGGGTGGAGGTCCAGGCGACGTGCCCGCCGTCCGGCGAGAACCGGGGATGGCTCACCGGCACCTGATCGGCCGTCAGGCGCCAGGCCCGGCCCCCCTCGATCGGGGCCAGCCAGATGTCGTCCTCGGCGACGAAGGTCAGGAGGTCGCCGTGCAGGTGAGGGTGGCGCAGGTAGGCGCCGGCAGAGGTCGTCACGGCGGCCACCCTATGCACGGTGTCGCCCCTGGGCCATGCGTTTCTTTGTCAGCGAACCCTCGTGCGCCGGCAGGCGGGTGGAGGTCAGCTCCAGCGGCCGGTGCGGCCCAGCAGCAGGGCGCCGGCCGCGACGCCCGCAGTGGAGGTGCGCAGCACCGAGGGGCCCAGGCGGTGCGGCTTGGCACCGGCCTCGGCGAAGGCGGCCAGTTCGTCCGGGGAGACCCCGCCCTCCGGGCCGACCACCAGCACCAGGTCACCGGTGGCGGGGAGGGCGGCGGTGGCCAGCGGCTCGGAGCCCTCCTCGTGCAGCACGGCGGCGAAGGCCGCGGCGGAGAGCAGCGGGGCCAGCTGACGGGTGGTCATGAGGTCACGGACCTCCGGGAAGCGCAGCCGGCGGGACTGCTTGCCGGCCTCCCGGGCGCTGGAGCGCCACTTGGCCAGCGCCTTGGCGCCGCGGTCGCCCTTCCACTGGGTGATGCAGCGGGAGGCGGCCCAGGGGATCACCACGTCCACGCCGACCTCGGTCATGGTCTCGACCGCGAGCTCGCCCCGGTCGCCCTTGGGCAGGGCCTGCACCACCACGATCCGGGGCGCCGGCTCGGCCTCCTGACGGACCGCCAGCACCTCGACGTCCAGCGCGTCCTTGCCGTGCACGGCGCGCACCGCACCCTCGACGCCGAGCCCGAGGCCGTCCGCCAGCGTGACGGCCTCGCCCGGCTCCAGCCGCTTCACCGCCGCCGCGTGCCGCCCCTCGGGCCCGTCGAGGCGCACCACCGAACCGGGGGCGGCCCCGGCGAGCAGTGCGGACTCCACGACGAACACGGGGGCGGTCATGCGGTGCTACTCCTGTCAGGTCGCTTCTCAGCGGCCGTTGAACGCGTCCTTGAGGCGGGAGAACAGGCCCTGCTGGCCCGGTGCGAACTGCCCCGACGGCCGCTCCTCACCGCGGAGCACGGCGAGCCGCCGCAGCAGCTCCTCCTGCTCCGGCTCGAGCTTGGTCGGGGTCTGCACCTCGACGTGCACTATCAAGTCGCCCCGGCCGCCGCCGCGCAGGTGGGTGATGCCCCGCCCGTGCAGCGGGATCGACTGGCCGGACTGGGTACCGGGCCGGATGTCGACCTCCTCCATCCCGTCCAGCGTCTGCAGCGGCACCTGGGTGCCGAGCGAGGCCGCCGTCATCGGGATGGTGACGGTGCAGTGCAGGTCGTCCCCACGGCGCTGGAAGGTCGGGTGGGCGGTCTCGGCGATCTCGACGTAGAGGTCACCGGCGGGGCCGCCGCCGGGGCCGACCTCGCCCTCACCGGCCAGCTGGATCCGGGTGCCGTTGTCCACACCGGCCGGGATCTTGACCGTCAGGGTGCGGCGGGCGCGGACCCGGCCGTCGCCGGCGCACTCGGGGCACGGGGTCGGGACGACGGTGCCGAAGCCCTGGCACTGCGGGCAGGGGCGGGAGGTCATGACCTGGCCCAGGAAGGACCGGGTGACCTGGGAGACCTCGCCCTTGCCGCGGCACATGTCACAGGTCTGCGCCGAGGTGCCGGGGGCCGCGCCCTCGCCGTTGCAGGTCGTGCAGGTGACGGCGGTGTCGACCTGGAGTTCCTTGGTGGTGCCGAAAGCGGCCTCCTCCAGGGTGATCTCCAGCCGGATCATCGCGTCCTGGCCGCGCCGGGTGCGCGAGCGCGGGCCGCGCTGGCCCGAGGCCGCGCCGAAGAACGCGTCCATGATGTCGGAGAAGCCGAAGCCCGCCGCCCCGGCGCCGAAGCCGCCGGCCCCGCCGCCGTTGGGCGAGAGCGGGTCACCGCCGAGGTCGTAGACCTGGCGCTTGGCCGGGTCGGACAACACCTCGTAAGCGGCGTTGATCTCCTTGAACCGCTCCTGGGTCTTGGGGTCCGGGTTGACGTCCGGGTGCAGTTCGCGGGCGAGGCGCCGGAACGCCTTCTTGATCTCGTCCTGCCCCGCATCCCGTCGGACGCCGAGTACCGCGTAGTAGTCCGTGGCCACCAAATGCTCCGCTTGTTCCGCCTCTAGAAGTGCTGCGACTGGTCCTGAACAGTGCTGTTCTTCGAGCTGTTCCTACGACTCGCCTACGACTCGGCCAGGATCTGGCCCACGTACCGTGCCACCGCTCGCACCGCCCCCATTGTGCCCGGGTAGTCCATCCGGGTCGGTCCGATCACGCCCAGCTTCGCCACACTCTGATCGCCCGAACCGTAACCGACCGAGACCACCGAGGTGGAATTGAGGCCCTCGTACGCGTTCTCGTGGCCGATCCGGACCGTCATCCCCGCGTCCGCCGTCTCACCCAGGAGGCGGAGCAGGACGACCTGCTCCTCCAACGCCTCCAGCACCGGCTGGATGGTGAGCGGGAAGTCGTGGCCGAAGCGGGTCAGGTTGGCCGTGCCGGCCAGCATGATCCGCTCCTCGTTCTGCTCCGCCAGGGTCTCGAACAGGGTGGCCAGGACGGTGGAGACCGCCGGCCGGTCGGCGGGCTCGAAGGTGGACGGGAGGTCCTCCAACAGGCCCGGGACCTCCGGCAGCGGCCGGCCCACCGCCTGGGCGTTCAGCCGCGAGCGCAGGTCCGCCAGGACCGTCTCGCCGACCGGGCCCGGACAGTCCACCATCCGCTGCTCGACCCGGCCGGTGTTGGTGATCAGGACCAGCATCACCTTGGCCGGGGCCAGTGCCACCAGCTCGACGTGACGGACCGTCGAACGGCTCAGCGAGGGGTACTGGACCACCGCGACCTGCCTGGTCAGCTGCGCCAGCAGCCGGACCGTGCGGGCCACCGTGTCGTCCAGGTCCACCGCGCCGTCCAGGAAGTGCCGGATGGCCCGGCGCTCCGGAGAGCTCATCGGCTTGACCTCGGCCAGCCGGTCCACGAACAGCCGGTACCCCTTGTCGGTGGGGATCCGGCCGGCGCTGGTGTGCGGCTGGTGGATGTAGCCGTCCTCCTCCAGGGCCGCCATGTCGTTGCGCACGGTGGCCGGGGAGACCCCGAGGTTGTGCCGCTCGACCAGGGCCTTGGAGCCGACCGGCTCCTCCGTCCCGACGTAGTCCTGGACGATGGCGCGCAGCACCGCGAGCTTGCGGTCGTCCAACGGCCGCTCGCCGTACATGGCACCCACCTCCCTCTCGGCCAGGTCTGCTGGCACTCAGACGGTCAGAGTGCCAGGGCAGTACCAGCCAGTGTAAGGCCCATGGGTGACGGCAGGAACGGGGCGCTCAGGTGATCCTCGTTGCTCCGTCAGTTGGGCCTCACCCCGGGGGCCGTTCGGTAGTGGCAGCATCGAAAGCGGACACACCGGGACATAGGGAGCAGACATGTCATCAGGACCGCACACCCGCTTCGCCCCGGACCGAGGCCTGACCGGCCGGATGGTCGTGACCATGTTCGTCATCGGGCTGCTCTACGTGGGCTTCACCGGGGTGCTGATCGTGCTGCTCCGCGGGGCCTGGCCGCTGGTGGTGCTGATCTCCGGCGGGCTCTTCGTCGCCCAGTTCTGGTTCAGCGACCGGATCACCCAACGCGCCATGGGGGCCCGCGAGGTCACCCCCGAGGAGTACCCGCAGCTGCACGGCACCGTCGACCGGCTCTGCGCGCTGGCCGACATGCCCAAACCCCGGGTGGCGGTCACCGACACCGACATGCCCAACGCCTTCGCCACCGGCCGCAACCCGCAGAACGCGGTGGTCTGCGTCACCACCGGCCTGCTGCGCCGGCTGGAGCCGGAGGAGCTGGAGGGCGTGCTCGCCCACGAGCTCTCGCACGTCGCCCACCGGGACGTCGCGGTGATGACCATCGCCGGCTTCCTCGGCGTGCTGGCCGGGGTGATCACCCGGGTCGCGCTCTACGGCGGCTTCCTGAACGGGCGCGGCGGCAAGGACAACAACGCCGCCCTCGCGATGATCCTGATCCCGCTGGTCAGCATGGTCGTCTACGCGGCCAGCTTCCTGCTCACCCGGCTGCTCTCCCGCTACCGCGAACTGGCCGCTGACCGCGCGGCCGCCCAACTCACCGGCCGGCCCAGCGCGCTGGCCTCCGCCCTGACCAAGGTCACCGGCCAGATCTCCGCCATCCCGACCGAGGACCTGCGCAAGGCCCAGCCGTACAACGCCTTCTACTTCGCGCCCGCGCTGAGCGCCCGGGAGACGGCGAGTCAGCTGATGTCCACCCACCCGTCGTTGGAGCAGCGGCTCGCCCAGCTCGGGCGGATCTCCGCCGAGCTCGGCCGCTGAGAGGAGCCGCACGCGCCATGGGATTCCTCGACTCGCTCTTCGGCCGCAGCAAGCCCGTCCGACCGGACCTGGACCAGCTGTTCGCCGTCCCCTCCGCCGCCCTCACCCTGGAGGCCGGGGCCGGCTTCCGCCCGACCGGCCTCGGCTCGGTCTGCTTCGCCGCCGTCGAGGGCGGCGCCTTCACCGAGGTGACCCGCCAGGTCACCGCCCTGCTCGACGCCGACACCGGGAGCGGCGGCACCCCGGTCGAGGCCTCCCGGGACTCCTACGGCTACTCCTGGCTGCTGGCCCGGCACACCCCCGAGGAGCTCCCCGAACTGGTCAACGACCTGCACGCGGTCAACAGCGAGCTCGAGGCCAACGGCTTCGGGCCCCAACTGCTCTGCTCCCTGGTCTCCTTCCGCGACCCGGGCGGCCGCCCGCTCGGGCTGGTCTACCTCTACAAGCGCGGCACCTTCTACCCCTTCGCCCCGCTCCCGGGCGGCGGCGAACGGCGGGACAACGCGCTGGAACTCCAGGTCAAGGCCGTGCTCGGCAGCGACCTCAGGGTGGAGCCGGAGCTCAACCGCTGGTTCCCGGTCTGGGGCGCGCCGGGTCTGTGACGGGGCGTCAGGGCTGGTCGTACCAGGAGAACGCGGTGATCCTCCAGCCGTCCTGCGGGGTACGGACGAACTGGATGGTCTTGGTGCCGGCGCCCTCGTACACCTCCCCGTCCAGGAAGCCCGACTTGGCGTACTCCCCGAACCGGCAGGCGACGTCCCCGGCGATGTCGGTCCGCTCACTGGTCTCCCACTCGTGGAACTCGGTGAGCCTCCCGTTGGAGAGCAGCACCTCCCGCGGCGCCACGAACTCCTCGACCGAGTAGACGGTGTACCCCGGCCCGGTCACCACGATCACCCCGCCCGGCACCATCAGCCGCCGGATCCGCCCGACGTCGGCGGGCTTGCCGTCCCGGTTGTCGAAGGCGGAGAAGAACTCGGCGGTCAGGGCATCGATCTCGCGCTTGGCGTCGTCGTTGGAGGACATGCCCAGACGGTAACAGTGCAATGGCACCCAGCGGGAGGGGTCGGCGGGGCACGCTCTACCCTGACGCCCCATGAGATCCGAACTGCCCGAACTGCTGCACGCCCTCCGCTCCCTCGACCCCGCCGTCCGGGACGACCACGCCTACGCCCGGCTGGCGGAGCTGATCCCCGGACTGGACGAGGCGGAGCGGCTCCGGCTCGGGGACGAGCTGGCCGGGTGGTTCGGTGACCCCGAGGTGCACGTGCGGAGCTTCGCCGCGCTGGTGCTGGCGCGGTTGGTGGAGGCGGGTGCCCACCGGGCGGAGTGGGCGGAGGAGTTCGCGCGCTGGTACCCGGCGGAGCGGGATCTGCGCGGGTACGACGCCGAGCTCGGCTGGCTGCACGCCGCCGCGCACGGGGCGGACCTGCTGGCCGCGTTCGGTCGGCATCCGGCGGTGGAGCCCGCTCCGCTGCTGGAGCTGGGGGCACGGCGGCTGCTGGCCCCGACCGGGCAGGTCTTCGACGCGATGGAGGACGACCGGATCGGCTGTGCGCTCGGGGTGGTGCTGACCCGGGCGGAGCTGACGGAGCGTGAGTCGGTGGGGTGGCTCGACCTGGTGACGGAGGAGTTCGGGCGGGCGGAGCCCGGGCCGGTGCCGCCGTTCGCGTCGAACACCATCCGGACGCTGCGGGTGGTCTACCTGCTCGCGGAGCGCGGGGTGCGGCCGCGCGGGCACCGGGACGGGCCGCTGACGTTCCGTCATCAGGTGGCGGTACGGGAGGCGGTGGCCGGCGTGCTGGCGATCGCCGCGCCGTATGCGGGGTGACCGGCGGGGGTGGCTCGTAGACTTCGGGGAATGCGGAGCAAGGAGTACGGACCCGATCTGACCCCGCCGTGGAAGCGGCAGCAGCCGGCGCCGGAGGTGGCGGCGGAGCGGGAGTTGGTGGTGGAGGAGGCGGCCACCGGGTACTGCGGGGCGGTGGTGCGGTGCGAGAAGACCGCGGAGGGCTTCACCGTCACGTTGGAGGACCGGTTCGGGAAGCAGCGGGTGTTCCCGATGGTGCCGCGGGGGTTCCTGCTGGAGGGTCAGGTGGTCACCCTGGTGCGGCCGGTGGCGACCCGGACGGGGCCGCCGCAGGGGCCGGGGCGGACCGCCTCGGGGTCGGTGGCGGTGCCGGGGGCGCGGGCCCGGGTGGCGCGGGAGTCGCGGATCTACGTGGAGGGGCGGCACGACGCCGAACTGGTCGAGCGGGTCTGGGGTGACGACCTGCGGATCGAGGGCGTGGTGGTGGAGTACCTGGAGGGCGTGGACGACCTCCCGGCGATCGTCGCGGAGTTCGGCCCCGGGCCGGGGCGGCGGCTCGGGGTGCTGGTGGACCACCTGCTGCCCGGCACCAAGGAGCACCGGATCGCCCAGCAGGTGACAGGGACGGACGTGCTGGTGGTCGGCCACCCGTACATCGACGTCTGGGCTGCGGTGAAGCCGTCCAGCGTGGGCATCCCCGGTTGGCCGGAGGTGCCGCGCGGGGAGGAGTGGAAGCTCGGGGTCTGCCGCCGGCTGGGCTGGCCGGAGGACACCCCGGCGGCCTGGAAGCGGATCCTCGCCTCGGTGAACTCCTTCCGCGACCTCGACCCGGCGCTGCTGGGCCGGGTCGAGGAGCTGATCGACTTCGTGACGGCGGGTCAGGAGGACTGACCGGACCGGGGCAGGAAGAGCCGGGGCCAGAGGTAGAGCACCACCGGGTAGACCGCGTAGCCGATCCTGGTCGCCGGGGAGAGCAGGATCGCCAGCAGCAGCCCGAGGGCGAGACGGCCCGCGGCGGCGGCCACGTCCCGGGGCGGCCGGACCAGCAGGGAGACCCCGACGGCCGCCGCGCTCAGCCCGATCAGCACCACCACGACCGCCTTGCCGTGCTCGGGCAGCAGCGTGACCAGCAGCTGCCCGAGCAGCGGGCTGGCGGCGGTGGACGTGGTGTCGCTCAGCCCGAAGGGGTACAGCAGCACGCTCTGCCGGAACCCCTCCGGATCGACCAGCAGCACCGGCACCACCGCGACCAGCGCGACCGCCCCGGCCGCCGCCGCGAACCGCAGCACCTCCCGCCGCCCGGAGCGGACCGCGAAGAGCACCAGCAGCACCGGCACCGCCGGCCAGGCGGTCCACTTCAACGCCGCCGCCAGCCCCACCACCAGCCCGGCCCGGCCCGCCTCCCCGCGCTGGGCGAACGCCAGGGCCAGGCAGAGCAGCGCGATCACCGGCGGGTCCACCCCGCCGATGGCCAGCGGCAGCGCGACCACCGGGCAGGCCACCACCCAGAGCAGCCGGGTGAGGCGGTCCGGCCGCGCTGACGGCACGTCAGGGACCAGCCGCACCGACCACACCAGCGCCGCCAGGGTGCCGAGCACCAGCCAGAGCCGGGCCCCGGCCAACGCCCCGCCGCCGAACAGCGCGGCCGGCAGCCCGAACAGCGACATCCCCGGGAGGTACGGATTGAACTCCCGCACGGCCTGCGGCGCGTGCAGGTACGGAGTGCCGGTGTCGAGCAGCAGGCGGGCGCCGCGCTCGATCACCCCCACCTCCATCTGGGCCCGGCCGAGCACCGTGAGCCAGACCAGCGGCAGCACCAGCGATCCGAGGACCGCGACCACCGCCGCGCCCCTCCCCCAGCGGGACCGGGTGACCAGCGTGACCAGAGCGGCCACCCCGTACCCCGGCCCGGCGATCACACCCCACCACCGCTGGGCCGTCCCGGGCGGCGAGGAGAGCCCGACCGCCAGCGCCGCGACCGCGCTCACCAGGAGCAGCGGCAGGCACCAGGCCGGCCACCGGCCGTCCGCCGGGCGCACCGGAACGCGGCCGACCGGCCGTGGGGAGAGCAGACTCATCCGGCCAAGATTACCGGCCCCACAAGGATGCTCCCTGCACGAACCAGAGCGCGGGCGCCCTCAGTCGACCAGGTCGCGGACCACGCCGTCCGCGAGCAGACGGCCCCGCAGGGTCAGGGCGGCCCGGCCGTCGGCGTACGCGGCCGCGTCCAACAGACCGTCAGCCAGCGCCCGTCCGGCGGCGGCCAGCCCGTCGCCGGTCAGCAGCGCGAGCGGACAGCCGTCCCGCAGCCGCAGCTCCAGCAGGATCCGCTCCACCCGCCGGTCCTCGGCCGCGAGCAGCTCGCGCCCCTGCCCGGGGGTGCGCCCCTCGGCGAGCGCCTGGGCGTACGCGGCCGGGTGCTTGACGTTCCACCAGCGGACGCCGCCGACGTGGCTGTGGGCGCCCGGGCCGGCGCCCCACCAGTCGGCGCCGGTCCAGTACAGCTCGTTGTGGCGGCAGCGGCCGGCGTCCGTGGTGGCCCAGTTGGAGACCTCGTACCAGGAGTAGCCGGCGGCGGAGAGCGCCTCCTCGGCGATCAGGTAGCGGTCGGCGTGCACGTCGTCGTCGATCATCGGGAGTTCGCCGCGCTTGACCCGGGCGGCCAGCTTGGTGCCGTCCTCGACGATCAGCGAGTAGGCCGAGACGTGGTCGGGGCCGGCGCCGATGGCGGCGGCCAGCGAGGCGCGCCAGTCGTCGTCGGACTCGCCGGGGGTGCCGTAGATCAGGTCCAGGTTGACGTGCTCGAAGCCCGCCGCGCGCGCCTCGGCCACGCAGGCCTCGGGGCGGCCCGGGGTGTGGTGACGGTCCAACAGCTGGAGCACGTGCGGCCGGGCGCTCTGCATGCCGAAGGAGATCCGGTTGAAGCCGCCCTCGCGCAGCTCGGCCAGGTAGGCCGGGTCGACCGACTCGGGGTTGGCCTCGGTGGTGACCTCCGCCCCCGGGGCGAGGCCGAACTCCTCGCGGATCGCGGCCAGCGCCTTCACCAGGTCGGCGGCGGGCAGCAGGGTCGGGGTGCCGCCGCCCACGAAGACCGTCTCGACCGGGAGGTCGGCGGTGCCGAGCACCTTGCGGGCCAGCCGGATCTCGCTCACCAGGTTGTCCGCGTAGGTGTCCTGGGAGGCCACGGCGCCCGAGGAGCGCAGCTCGGTGGCGGTGTAGGTGTTGAAGTCGCAGTAGCCGCAGCGGCTGGCGCAGTACGGCACGTGCAGGTAGAAGCCGAACGGCCGCCGCCCGAGCTCCGTGAGTGCGGAGTCGGGCAGCGTACCGTCGGACGGCAGCGGTTCGCCGTCGGGGAGTGCGGAGGGCATGACCCCATTGTCCGGTACCACGGGAGTGGTACCGGACCACGGCGGATCAGGCCTCGTTGGACCCCGCGTACATCGCGGTGACCGCGTCGGCGTAGGTCTTCTCGACCACCGGGCGCTTGATCTTGAGGCTCGGGGTCAGCTCGCCGTGCTCGATGTCCAGGTCGCGCGGGAGCAGGCTGAACTTCTTGATGGTCTGCCAGCGCTGGAGCTCGCCGTTGAGGCGCTGCACGAAGCCGTCGATCAGCGCGTTCACCTCGGGGCTGGCCACCACCTCGGCGTAGGACTTGCCGGCCAGGCCGTGCTCGGCCGCCCACGGCATGATGACCGTCTCGTCCAGGCCGATCAGCGCGGTGCAGAAGTTGCGGCCGTTGCCGATCACCAGGATGTTGCTGACGAACGGGCAGACCGCCTTGAACTTGCCCTCCACCTCGCTGGGCGCGACGTACTTGCCGCCCGAGGTCTTGAACATGTCCTTCTTGCGGTCGGTGATCCGCAGGTAGCCGTTGTCGATCTCGCCGATGTCGCCGGTGTGGAACCAGCCGTCGGCCTCCAGCACCTCGGCGGTCTGCTCCGGGAGGTCGTGGTAGCCGCGCATGATGCCCGGGCCCTTGAGCAGGATCTCGCCGTCCTCGGCGATCCGGACCTCGGTGCCGGGCAGCGGGACGCCGACGGTGCCGACCCGGAAGTCCTCGGCCCGGTTGACGGTGGAGCCCGCGCTGGTCTCGGTCAGGCCGTAGCCCTCCAGGACCGGGACGCCGGCGCCCTTGAAGAAGTAGCCGATCTCGGGGGCCAGCGCCGCGCTGCCGGAGACGGCGCCGCGCAGCCGGCCGCCGAAGGCCGCCCGGATCTTGGCGTAGACCAGCTTGTCGGCGACCCTGTGCTGGAGGCCGAGCGCGAACGGGACCGAGTCCCGGCCGGTGGCGATCCGGTTGGCCTGGCTGATCCGGGCGTGGTC
Source organism: Kitasatospora sp. NPDC088742 (assembly GCF_055584905.1). Taxonomy (NCBI): domain Bacteria; kingdom Bacillati; phylum Actinomycetota; class Actinomycetes; order Kitasatosporales; family Streptomycetaceae; genus Kitasatospora; species Kitasatospora sp. NPDC088742. The sequence continues at coordinate 69,632 of NZ_JBVJLD010000025.1, read as the reverse complement.
GCGGGCGACCTTGGCGGCCCACTGGAAGATCTTGTACTTGGCGCCGCCCTCGGCCCGGGCCTTGCCGGCGATGCCGTTGTAGACCTTCTCGAAGATCCGCGGCGCGCTGGCCATCAGGGTCGGCCGGATCGCCGGGAGGTTGTGGATGATCCGGTCCACCCGGCCGTCCACCGCCATCACGTGGCCGGTGCGGATCTGACCCGAGATCAGGGTCTTGCCGAAGACGTGCGACAGCGGCAGCCACATGAACTGCACGTCGTCGGAGCGGAGCAGGCCGCTCTCCTCCTGGGCCACGCCCTCGTAGGCCCAGCAGTCGTGCACCAGGCGGACGCCCTTGGGGCGGCCGGTGGTGCCGGAGGTGTATATCAAGGTGGCCAGCTGCTCGCGGTCGAGCCCGTCGACCGCCTTGGTCACCGCGTCCGGGTGCTCGGCCAGGTGGGCCTTGCCGCGCTGCTCCAGCTCGTCCAGGGTGAGCACGTCCAGGCCGCCGGTCTCCAGCGCGCCGCCGGGGGCGTCGAAGAGGATCACGGTGCGCAGCTCGGGGAGCTCGGCCTTGCGCTCGACGGCCTTGGCCAGCTGGGCGGTGTTCTCGGCGAACATCGCCTTGCTCGCGGAGTTGGCCAGGATGAAGGCCGTCTCCTCGGCGTTGGTGCTCGGGTAGACGGTGGTGGTCGCGGCGCCGGCGCACATGTTGCCGAGGTCCGCGACGATCCACTCGATCCGGGTGGAGGAGGAGAGCGCGACCCGGTCCTCCGGGCCGATGCCCAGGGTCATCAGGCCGGCCGCCACCGCGTAGACCCGCTCGGCGGTCTGAGCCCAGGTCAGCGACCGCCACTGCTCGGCACCGGGGGCGCCGTCCGCCGCGTGCTCGTCCACCGGTGCGGGGAAGCGGTACGCCTCACCGTTCGGAGTGGCCTCGACGCGGTTCAGGAAGATGTGGGCCACCGACGGCGGCCGCCGGTCGATCGTGGACTGAGCGGAACTCAACGAGGACCTCCGGGGTGGCGGGTGGCCGAGGGTGGGGCTCGGTGGCGGCGTGGGGGCCTGCCGACCGGGCCGACTGGTTAACCAGCGAGTAACAAGCTGGGTTCCAGCAGCCTAGGGGCTGGGACGCAGATCCGTAAGGGGGTACACGGACCTGGCACCCGGCTCTCCACGCCGTGCAAAGACAGTACAAAACCCCTTGGTCGGCACACGGTAAACCCCCCGGCGCCCCGCCGGAAGGCCGAAAATGGGCTGCGACTCCCTCGGCCGACAACGAAAGTGTCACAGTGCTGATCAAACTCCTACGGGCCCGCTTGGGCGCCCACCGCCGGCCGATCGGCTGGCTGGTGCTGCTCCAGCTGGTCGCCACCCTGGCCGCCCTCTACCTACCCACGCTGAACGCCGACATCATCGACTCCGGGGTGGTGAAGGGCGACACCGGGCGCATCATCTCCGTCGGCGGCGTGATGATCGCCGTCACCCTGGTCCAGGCGCTCTGCTCCGTCGGCGCCGTCTACTACGGCGCCCGCACCGCGATGGCGGTCGGACGGGACCTCAGGGCCGAGGTCTTCGACCGGGTGCAGAGCTTCTCCGCGCGCGAGCTGAACTCCTTCGGCGCCCCCTCGCTGATCACCCGGACCACCAACGACGTGCAGCAGGTCCAGATGGTGGTGCTGCTGGGCTTCACCCTGATGGTGGCCGCGCCGATCATGTGCTTCGGCGGCATCCTGATGGCGCTCAACCAGGACGTGCCGCTCTCCGCCCTGCTGCTGGTCGTGGTGCCGGTGCTGGGCGCGGTGGTGCTGCTGCTGATCAGCCGGGTCCGGCCGCTGTTCCGCTCGATGCAGACCCGGATCGACTCGGTCAACCGCATCCTGCGCGAGCAGATCACCGGCATCCGGGTCATCCGGGCCTTCGTGAAGGACCGTCACGAACAGGATCGTTTCGGCGGGGCCAACACCGAGCTGACGGACGTCTCGGTCCGGGTCGGCCGGCTGATGGCCTTCATGTTCCCCAGCGTGATGCTGGTGGTGAACGTCTCCAGCGTCGCGGTGATCTGGTTCGGCGCGCACCGGATCGACTCAGGCGGGATGGAGATCGGCGCGCTGACCGCCTTCATCTCCTACCTGATGCAGATCCTGATGAGCGTCATGATGGCCACCTTCATGTTCATGATGGTGCCGCGCGCCGAGGTCTGCGCCGAACGCATCCAGGAGGTGCTGGAGACCGAGAGCAGCGTGGCCCCGCCCGCCGCCCCGGTCACCGAACTGCTGACCGGCGGTCAGCTGGAGCTGCGGGACGTGGAGTTCCGCTACCCGGGCGCCGAGGCCCCGGTGCTGCGCGGCATCGACCTGCTGGCCGAGCCGGGCCGGACCACCGCCGTGATCGGCTCCACCGGCAGCGGCAAGTCCACCCTGCTGGGCCTGGTGCCGCGGCTGTTCGACGCCACCGGCGGCCAGGTGCTGCTGGGCGGCGTGGACGTCCGCGAGCTGGACCCGGCGGTGATCGCCGCGGCGGTCGGCCTGGTGCCGCAGAAGCCGTACCTGTTCTCCGGCACGGTGGCCTCCAACCTCCGCTACGGCAAGCCCGACGCCACCGACGAGGAGCTCTGGCAGGCCCTGGAGACCGCCCAGGCCAAGGACTTCGTCGAGCGCTTCCCCGAGGGTCTGGACGCCCCGATCTCCCAGGGCGGCTCGAACGTCTCCGGTGGTCAGCGCCAGCGGCTGGCGATCGCCCGCGCCCTGGTCAGCCGTCCGCAGGTGTACCTCTTCGACGACTCCTTCTCCGCCCTCGACTACACCACCGACGCCCGGCTGCGGGCCGCGCTGGCCCGGGAGACCGCCGAGGCGGCGGTGCTGATCGTGGCGCAGCGGGTCTCCACCATCCGGGACGCCGACCGAATCGTGGTGCTGGACGAAGGTGCCGTGGTCGGCACCGGCACCCACCACGAGCTGATGGCCGACAACCCGACGTACCGGGAGATCGTGCTCTCCCAGCTCACCGAGCAGGAGGCAGCATGAGCAGCCCGAAGGGTCCGACGGACCCTCAGAAGCCGGGCGGGAAGCCGGACCTGACCAAGGGCGGGGGCGGCGGCTCCGACTCGCAGACCGCCGCCGCCCGGCGCGGACCGGCCGGGCCGGGCCGCTTCATGGGCGCCCAGGGCGCCGAGAAGTCGATGGACTTCAAGGGCTCCTCCAAGCGCCTGCTGGGCGTCCTCCGGCCCGAACGGGCCCTGCTCACCGGCGTGCTGGCGCTCGGCGTGCTGAGCATCGGCCTGGCCGTGACCGGCCCCAAGGTGCTCGGCCACGCCACCGACCTGATCTTCGCCGGGGTGGTCGGCCGGCAGACCCCGCCCGGGGTGGACAAGGCCCAGGTGCTGGACGGCCTGCGGGCCGGCGGCCAGGGCGGGGTGGCCGACCTGCTCGGCGCGGTGGACTTCGTCCCCGGCCAGGGGATGGACTTCGGCGCGATCGGCACCGTGCTCGGCTGGACCCTGCTGATCTACCTGCTCTCGGCGGTGTTCGGCGTGGTCCAGGGCCGGCTTGCCGCCACCGCGATCAACCGGGGCGTCTACCGGCTGCGCGAGGAGGTCGAGGGCAAGCTCGCCCGGCTGCCGCTCAGCTACTTCGACAAGCAGCCGCGCGGCGAGGTGCTCAGCCGGGCCACCAACGACATCGACAACATCGGCCAGTCCATGCAGCAGACCATGGGCCAGGTGGTGAACTCGCTGCTCACCATCGTCGGCGTGCTGGCCATGATGTTCTGGATCTCGCCGCTGCTGGCGCTGATCGCGCTGATCTCGGTGCCGGTCTCGGTGGTAGTCGCCACCAAGGTCGGCAAGCGGGCCCAGCCGCAGTTCATCGCCCAGTGGAAGAGCACCGGCACGCTCAACGCGCACATCGAGGAGATGTACACCGGGCACGCCCTGGTGAAGGTCTTCGGGCGGCAGGAGCAGGCGGCCGGGGCCTTCCGCGAGGAGAACGAGGCGCTCTACCAGGCCAGCTTCAGGGCCCAGTTCATCTCCGGGATCATCCAGCCCGCGATGATGCTGATCGGCAACCTCAACTACGTGCTGGTGGCCGTGGTCGGCGGTCTGCGGGTGGCCTCCGGCGCGCTCTCCATCGGTGACGTGCAGGCCTTCATCCAGTACTCCCGGCAGTTCAGCCAGCCGCTCACCCAGGTGGCCTCGATGGCCAACCTGGTGCAGTCCGGCGTGGCCTCGGCGGAGCGGGTCTTCGAACTCCTGGACGCCCCCGAGCAGTCCGCCGAGCCGGCCCGGCCGGAGCGCCCCGAGGAGCTGCGCGGCCTGGTCGCCTTCGAGGACGTCTCGTTCCGCTACGACCCGGCCAAGCCGCTGATCGACGGGCTCTCGCTGAAGGTCGAGCCCGGCCACACGGTGGCCATCGTCGGCCCGACCGGGGCGGGCAAGACCACCCTGGTCAACCTGCTGATGCGGTTCTACGACCCGACCGGCGGCCGGATCACCCTGGACGGCGTGGACATCACCGCGATGTCCCGGGAGGAACTCCGCTCCGGGATCGGCATGGTGCTCCAGGACACCTGGCTGTTCGGCGGCACCATCGCGGAGAACATCGCGTACGGGGCTGACGGGGCGTCACGCGAGGCCGTCGTCGAGGCCGCGAAGGCCGCCCACGTCGACCGCTTCGTCCGCACCCTGCCCGACGGGTACGACACCAGGATCGACGACGAGGGCACCGGGGTCAGCGCGGGCGAGAAGCAGCTGATCACCATCGCCCGGGCCTTCCTGGCCCAGCCGTCCATCCTGGTGCTCGACGAGGCCACCTCCTCCGTCGACACCCGCACCGAGGTGCTCATCCAGCGCGCGATGGCCCGGCTGCGCAGCGGCCGGACCAGCTTCGTGATCGCGCACCGGCTCTCCACCATCCGGGACGCCGACGTGATCCTGGTGATGGAGGACGGCTCGATCGTGGAGCAGGGCACCCACGACGAACTGATCGCGGCCGAGGGGGCCTACGCCCGCCTCTACCAGGCCCAGTTCAGCCAGGCGGTGGCCGAGGTCGACTGACCCCGGACGCCTCTCCGCTCCCCTGTGTACCGGGCCCGTCTCAGCTTCCGAGGCGGGCCCGGACCTTTGCGGCCGCCGGGGCGGGCCTGGCCTGTGCGACCACCCGGCCGCCCGCCCGCCGGCCCGCGAACAGCGCGCCCGCCACGGTGCTGCCCAGCGCGACGCCCATGCCCAGGGTCTGAAGGGGGGTCAGCGACTGGTTCAGGAAGACCCAGCCGAGCACGGTGGCCGAGACCGGGCTGAGCAGGCCGAGAAAGGCCACCGAGGAGGCGGGCAGCTTGCCGACGCCGCGGAAGAAGAGCCAGTACGCCACCGCGGTGTTGGGCACCGCGAGGTAGAGGTAGCCGAGCAGGTTGGTGCCGGTCAGCGCGGGCGGGGCGCCCTCCGCCAGCAGGGCGATCGGCACCAGCAGCAGGCCGCCGGCGGTGAGCTGCCAGCCGGTCATGGCCAGCGGGCCGACACCCTCGGGGCGGCCCCAACGCTTCGTCAGCACGGTGCCCAGCGCCATCACTCCGGCACCGGCGAGCCCGGCCAGCACGCCGACGGTGTCCAGCTGCGCGGTGGCCCTGAGCACCACCAGCGCGACCCCGAAGACCCCGGCCACCCCGGCCAGCACGGCCCGCCCGCCGGGGCGCTCGCCGAGCAGCGGGACGGCCAGCCCGGCCGCCACCAGCGGCTGGATCGCGCCCAGGACGCCGGCCACTCCCCCGGGCAGGCGGTAGGCGGCGATGAACAGCAGGGCCAGGAAGAGCGTGATGTTCAGCCCGCCGAGCAGCAGCACCCGCCACCACCAGCCGCCCTTGGGCAGCCGCCGGGCGAAGGCCAGCAGGAGCAGCCCGGCGGGGAGGGCGCGGAGGGTGGCGGTGAGCAGCGGGCGGTCCGGCGGCAGGTACTCGGTGGTGACCAGGTAGGTGGAGCCCCAGGCGAGCGGAGCCAGTGCGGTGAGGGCCAGGGTGCGCGAATTCGGAAGCATGGAAGTAACTTACCATCAAGCTACTTGCCGTCAAGTCACTTTCCTGTGGCAGACTTTCCCCATGAACGAGCAGCCCCCCGCCCCGGACGCCGTGGACGCCATCGCCGCCCAGTGGAACGCGGTCCGCCCGGACCTCTCCACCGAGGCCATGGCGGTCTTCGGCCGGATCTCCCGGATCTCCCGCGCGATCGGCGACAGCGTCGGCCAGGTGCACGCCGCCCACGGCATCGGGCGCGGTGAGTTCGACGTGCTCGCCACCCTGCGCCGCTCCGGCGAGCCGTACACCCTCTCCCCGCGCGAGCTGACCGCCACCCTGATGGTCACCACCGGCGGCATGACGGGCCGTCTGGACAAGCTGGAGCGGGCCGGCCTGATCACCCGCTCCCCCGACCCGAACGACCGCCGGGGCCTGCGGATCACCCTCACCGAGGGGGGCCTGGGCATGGTCGAACGCGCCGTCGGCCCCGGCGTCGAGGTCTACGAGCGGACGGCCTCGGTCCTCACCCCGGAGGAGACCGCCGTCCTCAACGACCTGCTGCGCCGCCTGCTGGCCTCGGCCGGCGGCTGATTGGATACGGTGGCCGGGTGATTGATGACGCGTCAGGGGTGGACGAGTTCGAGGCGCTGCGGCGCTACCTGGGCTCGGTGGCGTACCGGCTGCTGGGGTCGGTGAGCGACGCCGAGGACATCCTCCAGGAGGCCTGGCTGCGCTGGCGGGCCACCGACCGGAGCAAGGTGCAGGAGCCACGGGCCTTCCTGACCACCGTGGTGACCAGGCTCTGCTACGACCAGCTCGGCTCGGCCCGCTCGCGCCGGGAGTCGTACTACGGCGAGTGGCTGCCGGAGCCGGTGGTCTCGGAGGACACCTCCCCCGCGCACCTGGCCGAGCTGGGCGAGGAGGTCTCGATGGCCCTGCTCACCGTGCTGGAGCAGCTCACCCCCGCCGAGCGCACCGCCTTCGTGCTGCACGACGTGTTCTCGATCGGCTTCGACGAGATCGCCGGCTCGCTGGACCGCACCCCCGACGCCACCCGCCAGCTCGCCTCCCGGGCCCGGCGCCGGGTGAGGACCGGCGGCCGGCACGGCACGGTGGACCGCGCGGCGCACCGCGAGGTGGTCTCCGCCTTCGCCTCGGCGGCCACCCGGGGCGACATCCAGGGCCTGGTCGCCCTGCTCGACCCGGAGGTGGTCTGGCACTCCGACGGCGGCGGCATCGTCTCGGCCGGCGTGCGCCCGATCGCCGGCGCGGACAAGGTCTCCCGCCTGGTCGCGGGCCTGTTCGCCAAGTACGTGGTCCCCGAGCCCGGGGTCGGCTGGGCCCCGGTCCTGGTCAACGGAGTCCCCGGCATGGCCTGGCACGACGCCGGGGGCACCGTCTTCGGCGTGGTCGTCTTCGAGCTGGCCGACGGCCGGATCACCGAGGCCCACGTGGTGGTCAACCCGGAGAAGCTCACCCATGTGACCCGGATCACTGTCACACCCTGACCCGCTGTCCCGTCCTCCTGCCGTACGCAAGCAGACGCGCTCCGCAGGAGGACGGGATGACCACCCAGCAGCAGCACATCGTCGTGATCGGCGCCGGCTACGCGGGCCTGTCGGCGGCGACCAGGGCCGGCACCAAGCACCGTGTGACCCTGGTCGCCCCCGAGGCCCGGTTCCTCCACCGGATCCGGCAGCACGAGACCGGCGCCGGCCTGCCCGAGCACCGGCCCGCCCTGGCCGAGCTGCTGGCGGACCGTCAGGTGACCCACAAGCAGGCCCTCGCCACCGAACTGGACCTGAACGGCCGCAAGGTCTTCCTGGACTCCGGCGAGGCCCTCCCGTACGACACCCTGGTGTACGCGCTCGGCAGCCGCACCGCCTGGCTCGGCGTCCCCGGCGCCGCCGAGCACGCCTACCCGGCCGAGCGGGCCGCCGAGCTGGCGGCCCGGATGAGGGCGGCCGCGAAGCCCGGCACCGTCGCGGTGGTCGGCGGCGGCCTCACCGCCGTCGAGCTGGCCGCCGAACTGGCCGAGGCCCACCCGGCCTGGAAGGTGCGGATCGTCTCGGCCGACCCGGTCGGCGCACGGCTCTCGGCCAAGGGCCGGGCGCACCTGCTGCGCACCTTCGACCGGCTGGGCGTCCAGCTGCACGAGGGCCTGCCTGTGACCGCGGTGACCGCCGCCGGGGTGCGCACCGACGAGGGCGCGATCGACGCCGACCTGGTCGCCTGGGCCGCCTCGCTCGAGGTCCCCGAGCTGGCCGCCGAGGCCGGGCTGGCCGTCACTCCCGACGGCCGGGCGGTGGTGGACGAGTACCTGCGCTCGGTCTCGCACCCCGAGGTGCACGTGATCGGCGACGCCGCCCAGGTCCGGCTGGAGGGCGTCGGCGAGCTGCGGATGGCCTGCGCCACCGCCCTGCCGCAGGGCAACTACCTGGGCGACCTGCTGAGCGGGAAGACCGCCAAGCCCTTCGCCTTCAAGTACCAGCTCCAGTGCATCAGCCTGGGCCGCCGGGACGGCCTGGTGCAGCTGGTCCACCCCGACGACTCGATGAAGAACTCGGTGCTGACCGGCGCGCTCGGCCGCTGGACCAAGAGCCTGATCCTCAAGGTGGTCGTCAAGCACCTGCGCTGAACGCCGAAGGGGCCCCCTCCGGGTGGAGGGGGCCCCTTCGCATGCTCCGGCGCGGGCTACTTCTTCTCGCCCTTGGGGGCGTCCGCGTCGGTGGAGAGCGCGGCGATGAAGGCCTCCTGGGGGACCTCCACCCGGCCGACCATCTTCATCCGCTTCTTGCCCTCCTTCTGCTTCTCGAGCAGCTTCCGCTTACGGGAGATGTCACCGCCGTAGCACTTGGCGAGGACGTCCTTGCGGATGGCGCGGACCGTCTCACGGGCGATCACCCGGGAGCCGATGGCGGCCTGGATCGGCACCTCGAACTGCTGACGCGGGATCAGCTTCTGGAGCTTGCCGGCCATCATGACGCCGTAGTTGTAGGCCTTGTCCTTGTGCACGATGGCGGAGAACGCGTCGACCGCGTCGCCGTGCAGCAGGATGTCGACCTTCACCAGGTCGGCGGTCTGCTCGCCGATCGGCTCGTAGTCGAAGGAGCCGTAGCCGCGGGTCTTGGACTTCAGGTGGTCGAAGAAGTCGAAGACGATCTCGGCCAGCGGCAGGGTGTAGCGCAGCTCCACCCGGTCCTCGGACAGGTAGTCCATGCCCTGGAGGTTGCCGCGGCGGCCCTGGCAGAGCTCCATGATCGCGCCGACGAACTCGTTCGGCGCCAGGATGGTGCCCTTGACGACCGGCTCGTGCACCTCGGAGATCTTCCCGGTGGGGAACTCGCTCGGGTTGGTGACGATGTGCTCGGTGCCGTCCTCCATCACCACGCGGTAGACCACGTTCGGCGCGGTGGAGATCAGGTCGAGGTTGAACTCGCGCTCCAGCCGCTCCCGGATGATCTCCAGGTGCAGCAGGCCGAGGAAGCCGCAGCGGTAGCCGAAGCCGAGCGCGACCGAGGTCTCCGGCTCGTAGACCAGCGCGGCGTCGTTGAGGCGCAGCTTGTCCAGCGCGTCGCGGAGCAGCGGGTAGTCCGATCCGTCCAGCGGGTAGAGGCCGGAGAACACCATCGGGCGCGGGTCCTTGTAGCCGCCCAGCGCCTCGGTCGCACCCTTGTGCATCGAGGTGATCGTGTCACCGACCTTGGACTGCCGGACGTCCTTCACACCGGTGATGATGTAGCCCACCTCGCCGACGCCGAGGCCGTCGGCCACCTTCGGCTCGGGCGAGATGACGCCGATCTCCAGCAGCTCGTGGGTCGCGCCGGTGGACATCATGGCGATCCGCTCACGCTTGGTGAGCTGGCCGTCGACCACTCGGACGTAGGTGACCACGCCGCGGTAGGAGTCGTAGACCGAGTCGAAGATCATGGCGCGGGCCGGGGCGTCCTTGACGCCGACCGGGGCCGGGATCTTCGCGACCACGTGGTCGAGCAGCTCCGGCACGCCGAGGCCGCTCTTGGCGCTGACCTTGAGGACGTCCTCCGGGTCGCAGCCGATGATGTGCGCCAGCTCGGCGGCGTACTTCTCGGGCTGGGCGGCCGGGAGGTCGATCTTGTTCAGCACCGGGATGATCGTGAGGTCGTTCTCCAGCGCCAGGTACAGGTTGGCGAGGGTCTGCGCCTCGATGCCCTGGGCGGCGTCCACCACGAGGATGGTGCCCTCGCAGGCCGCCAGCGAACGGGACACCTCGTAGGTGAAGTCCACGTGGCCCGGGGTGTCGATCATGTTCAGGATGTGCGTCGTCCCGACGTCGTCCCCCGTCTTCGGGGCCCACGGCAGGCGGACGGCCTGCGACTTGATGGTGATTCCGCGCTCGCGCTCGATGTCCATCCGGTCGAGGTACTGGGCGCGCATCTGCCGGGGGTCGACCACGCCGGTGATCTGCAGCATCCGGTCGGCGAGCGTCGACTTGCCGTGGTCGATGTGGGCGATGATGCAGAAGTTGCGGATCAGCGCCGGGTCGGTACGGCTGGGCTCTGGCACGTTGCTCGGGATCGCGGGCACCTTGGTCCTCGGGGCGGTCGGTGTGATTCCGTCCATCCTCCCACGGCCGCGGTGCGGCCCGCCGTTCAGCTCTTCCGCAACTCTTCCGCGACTCCTCCCGGTGGGGCAGGATCAGCGCCCATGATCTTGGAGAGTGCCCTGCTCGACGTCCGCCCCGGCCAGGAGGAGGCCTTCCTGGCCGCCTTCGCCGAGGCCCTCCCGCTGATCGCCGTACAGCGCGGCTTCCACTCGCTGGAGCTGCGACGCTGCCTGGACGAGGGGCGCGGCTCGCGCTTCCTGCTCCAGGTGGAGTGGGAGACCCTGGAGGACCACACCGAGGGGTTCCGCGGCTCGGCCGAGTACCAGGAGTGGCGCCGGCTGCTGCACCACTTCTACGAGCCGTTCCCCGTGGTGGAGCACTACGGTGAGGCGGTGCTCACGGCGTAGCCGGTTTGGGGCGCGCGCGGGGGCTTTGGTAGCGTTGGCCGCTGCACTCGGCACAGGTATGCCCTCTCAGCTGCCCGCCGGGTGCGACCCGTTCAACTTCCAGACAAAGCTGAGGCACTTTCGTGGCGAACATCAAGTCCCAGATCAAGCGCAACAAGACCAACGAGAAGGCGCGCCTGCGCAACAAGGCCGTCAAGTCCTCCCTCAAGACCGCCCTGCGCAAGGCCCGCGAGGCCGCTGTCGCCGGCGAGACCGAGAAGGCCGTCGAGCTGGCCAAGGTCGCCTCCAAGGCGCTCGACAAGGCCGCCAGCAAGGGCGTCATCCACAAGAACCAGGCCGCCAACAAGAAGTCCGCGATCACCAAGCTCGTCGCGGCCTGATCTGACGGCACCCCCCAGGGTGGCGTGACCGGCGGCCCTCTACCCGCCTCCGCCGCCCGACCTCCCTCGCGTCAACTTCCGGCCCTCTACCCGGGACACGTGAGGTGTAGTGACTCCGTACCGCACGCGGCCTGCGTTCGCCACGCGGGTGCGGTACAGCGACAGGCGTCGCGGCTCCGGCCGCGGCGCCTGTCGGCGTTCCCGGGGTGCTCCCGGGGGTGGACCTGATGCTCCCTCACGTTCTGCCATGCCCTGGTCACCGATATGGTTCGTGCGACGCGCTCCGTGCGGATCCCGGTTTGGGGGCTCTTCAGATGACGCATCAGGTACCGATCCGGACGGACCACGACCGGCCCTACGCACCGCCGCCGCCCTACCGGCGCCCGCCGCGCCGCAGCCGCCGGCACCTGGCCTGGGGCGCCGCGAGCGCCGCGCTGACCTCGGCGATCTGGGCCGCCGCCGTGCTCACCGTGCCGGGCCTGGTCGCCCTGCCGGAGGGGTCGCCGGCGGACCTCAAGGGCTACCGGGTGGTGGACGACCTGTGCACCACCGCGAAGCTCAACCGCTTCTCCCAGCTCTACCCCGCGCAGTCCGGCACGCCGTACCACTACTCGACCCGGCACGCGGCGCTGGACGACATGTACTGCAGCAAGTACCTGAAGAAGAGCGCCGGGGAGACGGAGTACTCCTCCCTCTACATGCAGGCCCAGCTGCACCGGCGGGTCGACCCGCGGGCCGAGTTCGAGGCCCAGCAGTCCGGGCTGCGGCAGCGTCATTACCAGATCACCGACGTGCCGGGGCTCGGCGACCAGGCCTACCTCGGCTACCTGGACGACCTCAGCAGCTCGGACCGGAGCTGGCACTACCTCACCCAGGTGCTCTACGTCCGGGACGGGGCGCTGACGTACTACCTCAGCTGGTCCGGCTCCTACCAGGAGGGCAAGGGCGTCGAACCGGACCGGGAGACCATCCGGCAGGCGCTGCTGATGGACAGCCGGGACCTGCTGCGCGCCCTCGGGCAGAGCAGCACCTGAGGTCCCGTCACCTCCGCTCAGCGCAGGCGGAAGACCGGGCCGCGCGGGGTGAAGGGCAGGCCGGCGCCCTGCGGGATCAGGAAGGCGTGCTCGCGGCGGATCCGCAGCACGTCGCACTCGCCGTCGGTGATCAGCAGCACGGGCGCGGAGGGCGGGAAGTCCTCGGCCCGCTCCAGCAGGTCGACGCCGGGCTGGAGCACGGTGCCGCCGCGGCCGCGCACCCGGACCTTGCCGGCGATCTCGTCGGTGGGCAGGAAGCCGGCGTCGTGCGCGGCCGCGTCGCAGAACACCACCCGGGCCGCGGGCACCTCCCGGGCCGCCGCGTAGGAGGCGATGGCGCCGAGTGCCTTGCCGAGCAGCTGACGGCTCATCGAACCGGAGGTGTCGAGCACCACGCCGAAGGTGCAGCGGGCCAGCTCCTCCGGCGGGTGGTGGTGCCCGGCGCGGGGGATGCCGGGGGTGGAGGCCTGCCGCCGGGAGGGGCGGGCGTAGCTGCGCACCGCCTGCGGGGACGGCACGAACTCGTCGAACCAGCGCGCCAGTCGGGCGTCCCAGGGCAGTGGCGGCTGGGACAGCGCGCGGATCTCCTCGACCAGACCGGCCGGAAGGTACCCGCGCCCGCGCCGGTGCAGCTCGAAGCCCTGCTGGAGGCCGCGCCGGTAGAAGTCGTCCAGGTCGACGTAGTCGCGCGGGCGGCCGAGCGGCTCGCCCAGCACGTCGCCCCGGCCCTTGCCCGCCAGGGTGGCCAGCCGGCGCAGCCGGCGCTGGTCCTTGGCGATCCGGTCGTAGACCTCCTCGGCCGAGAGGCCCTTCAACTGCGGGTCGTGGAGCAGCCCTTCGGGCATCTCGCCGACGCCCATCTCCAGCAGCCAGCCGTTGATCACGTAGTCGGCGGCGACGTTGAACAGGTACGGGTCCCGCCCGCCGCAGCGGTCGCCGTGCCGGAGCGCGGCGTGCAGCATCTCGTGGGCCAGGATGAAGCGCCACTCCTCCTCGGTGTGGCGGCGCAGCGGGTTGAGGTAGATCTCGCCCGCCTCGGCGTTCACCGCGGCGATCGCGATGCCCTGGGCGCGGGCCAGTTCGGCGTCGGCGACCAGGGTGATCCCGGCGGCCAGACCGCCGAGCAGCGGGTAGCTGGAGACGAACCAGTTGAGCGCCTTGGTCCACGGCCGCTCGGGGACGCGAGCGCCGGTCAGCTCGTCCCGGCGGCCGCCGGCCACGTCCATCGCGGCGGACATGGTGCGGGTCAGCGCGGCGGCGAAGGCCGACGGCCAGTCCTCCGGGGCCCCGTGGCCGGACCAGGGGACCAGTAGCTGGTCGGGGTGGCTGCCTGCGGTGCCGGGGATCCTGGGCAGCCCCTCCTCGCGCCAGCGGGCGGCCAGCTGCTCCTCGTCGCCGGGCGGGATCCGGGCCGGGACCTCGAACGGGGCGCCGCCGACCGGGAAGGTGGCCTGGAAGCGGTGCACCACCGCGCAGTTGGCGGCCTGCCGGTGGGCGTCGGGCTGGGCGCGGCGGCCGCGCTCGGCGGGCAGGTGGCCGAAGCCGAGGTGGAGCAGGCAGTGCGCCAGCACCCAGGCCCACTCGGCGGGGTCGGCCCGGCGCATCCGGGGGTGGGTGAGGTTGGGGTGCAGGGTGCCGTCGGAGTCGACCACCAGCCAGCCGTCCTCGGGCTCGTCCGGGCACTCCTCGGCGTAGCAGACGTCCACCGGGATGGCGGCCAGCGCATGGTTCTCCCCGACCCTGCGCCATCCCTCCAGGTAGGCCTCCCGTGCCAGGTCGCGGGGCTGGGTGCCCTTCTCGGTGGTGCCGTTCGCGGAGCTCCGCGCGGAACTCCTCGCCGAGCTCTTCACGGTGCCTCCCGCGCGGCGGCTCACCGGCGGGCCTCGACCAGGCGTGGCATGTCGCGGGCGGCCTCGATCAGGAACCAGGAGGGCAGCACCGGATTGCCGTCCGGTCCGTCGGCGATCACCGTCTGGGCCACCTCGACCGAGATCTCGGCCAGCTGGACCAGCAGCGACTTGGCCCGGTAGGCGGTCTGCCGCAGGGACTCGGAGACCTGCTCCTTGCGGGCCGGGAGCTCCTTGACCAGCCGGCCCCGGAAGGAGTCGGCCAGGTAGTAGAGCAGGTCGCGGTCCTCCAGGCGGTGCGGCCAGCGGGCGTCGCCCTTGAGGATCGCGTCCAGGCCGTAGGAGTTGCGGACGATCTTGACGTAGCCGCCGAAGGCCACCGCGTGCTGCGGGGTGAGCAGGCCGTGCGCCAGGACCTTGAGGGTCGGCTCCTCCAGGGTCGGGCCGAAGGAGTGCAGGGCGTCCGAGAGCATGTGCCAGGCGCGCGGGGTGGAGAAGGGCTCCTCGGTCTTGGGCGGAGCGGACCAGAGGTGGTCCGGACGGTCCGTCAGGTAGTCCAGCACCCAGGGGTGGATGCCGTTGCCGGCGGCCCAGGCCAGCCAGTCGGTGGAGCTGGCGCGGAGGTGGACGTGGACCAGGCGGTTCACCAGGGCGGAGGCCATCGGGCGGGCCAGGGCGCCGTCGGTGGCGCGGTTCCCCGCGCCGATCACGATCGAGCCGGGCGGCAGCTCGTAGGAGCCGATCCGGCGGTCCAGGATGAGGGAGTAGAAGGCCTTCTGCACGTCCGGGGTGGCGGCGTTGAGCTCGTCCAGGAAGAGGCAGTAGGGCTCGGTGCGGGCGATCGACTCCGGCGGGCAGAACCGCGAGCGCCCGTCCTCGGTGATCTGCGGCACCCCGATCAGGTCCTCGGGCGCCAGCTGAGTGCCGATCAGGCTGACGCACTCCAGCCCGAGCGACTCGGCGAACTCCCGCACCAGCGAGGACTTCCCGATGCCCGGAGCCCCCCAGAGGAAGACCGGCCGGACGGTGGCCAGCCCCAGCAGCAGCTCGGGGACCTGGGACGGCGACACGGTGACGGCAGCCTGCAACGCGGGGACTCCTCGGGAGAGTTGGGGATTCCGCGCCAGTGTGCGGGACGGCCGGGCGGGCCGCACCTGCTTTTCGGGGAGCTGCTGTCGGGGTCTAGAGCGGGGTGGGGTGAGGGAGCCTCAGCAGCAGCCGTCAGTACGGGCGGGCGCCCGCGCGGGCGGCCCGGGCCACCGCGACCACGGCGCGCTCCAGGGCATAGGCCGGGTCGTCGGAGCCGCCCTTGACGGCCGCGTCGGCCTGGGCGACGGCGGTCAGGGCGGCGGCCACGCCGTCCCCCGTCCAGCCGCGCATCTGCTGGCGGACCCGGTCCACCTTCCACGGCGGCATGCCGAGCTCACGGGCCAGGTCGGCCGGGCGCATGTTCCGCCCGGCGGTGGCGAGGCGGCCGATCGAGCGGACGCCCGAGGCCAGCGCGTAGGTGATGCCGGTGGGCGGCTGGCCGACCGCGAGGGCCCAGCGCAGCCGCTCCAGGGCCTCGGCGGCCCGGCCGGTGACGGCCAGGTCGGCCACCTCGAAGCCGGTGGCCTCGGCCCGGCCGCTGTAGTACTTGGCGACCACCGTCTCGTCGATCGCGCCCTCCACGTCGGAGGTCAACTGGCTGCAAGCGGCGGCCAGTTCGCGCAGGTCGCTGCCGAGCGAGTCGAGCAGCGCCTGGCAGGCCTCGGGAGTGGCCGAGCGGCCCAGGGTGCGGAACTCGTTCTTGATGAAGGCCAGCTTCTCGCCCGCCTTGGTGAGCTTGGCGCAGGCCACCTCGCGGCCGCCGGCCTTGCGCCCCGCGTCCAGCAGGCCCTTGCCCTTGGCCCCGCCGGCGTGCACCAGCACCACGATGACCTCCTCGATGGGGGCCTCCAGGTACGCCTTGACCTCCTTGACCGAGTCGGCGGAGAGGTCCTGGGCGGCCCGGACCACGATTACCTTGCGCTCGGCGAAGAGCGAAGGGGTGGTCAACTCGGCCAGGCTGCCGGGCTGGAGACCACCCGGGGCGATGTCCCGCACGTCCGTGTCCGGATCGGCCTCCCTGGCCGCGGCCACCACCGCCGCGACCACGCGGTCGAGCAACAGCTCCTCCTGGCCGACCGCGAGGGTCAGCGGGGCGAGCAGGTCATCGGGTGCACTCTTCCTGGCCATCGCCTACCAGGATCGCATGCGCCGCCGACAGCATCCCGACGGCTGTGCACAATGGTCCCCGTGACCATGAACGACACCCGACAGTTGCTTGTGTTCCCCGACCGTGACGCCGCCGAGGAGGTGGCCGAGGAACTCTCCGCCCGCTGGCCCGACCTGGGCGAGATCGAGGTGGCCCGGGACGCCCTGGCCGGCGAGGACGACGCCGAGGACGCCCAGTGGGTCGTGGCCGTGGAGGCCCCCGAGGACGGCTGGGCCCCGGCCCAGCTGACTGCCCTGGACGAGCTCGCCACCGACCAGGACGGCTGGCGCGAAGAGGCCTGAGCCTCGGCACCGCCCGCCACCCGGACCCCCGCCGCTCCGCCCCCACCCGCTCCGGCCCCACCCGCTCCGGCCCCCGCCCCCTGGCGGGGGCCGTCAGGGTGGCCACCGGATCACCTGCCGAAGGGGCCGCCGCGCCGGAAGGGCCGCCGGAAGGGCCGCCGGAGGAACCGGTACCGGGCCAACGAGGGTGGGACCGGGAATCCCTGGCACCGCGTCAGCCGAGCCGCGATCATGGACCGCATGGACATGGACCGCCGCGAACTCGCCGACTTCCTCCGCCGCTGCCGGGAACGGATCAGCCCGCAGGACGTCGGCCTCCCGGCCGGCTCCCGGCGGCGCACCCCGGGGCTGCGGCGCGAGGAGGTCGTCCAGCTCGCCGGCATGTCGGCCGACTACTACATCCGCCTGGAGCAGGGCCGCAGCCCGCAGCCCTCGCCGCAGATCCTCGCCTCGCTGAGCCGGGCGCTGCGGCTGAGCGAGGACGAGCGCGACCACCTCTACCTGCTGGCCGGCCACCGGCCGCCGGCCGGGCTCCAGTGCGGCACCTTCATCCAGCCCGGGCTGCTCTACCTGCTCGACCAGCTCAAGGAGACCCCGGCCCAGCTGCTCAGCGACCTGGGTGACGTGCTGGCCCAGAACGACATGGCCAGTGCCCTGTTCGGCACCGTCTGCTCGGTGCGGGAGGACGAACGGAACGTCATCTGGCGCTGGTTCACCGACCCCGCCGTCCGGGCCGCCTACCCCGCCGAGGAGCACGACCGGCTCGGCCGGGTGCACGTCGCCGACCTGCGGGCCGCGGTGGCCCGGCGCTCCGGTGACGCCGCCTCGACCGCGCTGGTGCGGCGGCTGACCGAGGCCAGCGAGGAGTTCCGCGAGTTCTGGGAGCTGCACGAGGTGGCCGTCCGGCGCACCAGCCGGATGCGGGTCGACCACCCGGCCATCGGTCCGATCAACCTCGACTGCCAGACCCTGCTCGCCCCGGTCGAGGACCAGCGGCTGCTGATCTTCACGCCGCCGCCCGGCACGGCGGACATCAACCACCTGGAACTGCTGCGGGTGGTGGGGACGGAACGGTTCAGCCCCGCCGGGTGACGCCTCGGTGCGCCCTGCGCCCCGAGTGACGGCGCCTCGGGCCGCGCTGCCCCGGGAGACTCCCCGGGTGACGGCGTGCAGGGTGGCCGGGGTGCCGAGGACGGCGATCGCTCCGGCCCGGTCGGTGCGCAGGACGGTGGCCCCCAGCGCGGAGAGCCGGGCCACCGTACCGGCCGAGGGGTGACCGTAGGGGTTGCCCTCGCCGCAGGAGATCAGGGCCAGGCGGGGGTGCAGCGCGGCGGTCAACTCCCAGTCCTGGTGGGCCGATCCGTGGTGCGCCACCTTGAGGACGTCCACCTGGGGCGGCTCGGCCCGGGCCAGCAGCGCGGCCTGGGCGGGTGGTTCGAGGTCGCCGAGCAGGGCGATCCGCAGGGCGTCGGGCGGTTCTCCGACGGTGGCGAGCAGGGCGATGCTGGCGTTGTTCGCCCCAGGGGTGGCCGGGGTCAACGGCTCGACGGGCCAGAGCAGTTGCCAGGAGAGGCCGGGCTCGGCGGTGCGCCGCTCGTCCTGCCGGGCGGTCAGCACCGGCACCTGCGCGGCGGCCGCCCAGGCCAGCACCCGGGCCCGCTCCCCCGGCGGCGAGTCCAGCGTGGTGACCTGGAGCGCGCCCACCGAGCGCCCGCGCAGCACGCCCGGGAGCCCCTCGGCGTGGTCCGCGTGGTAGTGGCTGAGGATCAGCAACGGGACGGCCTTGACGTCGAGTTGACGCAGGCAGCGGTCGGCGGCCGCCGGGTCGGGCCCGGCGTCGACCACCACCGCGCTCCCGGGCCGCCCGGGCACCGGAAGCACCGTCATGTCCCCCTGTCCGACGTCGCACATGACGAAGCGCCAGCCGTCCGGAGGCCAACCGGTGGCCAGCCGGACCAGGGCCGGCGGCCGGAGCAGGGCGAGCAGCAGAGCGGGGAGCAGCACGGCCGCGAGCAGTGTGCGGGGGCGGCTGCGGCGGCCGAACGGGCGGGCCGCCCAGACCAGGGCCAGCGTCGCCACCGCCAGCAACACGGACCCGAACAGGCCACCGGGCCAGTCGAGTTGGGCACCGGGAAGGGCGGCGCCGCGCCGGGCCACGGCGGCCAGCCAGCCCGTCGGCACGGCGGCGAGGTCGGCCAGGAAGCGGGCCGGGGCCGGGGCGAGCGGCGCGACGGCGAGGGTCGCGAAACCGAGCAGGGTGGCCGGGGCCACCGCCGCCTCGGCGAGCAGGTTGCACGGGACCGCGACCAGGCTGATCCGGGGCGCCAGCAGGATGGTGGCGGGGGCGCAGAGCGCCTGTGCGGCGGCGGTGGCACCGACGGCTCCCGCCAGGTGCTCGGGCCAGCCCCGGGCCCGGAGCGCGGCCGTCCAGCGCGGGCCGAGGGTGAGCAGGCCGGTGGTGGCGAGCACCGAGAACAGGAACCCGAAGGAGCGGGCCAGGTACGGGTCGACCAGCAGCAGGACCAGGACGGCGGTGGCGAGCGCGGGCAGCGCCTGCCGGGGACGGCCGGTGGCCAGGGCGAGCAGGCCGACCAGACCGGTGGCGGCGGCCCGCAGGACGCTCGGCTCGGGGCGGCAGACCGTGACGAAGGCCACCGTCAGGGCGGCGCCGAGAAGCGCGGTGGTGCGCAGCGGCAGACCGAGCAGCCCGGCCAGCCCGCCCCGGCCGGAGGTGCTCGCGCGGGCCGAGGCCCCGGTCAGGACGGCCAGCACGATCGCCAGGTTGGCACCCGAGACGGCGGTGAGGTGGCCGAGGTCCGTGGCCCGGAACGCGTCGGCCAGCTCCGGCGGGAGCCGGGTGGTGTCGCCGACCACCAGGCCGGGGAGCAGGCCCCGGGCGTCGGTGGCCAGGTGGTCGGTGGCGTCCCGCAGCCCGGCCCGCAGCCGGGCTGCCACCCGCTGGGCGAGGTCGGGCCCGGCCAGCAGCCGGGGCCGGCCCTGCGCCACCAGGGCGGCGGCCGTGCTGCGGTACTCCTCGGCGGCGGGCAGCACCCGGGCCTGGACACGCAGCCGGGTGGACGGGACCATCGCCTGCCAGGCCCTGGCGTCCTGGGCACGGACGATCAGGGTGACGGGGGTGCGGGTGCGGATGCCGTCGGCCCGGTCGACGGTGGCCTCGACGACCAGCAAGGACTGGCCGGGCGTCGTGCCCCGGGCGTGCGAGGAACGGGGCTCGGGGTCGCCGGTCACGGTGAGCTCGACCGTGACCAGGACGGGCGGGGCAGCAGCCGGCGCGGCGCCCGGGGCCGGGACTGGGGCCGAGGCACCGGGAGTTGACGGGGCGTCGGCCACCGGGGGCACCGCGGCCCGGGCCAGGGCGGGGATCGGGCCGCGCTGGAGGTCCGCGGTGTGCAGGGTGGTGACGGCAGCGGCGGCCCCGGCCGCGAGCAGGACGGCCGCCAGCAGGGCACCTGCCCGGCGCGGGCTGCGCAGGGCGAGGACGGCGGCCCCGGTGAGGAGGAGCGCTCCCCAGAGCAGGTACGGCCGGCACTGCGGGCCGAGGCCCAGCACGGTGGCGGTGACCGCCCAGACCACGGCGGTGGGGAGCAGCAGCCGGAGGTCGGGTGTCGCGGCGGAGTCGGTGGCGACAGGGACAGTGGCGGCGGGCATCGGGTTCACCTCCCCGGCTGGGTGACGGTCGGTCAACTGGTGGCGGGCGGGGCCTCAGAGCGTGAGCAGTGCGCGCAGGTCGGCGAACTTCCGCTCGCCGATCCCGCTGACCTCGCGCAGCTGGTCGAGGGAGCGGAACGGCCCGTGCTCCTGACGGTGCTGCAGGATCCGCTGGGCCAGCGTCGGGCCGACCCCGGGCAGGGCGTCCAACTGCTCGCGGGTGGCCTGGTTGATGCTGAGCGGCCCGGCGGCCGGGACGGCTCCCCCGCCGGGGGCACCGCCGTTGGACGGGGCGCCGCCGACCAGGATCTGCTCGCCGTCGGTGAGCACCCGGGCCAGGTTGAGCCCGTCGGTCACGGTGTCCGGCAGCGGGCCGCCGGCCGAGGTCAGGGCGTCCGCCACCCGGGCCCCGCCGGGCAGCGTCCGAAGGCCGGGGTGGCGGACCTTGCCCGCGACGTCGACCACCACCGTCGGCCCCGTCGGCGGGACGGGCGACCCCGGCGGCCCGGCTCCCGCCCTGGCCGAGGGCGCTGCGGAGGTGGCGACGACCGTCGCCACCGCGGGCACGGCCACCCGGCCGGGCCGGCCCAGCCAGAAGTGCTGCACGGCGTACCCGACGGCCAGCAGGAGCAGCACGGCCATCCCGGCCACCGCCCGCCGGTCGAACAGCAGACCCCCCGGAAGCCGACGCCCCGCCACGGCACCGGCCTCGGGCACAGGCACGGCACCCTCCGGCCCGGCGCGCGACCGCCCCTGACGCCCCGTCGGCTCTCCCTCCCCCACCGGTGCACCACCCACCGACAGCGGCGGCGACGTGCCCCAGGCCTCGGACCACACGGCCGTCGGCGCGTCCCCCCGGTGCTCGTCCAAGGGCTCGTCCGGGGGCTCGTCCGGGTGCGGCCCCGGGGGCAGGAAGAGGTGGGCCACCCGCCCACGGACGGTCTCGGTGGTCTCGCGTCGGCGGGCCGCGCCCGGCGTCATCGTTCTCATGGCCAGGACCGTAGGCCGAGCCGCCGACCCCGCCGAGGCACCGTCACCAGCCTGTGGAAAACCCGGGGTTGTGGATAACCCAACTCCCTCGAACGAGGCAGTTTCAGTGCGGAGCGACCACCACCGCGAGCAGTCCGGGCCCGACGTGGGCACCGATCACCGCCCCGACCTCCAGCACCGTCAGTTCCCGCAGCCCGGGCACCCGGGCCCGGAGCCGCTCCGCCAGCGGCTCGGCCCGGTCGGCGGCGGCCAGGTGGTGCACGGTGATGTCCACCTCGTCCCCACCCGCCCGCTCCACCGCGATCTCCTCCAGCCGGGCGATCGCCCGCGAGGCCGTGCGGACCTTCTCCAGGGGCTCGATCCGACCGCCCGACAGGTGCAGCAGCGGCTTGACCGAGAGCGCGGAGCCGAGCAGCGCCTGTGCCGCACCGATCCGGCCGCCCCGGCGCAGGTACTCCAGGGTGTCCACGTAGAAGAAGCCGCTGGTCCGGGCCGCTCGTCCGGAGGCCGCCGCCACCACCGCCGCGAGGTCGGCGCCCCCGCCCTCGACCGCCTCGGCGGCCGCCAGCACCGCGTGCCCGAGCGCCATCCCGACCAGCCTGCTGTCCACCACCTCCACCGGCAGCGGCGCCTCGGCGGCCGCCAGCCTGGCCGCCTCGACGGTGCCGGAGAGTTCGGCGGAGATGTGCACGGAGACGACGGCCTCGAAGCCGGCCTCGGCCGCCGCCCGGTAGGCCTCGGCGAAGGTCTCGGGGCTGGGCCGGGAGGTGGTGACGCGCTGCTTGGACCGCAGGGCCTCGGCGACGTCCTTCGGAGAGATCTCGACGCCCTCGGCGAGCGCCTCGTCCCCGACCACCACGCTCAGCGGGACCACCGCGATCCGGTGCCGGTCGACCGCCCCCTCGGGGAGGTAGGCCGTGGAGTCGGTCAGGAGGGCGATGCGGCGGGACATGAGGCGGAGGTTACTCCCCCCTCCCCACCGCGGACACCCGGGGGACGCGCCGGACCCCCACCAGGGCCGGGAGCACCGCCGCCGTGGAGGTCAGGACTTCCGCAGACGCTGCGTCAGGTCGACCGCCAGACCGAGCAGCTGCTCGGCCGTGGCCGGCCGGTCGTTGCTGATCGCCTTCCGCTCGGCCCGAGGCGCGGAGGCCGAAGCAGCGGAAGCCGAAGCAGCGGAAGCCCGAGGAGCGGAAGCCGGAGCTGCGGAGGCCGCGGAAGGCCCCGCCGTGTCCCAGTGCCGCAGCGCGCCGGCCTCGGTCTCGCACTCCTCCGTGAGCCGCGCCAGCTCGTCGTCGGCGAACCGCTGCATCCGGTCCTGGGCCGCCCAGCGCATCGACTCGGCGGCGTGCGTGATCCGCTCGGCCCGCTCCCGCAGTGCGGGCAGCTTGTCGGCCACCCGCCCTGCGTCGGGCTCCAGCTCCAGCGCCCGCAACTCGCCGTCCAGCTCCGCCGCGTGGGCGTCCAGCCTGCTCAACAGCTGCAGGGAATCGGCGAGTTGGGAGTCCTCGGCGACACCGGCCGCGAGCACCTTGCGGGTGGAGTCGAGGGCGGTGCGGAGCGAGAGCCGGACGGCCGAGATCCGGCCCTGGGCACCCGGCTTGGCGTAGGTCTTCGCCTTCAGGGTGGCGTTCTCGATCGCCCTCCGGGCGTTGGCCTCCTGCCGGGAGATCTTCCGGGCGGCGGCCTTCCCGGCCTTCACCGCACCGACCGTGATCATGATCAGCAACGCCACCACGAACAGCACACCGAGGCCGACCACCACGCCGAGCGCGTCCATCACGAGCCACCTTCCGGGAGACCGACCGAGGGCTCCACAGTAACCGCACGGGTTACCGCGGAGCCCTCGGTGTAGGGGTCCAGAAGGAGAGATCAGGGGCAGCTCAGGGAAACCCCGAGAGCCCGGCCGGACAGTACGTCAGGCCGCGCGGGTCAGCCCGTGACGATGTTGACCAGCTTCGGCGCCCGCGCGATCACCTTGCGGACCGGAGCGTCCCCGATCGCCGCGACCACGGCCGGGTCGGCCAGCGCCAGCGCCTCCAGCTCGGCGTCGGAGATGCCCGGCGCCACCTCCAGGCGGGCCCTGACCTTGCCCTTGATCTGCACCACGCAGGTGACGGTCTCGTCCACCACGTAGGCCGGGTCGGCCACCGGGTAGTCGACGTACGTCAGCGAGCCCTGGTGGCCCAGGCGGCGCCACAGCTCCTCGGCGATGTGCGGGGCCAGTGGAGCGATCATCAGTACCTGCTGCTCGGCCACCTGACGCGGCGTCGAACCGCGCTTGACCAAGTGGTTGTTCAGCTCGATGGCCTTGGCCACGGCGGTGTTGAAGCGCAGGCCCGCCATGTCGCCGCGGATGCCGTCGATGGTCTTGTGCAGCACCCGCAGGGTGGCCTCGTCCGGCTCCTCCTCGGTGACCACCAGCTCGCCGCTGGTCTCCGAGACGATGTTGCGCCACAGCCGCTGCAGGAACCGGTACGAGCCGATCACCGCGCGGGTGTCCCAGGGGCGGGAGACGTCCAGCGGGCCCATCGACATCTCGTACAGGCGCAGGGTGTCCGCGCCGTACTCGTCGGCGAAGTCGTCCGGGGCGATGGCGTTCTTCAGGGACTTGCCCATCTTGCCCGCCTCGCGGCGGACCTTCTCGCCCTGCCAGAAGTACTCGCCGTCGATCTCCTCGACCTCGGCCGCGGGCACCGGGAAGTCCCGGGCGTCGCGGTAGACGTCGGCGGTGATCATGCCCTGGTTGTACAGCTTGTGGAACGGCTCGACCGAGGAGACGTGGCCCAGGTCGTGCAGCACCTTGTGCCAGAAGCGGGCGTACAGCAGGTGCAGCACCGCGTGCTCGGCACCGCCGACGTACAGGTCGGCGCCGCCGCCCGGCTTCTGCTCGGTCGGGCCCAGCCAGTAGCCCTCGTTGGCCGGGTCGACCACCTTCTCGCTGTTGGACGGGTCGATGTAGCGCAGCTCGTACCAGCAGGAACCGGCCCAGTTGGGCATGGTGTTGGTCTCGCGGCGGTACTTCTTCGGGCCGTCGCCCAGGTCCAGCTCGACGTTGACCCAGTCCTCGTTCCGCGACAGCGGGGTCTTCGGGGAGGAGGTCGAGTCGTACGGGTCGTAGGTGTGCGGCGAGTAGTCCTCCACCTCGGGGACCTCGACCGGCAGCATCGAGTCGGGCAGCGCGTGCATCACGCCGTCCTCGTCGTAGACGATCGGGAAGGGCTCGCCCCAGTACCGCTGACGGCTGAACAGCCAGTCCCGCAGGCGGTAGTTGACGGTGCCCTCGCCGATGCCGCGCTCGGTCAGCCAGGCGGTGACGGCGGCCTTGGCCTCGACCACCGACAGGCCGTCCAGCGACAGGTCGTCGTGGGCGGAGTTGACGATCACCGAGTCGTAGCTGTCGAAGGACTCGTCCCACTCCGACGGGTCCTCGGAGCGGCCGTCGGTGGGGCGCACCACGCAGCGCATCGGCAGGTCGAAGGCGCGGGCGAAGGCGAAGTCGCGGCTGTCGTGCGCCGGGACGGCCATGATCGCGCCGGTGCCGTAGCCCATCAGCACGTAGTCGGCGATGAAGACCGGGACCAGCGCGCCGCTGACCGGGTTGGTCGCGTAGGCGCCGGTGAAGACGCCGGTCTTCACCTTGGCGTCCACCTGGCGCTCGACGTCGGACTTGGCGGCGGCCTCGGCCCGGTACTTGGCGACGGCCTCGGCCGGGGTGGCCGCGCCGCCCTTCCAGTCCTCGTGGGTGCCGGCCGGCCAGGCGTCCGGGACGATGCCGTCGACCAGCTCGTGCTCGGGCGCCAGCACCATGTAGGTGGCGCCGAACAGGGTGTCGGGGCGGGTGGTGAAGACGGTGATCTTGTCGCCGTCGACGCCGAAGCCGACCCGGGCGCCCTCGGAGCGGCCGATCCAGTTGCGCTGCTGCAGCTTGATCGCCTCGGGCCAGTCCAGCAGGTCCAGGTCGGCGATCAGGCGGTCGGAGTACGCGGTGATCCGCATCATCCACTGGCGCAGGTTCGACTTGAAGACCGGGAAGTTGCCGCGCTCGGACTTGCCGTCGGCGGTGACCTCCTCGTTGGCCAGCACGGTGCCCAGGCCGGGGCACCAGTTGACCGGCACCTCCTTGGAGTACGCCAGCCGGTACTCGCCCAGCAGCTCGTCCCGCTCCGCACCGGACAGCGACGCCCAGGCGCGGCCGCCCGGCACCTCGCGCTCGCCGGACTCGAACTGCGCGACCAGCTCGGTGATCGGACGGGCCTTCTGCGCCGCCTCGTCGTACCAGGAGTTGAAGATCTGCAGGAAGATCCACTGGGTCCAGCGGTAGTACTCCGGGTCGATGGTGGCGATCGACCGGCGGGAGTCGTGGCCCAGGCCCAGGCGGCGCAGCTGGCGCCGCATGTTGTCCATGGCCGCCTCGGTGGTGATCCGGGGGTGCTGGCCGGTGGCGACGGCGTGCTGCTCCGCGGGCAGGCCGAAGGCGTCGTACCCCAGGGTGTGCAGCACGTTGTGTCCGGTCATCCGCTGGTAGCGGGCGAACACGTCGGTGGCGATGTAACCCAGCGGGTGGCCCACGTGCAGACCCGCGCCCGAGGGGTACGGGAACATGTCCATGATGAAGCTGTGCGGCTTGGCGACCACGTCGCCGGCCGAGGGGTCGGCCAGGGTACCGGCCGGGTTGGGGGCGTCGAACGTCCCCTCCTTCTCCCAGACGTCCTGCCAGCGCGACTCGATCTCGGCGGCCAGCGCCGCGCCGTAGCGGTAGGGCTCGGTGGCGGCGGCCTCGGCCGCGGCGGGGGTCGTCTCGCTCATGGTCCTTCGGGCTCCATCTGGGTCTCAGTGCGCGAACAGCGGCTTCGGAAAACAAAAAAGCCCCTCGCAGGAGGGGACGCCACGCCGACTCCGGCCCTCGGGCCGGTCCTGGTCAGCGCGGCCGGCTAAGAAGCAGGCGCACGGTTCGCATGGCCAACAGGGTACCGCACCGTCCTCGGGCGGCTGTCAAGGTATTCACCGCCCGGACCGAGCCGGAGCCGGAGCCGGAGCCGGAGCCGACGGAGCGTCAGGGTCAGGACCGCTGGTCGAACTCCCGCAGCGCCCGCGCCACCCGGGCCGACTGCATCCCCGCCGCCAGCCGCCGGGCCTCGTCCGCGGTGCGGGCCGCCTCCTCGTGGTCCCCGGTCCGGCGGTAGGACCCGGCCAGACGGACCATCAGCAGCGCCTTCGCCCGGGCCCGTTCGGGCGCCAGCACCGCCACCGCCCCGGCCAGCAGCCGCTGGGCCTGCTCGTGGTCGCCGAGGAAGAGGTACGCCTCGCCGACCATCCCCTCCAGGTCGGCCCGCTCCTGGACCTGCCCCGGCTCCTCCTCCAGTGCCCGGAAGGCCCGCTCGGCCACCGCCTCGGCGCTGATCTGCTCGCCCTTGCGACCGTGCGCGCGGGCGATCCGGCCCAGCTGGAGCGCCCGCTCACGGGGCGTCAGCACCTCGTCGGCGGCGCGAAGCGCGGTGGAGAGCATGGCGACCGGGTCCAGGCCGCGCCCGCCGGAGGCGTAGGTGGCCTGCACCGCCAGGCAACCGACCACGCTGACGCCGAGCCGCGGGTCCCCGCAGACGTGCGCGGCGCGCAGCGCGGCGACGAAGGCCCGCTGGGCGGCCGCGTCGTTGCCCAGGTCGTAGCTGGCCCAGCCGACCAGCCGGGCGGTGCGGCTGGCCGCCCCGTACAGCTCCCGGCCGAGCGCCTCGTCGTACGCGCCGAGCTCCAACAGCTTGCCGATCACGTCCAGTTCGGCCCTGGCCAGGCCGAGGATCAGGCCGCCGCCGTAGGCCCGCTCCAGGCGCTGCTGGCTGTCGTAGCCCATCCGCAGGTCGGCCAGCTGCTCGGCGGCTATCCGCAGCGCGCCCTCGCCACCGGTCAGTTCGGGCGGCGGGGAGGCCCAGTCCTTGGCGGCCTGGAGGAGCTCGTCGCCGCGGAACAGGTCGGTCAGCCGGACCGGGCCGGTGTCGGCACCGGCCTCGCGCAGCGCGGTCTGGGCGGTGTCGGCGGTCCACGGGTCGGTGAGCAGCCGGGGCGAGAGCGTCTTGGCGCCCCGGCCGCTGCCCATCCGGCCCCAGAGCTGTTCGTAGGTGACCGCGATGCCGAGCGCCCCGCCGAGCACCTCGCAGACCGTCTGGTCGTGCGGACTGCGCGGCACCATGCCGCGGTCCCGCCACTTGTAGGGAGCGGTGGAGCTGATCGCCAGGCCGGCCGGGAGCACCGCGCTGACCTCGCGGGCCAGCCGCTCCGGGTTCCAGCCGAGCTGGTGCAGGACGCGGGCCAGCTCCTCGTTGCGTCTGCGCTCCAGGTCGGCCATGGCCCAGACGGTACCGGGCTCCCGTGGAGGTCGCGCCGCGATCGGGTAAACGGAAGAAGGCCCCTCCCGTTCCCGGGAGGGGCCTTCTTCCTTCTGTGGAGCTACGGAGAATTGAACTCCGGACCTCTTGCATGCCATGCAAGCGCTCTACCAACTGAGCTACAGCCCCGCGTCTTTCCGGCGTTTCCCCCGGCGACATCCGTAACTTTACACGCTCCCCGGCCCACGCCCCAAATCGTTTGCCGGACCGGTCTCGGAGCACGCAGAAGGCCGCCTCCCGGAGGGAGACGGCCTTCGTGTCGTTGTGGAGCTACGGAGAATTGAACTCCGGACCTCTTGCATGCCATGCAAGCGCTCTACCAACTGAGCTACAGCCCCGCGTGCCCACGGACCTGACGG
>NZ_JBVJLD010000025.1:22686-41362 GCF_055584905.1 Kitasatospora sp. NPDC088742 | reverse complement strand
GTTTGTGGAGCTACGGAGAATTGAACTCCGGACCTCTTGCATGCCATGCAAGCGCTCTACCAACTGAGCTACAGCCCCGCGTGCCCACGGACCTGACGGCCCGTCGAAGCGGAGTGGAGCTACGGGGAATTGAACCCCGGACCTCTTGCATGCCATGCAAGCGCTCTACCAACTGAGCTACAGCCCCGCACTCGGAGGACCTCCCGCCTGCCTTTCGGTCGGCGTTCTTTCCTGCGAACGAGGAAGACTCTAGCTGGTCAGGGCCGGAACTGCGAAATCCGGCCCGGTCCGGGGCCCCCGCCTCGACCGCTGCCTCAGGTCTCGTCGCCGATGACCGGCTGCGGCAGCGTGCCCGCGTTGTGCTCCAGCAGGCGCCAACCGCGCACGCCGGGGCCGAGCACCGACCAGCAGCAGTTGGAGAGCCCGCCGAACCGCTCCCACTGGGCCGGCTCCAGGTCGAGCAGGCGCCCGAGCATGGTGCGGATGGTGCCGCCGTGGCTGACCACCACCAGGGTGCCGTCCTCGGGCAGCTTCTCCACCGCGGCCAGCACCACCGGGACGGACCGGTCGGCCACCTCGGTGCTCAGCTCGCCGCCGCCGCGGCGGACCGGCTCGCCCATCGCCCAGGCCTGGTACTCCTCCGGGAAGCGCGCCTGGATCTCACTGTTCGTCAGACCCTGCCACTCGCCCGCGTAGGTCTCGCGCAGGCCCTCGTGGTGGTCCACCGTCAGGCCGGTGACCTTGGCCAGCTCGGCGGCGGTGCGCCGGGCCCGCTTCAGGTCGGAGGAGATCAGCAGGTCGGGCTTGAGACCGGAGAGCAGCCTGGCCGCCCGCTGGGCCTGGAAGACGCCCTGGTCGGTCAGCTCGATGTCGGTGCTGCCCTGGAAGCGGTTCTCGAGGTTCCAGGAGGTCTGGCCGTGCCGCCAGAAGACGATGCGCGGGCCCCGCGCCTTGCCGCTCAGCTCTCGTCCTCGGGGGCGCCGGCCTCGGGGGCGCCGTCCTCGGACTCGCCGGTGGCGTTGCCGAGCGCGTCGGTCAGCACGCTCTCGGGACGGTTCCGGGTGGCCAGCGCGTCGGCCGGGATCGGCAGCTCGGGGCAGTCCTTCCAGAGGCGGTCCAGCGAGTAGAAGGAGCGCTCCTCGGAGTGCTGGACGTGCACCACGATGTCCAGGTAGTCCAGCAGGATCCAGCGGCCCTCGCGCTCGCCCTCGCGGCGGACCGGCTTGATGTCCAGCTGCTCGCGCAGCTGGTCCTCGATCTCCTCGGCGATGGACTTCACCTGGCGGTCGTTGGCGGCCGAGGCGATCACGAAGGCGTCGGTGATCGACAGCACCTCGCTGACGTCGAAGGCGATGATGTCGTGGGCCAGCTTGTCGGCGGCCGCCTGGGCGGCGACGTTGATCAGGTTCTGGCTGTGCTCGGTGGCAGTCACGTTGTACTTCCGGTCGGCTGTCTGGGATTCGCCTTCCAGGATCTCACGAACCGGCTCCGCTCCCGGCTGGATAAACCGGGGGCGGAGCCGGGCGGCCTCGGCCGCTACTGCTTGGGGGCCGTGAAGTCCTTGCCGAGCACGACCACCACGTCGGCGTTCTGGGTGCCGGTGACCTTCTTCACCGCCTCCTCCTTGATCCCCAGCGCGGTGGCCAGCGACTTGGCGGCGGCCTGCTTGGCGTCGTCGGTGTAGCGGATCTCGCTGGCCGGCTGGACCGGTGCCTTGGCCCCGGTCGGCAGCACCTCGAGGCCGCCGTTGGTGACCTGGATCGCGGCGGTGGTGGCGGCGTCGTCGCTGCCGCTGGCGTTCAGGATGCTGACCCGGGTGGTGGCGTTGGCCGCCTTGGCCTTGCTGACCGTGCCGCCCAGCACCTCCTTCACCTGGGCGCCGGCGGCGGCCTCGTCCAGGGTCCCGTCGGGCTGCACCTTGAGGGTCGAGACGGTCAGCTTGCCGCCCTGGTCGAGCTGGGCCAGCTGGGCCAGCACCGCTCCGAGCGCGGCCTCGGGCAGCGAGGGGTCGAGCACCGAACCGACCCGGCGGACGGTGTCCTGGGCCTCCTTCAGATCGGTCGGCATGAGCTTCAGCACCGCGTCCATCACCTGGCCGAAGCGGGCCAGCTGGGCCTCGGTGGCCTCGCCGGGCGCCTGGTAGGTGGCGTACGCGACGGCGGCCGGGCCGCTCAGCGTGACGTTCTTCCCGGCCGGCGCCAGCTCCTTGCCGGTGGCGTCCTTCACCGCGGCGTTGGTGTCCACCTTGATGGAGCCGAGCTGGGCCACCATCCGGTCCAGGTACGGGGTGTCCAGCCGCCACGTCCCGGCGACCGGGGCGCCCAGCACGGTGGCCAGGCCCTCCCGGGTGGCGGCCGCGCCGAGCGCGTCCATCGACCTGCCGAGCGACTCGGTGGCGGAGTCGCCGGTGCTGGGCAGCTTGAGGACGTCCGGCAACAGCAGGACGCCGGCCTTCTGGCCGGACTGGTCGTTGACCAACAGGGCGGTGGAGACCCTGCCCTGACGGTCCTTCAGGTGGAGCACGTTCACGGTCCGGCCGCCGGCCGCCTTGGCCGCGGCGTTGGAGCCGCCGAGGTCGCCCTTCCACCAGAGGTAGCCGGCCGTACCGCCGCCGGCCAGGGCCAGCACCAGCAGGGCGCCGATCGCCCGGGTGCGCAGCTTGCGGCGGCGCTCGTCCCGGCGCTCGGTGCGGGACTCGGCGAACTTCAGCCAGTCGATGACGTCCTCGGCCTGGTCCACCTCCTCGTCCACGAAGGTGAACTCACCGGTCGGGTAGTCCCGGTCGGCCTGGGGCGCGGTGGCGGGCTTGGGCGCGGCGGCGGGCCGGGCGGCCGGGGCCGGCCGGGGCGCGGGGGCCACCGGCTCGGGCCGCTGCGGCTCCACGGGCGGCTGCGGGGCCACCGGCTGGACGGGGGGCGCGGGCGGCTGCGGCTGCTGCTGCGGCTGCTGGTAGTACTGCTGCTGCTGCTGGTACGGGTCCTGGACGTACGCCTGCTGCTGCCCGTAGTTGTCGTAGTACTGGGGCTGCTGCGGCTGTTGGGGCTGCTGGTAGTACTGCTGCTGGTACGGGTCCTGGACGTACGCCTGCTGCTGCTCCGGCTGGACGTACTGCGGCTGACCGTAGGCGTCGTAGTAGACCTGCGGCTGCGGCGGCTGCTGGTACGGGTCCTGCGGGTACCACTCCTGCTGCCCGCCGCCCTGCTGATCACCCGTCACGCCGTACCCCCTCGCGCGTACAGCTCCCGCTTGTGGATGTACCGGACGACACCGTCCGGTACGAGGTACCAGACCGGTGCGCCCTTGGCGACCCGGACCCGGCAGTCGGTGGAGGAGATGGCCAGCGCGGGCACCTCGACCAGGGAGACGCCACCGGCCGGCAGGCCGGCGTCGGAGAGTATGTGGCCGGGGCGGGTGCAGCCGATGAAGTGGGCGAGCTCGAACAGCTCGTCGGAGTGGCGCCAGGAGATGATCTGGGCCAGCGCGTCGGCTCCGGTGATGAAGAACAGGTCCGCGTCCGGGTGCAGGGCCCGCAGGTCGCGCAGGGTGTCCACGGTGTAGGTGGGGCCCTCGCGGTCGATGTCGATCCGGCTCACCGAGAACTGCGGGTTCTCGGCGGTGGCGATGACCGTCATCAGGTAGCGGTCCTCGGCCGGTGTGACCAGCCGGTCGCTCTTCTGCCACGGCTGCCCGGTCGGCACGAAGATCACCTCGTCGAGGTGGAAGGCGCTCGCCACCTCGCTCGCGGCGACCAGGTGCCCGTGGTGGATCGGGTCGAAGGTGCCGCCCATCACGCCGAGGCGCTTGCGTGCCCGCTCACCGGCGGCGTTGGCCTGCTGTCCCATGCCGCCACACCTTACGCGAAGCCCGTCGCGGCCGGGCAAGCCCGCCCGGCCGCGCGGTACGCGCTGCCGCTGCTCAGCGGTCGCGGTTGAAGCGGGTGGTGATGTAGAGGAGGAGGAGCAGGATGAACAGGCCCGCGCCACCGGTGAGGTACGGGCTCAGGCTCTCGTGGTTGCCGCCCTCGCTGCCGCCTTCGGCCAGCTGGGTCAGGAGGGGCAGTGCGATGTGGCTCATGGTCGGCAGGACCTTCTCGACTCGGTGAGGGGGCCAGTGCGCGGGCCGGGCCGGCCCACCGGCTCATCGTACGGGGCGCCTCCGCGCAACCGCGCGCCGCCCCACCGCGTCTGACCCTCCGGTAGGAGGTGTGCGGCCGGGCTGACGACGGGGCGTCAGTTGTTCCGGTTGGCCCGGGCGATCGCCCAGCCGATCAGGCCGACGCCGACCACGCTGGTCACCAGGATGATGCGCAGGAACAGGCCCGGGCCCGACTCGTTCGAGATCGGCCCGGCCAGCTGGGCAAGGGCGGCGGCGTTCATCGGGGGTCTCTCCTCGGTCCGGTCGGCTCGACCCTCAGGGTAGACCCGCTCACACCGGAGGGCGGACGCCGGGCCGGACGTAGGGTGGACGACGGGGACGAGTACACGCAGACGGACGTTGGACCGAGAGCAAGCGGGGGCCGGGCGAGAGCCGGTGCCGGCGACGACCCAGGAGGTACTCAGCAGATGACCGACATGACCAAGGACAGCACGCCGGACCGCCGCCGCGAGCGCTTCCCCGGGATCTCCACCCGCGCCTGGGAGCACCCGGCCGACCGGTCCGCGCTGGTCGCGCTGCGCAGGCTCACCGGCTTCGACGACGTGCTGAAGAAGCTGGCCGGGCTGGTCTCCGAGCGCAGCGTCCGGCTGATGTTCCTGGCCACCGCCGTGAAGACCTCGGAGCGTCAGTTCCCCGAGCTGCACGCGATGGTGCGGGACGCGGCCTACGTCCTGGACCTGGACAAGGTGCCGGACCTGTACGTGACCCAGGACCCGACGGTCAACGCGATGTGCATCGGGATGGACACCCCGATCATCGTGCTCACCACCGGCCTGGTCGAGCTGCTCGACGCCGAGGAGCTGCGGGCCGTGATCGGCCACGAGGTCGGGCACGCGATGTCCGGCCACGCGGTCTACCGGACCATGCTGCTGATCCTCACCAACATCGCCACCCGGATCGCCTGGCTCCCTCTCGGGAACCTCGCGATCACCGCCGTGATCACCGCGCTCAAGGAGTGGTTCCGCAAGGCCGAACTCTCCTGCGACCGGGCCGGTCTGCTGGCGGGTCAGGACCTCCAGGCCTCGATGCGCGGCCTGATGAAGCTGGCCGGCGGCCACCACCTCGGCGAGATGAACGTGGACGCCTTCCTGGAGCAGGCCGAGGAGTACGAGAAGGCCGGCGACCTGCGGGACGGCGTCATCAAGCTGCTCCAGGTGCTGCCGCAGACCCACCCCTTCGCGGTGGTGCGGGTGGCCCAGCTGAAGAAGTGGTCGGAGAGCGAGGAGTACCGCTCGATCCTGGCCGGGGCCTACCCGCGCCGGGCCGACGACCAGGAGGCCTCGGTCGGCGAGCAGTGGAAGGCCGCCGCCGAGTCGTACTCCAAGTCGGTCAAGGAGAGCAAGGACCCGCTGATGGGGCTGCTGCGGGACGTGGCCGGCGGGGTCGGCACGGTGGGCGGCAAGCTGCGGGACACCTTCACCGGCAAGCCCACCGCCTCCAGCGGCGCGGAGCGCTCCGGCGAGGAGTGAGCACCGGGGCCCGGGGCCGGCGGCCCCGGGCCCGTCACTGCTTGAGCGGGGTGCAGAGCGTCCAGGCCGGCCGGGCGTGGTCGCCCGGGTCGGTCGCCGGGGGCGGCGCGGAGCCGGCGAGCAGCGGCTGGAGGCCGGCGGCCAGCCGGCTGCCGCAGGCGGTCGGCCCGGCCTGGAGCACCGAGTCCACCACCCGGACCCGGGAGGCCGCCAGGTCGGCCCGGTCCAGCTCGAAGCGGAGCGCCCGGCGGACGGTGTGCAGGGTGACCGGGCCGGTCGGCTGGCCGGCCGCCCGCAGCGCGTAGACGAAGGTGTGGTCGGTGCCGATCTCCAGCGTCCCGGCGTCCGCCTCGTCCACCCGCATCGCGCCGACCGCCTTGACCGTCTCGGTGGCCAGCGTCACGTCGGCCGGGTCGAAGCGGACCAGCCAGCCGGTCGCGGCGTGGTGCTGGTCGTCGCTGGGAGTGGCCAGGCTCTGGTCGAACTGGTCCTGCTCCCCCGGGGTGAGCAGACGGCGGACCGCCTCGGTGCCGCCGCGGCCGGTCAGCACCGCCGGGTCGAGGGCCGAGACGGTCAGGTACTTCTCCACCGTGGCCAGCGCCCGGGAGACCTCGGACTTGGTGAAGTGCGCGGTGGCCGAGCCGCCGGGGGCGGCCACCCCGGCCGGGCCGTCCCGGTAGGAGTCGGGCAGGCCGGCGAACGGGTCCTGCCGGTCCGCCACCGGGGAGACGTCCGAACTCGGCACCAGGGCCACCAGGCTGATGGTCAGTTGGTTCCCGGTCGGCTGGGTGGCGCGGGGCTGCGGGGTGGAGAGTCCGAAGTAGACCGCGGCCGCGAAGGCCACCACGATCACCAGCATCAGGGCCATCGCCTGCCGGGGGAGGCTGCCCAGCAGCCCCCGTCGGCGGACCGCCGACCGCCCGTACCCGCCCCCCAGCCGCTCCCGGGCCGAGAGCTCCTGGATCCGGGCAGCCCGGACGAACGATTCGTCGAAGACGACGGACCGGTACTCGTCCTCGTTACCTGAGCCACCGTCGGGCGTACCCTCCGGAGGTTCGAGCGGGTCACCCATGATTCAAGGGTAGAGCGGGCCTTCGCGCGCCACGAGAGGCCGTGCGCAACTTCTTCGCGCCGGCGGGTGGGAACGGGGGCCCGGACCGTCAGCCGGTCAGCGAGACCGCTCTCGGCGGGGCCGGCGCGGGGACGTCCGACGGGCTGCTGGTGCCCGTCTCCGGACGGCCCGCCGGGGCCTCCACCCCGCCGGTGCCCCGGTAGATCGCGGCCACCGCGACGGCCACCACGCTGACGCCCATCACCACCGCGAGCACCCAGGCGATCGGCCGGTGCCAGCGCTGCTGGGCCACCGAGCGGGCGGCCCCGGCCCGGCCCGGGTCGAAGCCGTCGGACCGCCAGCGGGAGCGGCGGGCGGGGCGCCCGGGGGGCGCCCACGGATCCCAGTAGCGCCGGTCGTCGTCCAGGCCGGCCGGGTGCGGCCGGAGCTCCAGCGGGAGCCCGCCGGCCTCCGGCAGCTCAGGGCCGCGCCCCAAGGTCAGCGTCTCGGGCTCGAACCTGGCCTCGGCGGCGGCGAGCTGCCGCTCCTCGGCGCTCGGCTCGCGCACGGCGGCGGACCGGATGAATGCCTCGTCAAGGACCACGGTGGCGAACTCCTCGTCCGCTCCGCCGTGGTCGGCGCCGTCCGGGAACGGCGAGCCCCCCTGGTTCTCGGCCATGGATTCAATGTATTACCGGCCGGGGGTTTTGTCTGTGGCTATTCGCAGTTCGGACGTCACGGACGGCCATGGCGGCGGCCGTCCGTGACCCCGCGTCAGCCGTTGGAACCGCCCACGGTCGGCGTAGCCTCGCCCCGGACGTGCCCGTCACCGGTGACGACGTACTTGGTCGAGGTCAGCTCCGGCAGCCCCATCGGGCCGCGCGCGTGCAGCTTCTGGGTCGAGATGCCGATCTCGGCGCCGAAACCGAACTCACCCCCGTCGGTGAACCGGGTCGACGCGTTGACCGCCACCGTGGTGGAGTCCACCAGCTGGGTGAACCGGCGCGCCGCCGCCTGCGAGGTGGTCACGATCGCCTCGGTGTGGCCGGAGGACCAGCGCCGGATGTGCGCCACCGCCGCGTCCAGCGAATCCACCACGGCCGCCGCGATGTCGTAGGAGAGGTACTCCGTCTCCCAGTCCTCCTCGGTGGCCGGCACGGCCGTCACCGAGGTGCCCTCGGCGGCCTTCAGCACCGCGTCGTCGCCGTGCACGGTGACGCCCGCCTCGGCGAGGGCGGTGAGCGCGAGCGGGAGGAAGACGTCCGCCACGTCGCGGTGGACCAGCAGGGTCTCGGCGGTGTTGCAGACGCTGACCCGCTGGGTCTTGGAGTTGAGCAGGATGCCGACCGCCATCGCCAGGTCGGTCTCGGCGTCCACGTAGACGTGGCAGTTGCCGGTGCCGGTCTCGATCACCGGGACGGTGGAGCCCTCCACCACGGTGCGGATCAGGGAGGCGCCGCCGCGCGGGATCAGCACGTCCACCAGACCGCGGGCCCGCATCAGCTCCTGCACCGAGTCCCGGCTCTCGCCGGGCACGAGCTGGATCACGTCGGCGGGCAGGCCGGCCGACTCGACGGCGTCCCGGAGGACGTCGACCAGGGCCGTGTTGGAGCGGTAGGCGGAGGCCGAGCCGCGGAGCAGCACGGCGTTGCCGGACTTCAGGCAGAGGGCGGCGGCGTCCACGGTGACGTTCGGGCGGGCCTCGTAGATGATGCCCACCACGCCCAGCGGGACGCGGACCTGACGGACGTCCAGACCGTTCGGGAGGGTGTAGCCGCGGACCACCTCGCCGACCGGGTCCGGCAGGCCCACCACGCTGCGCACGTCGGCGGCGATGGCGGCGATCCGCTCGTCGGTGAGGGTCAGGCGGTCGATCACGGACTCGGCGGTGCCGGCCTCCCGGGCCCGGGCCACGTCCTCCGCGTTGGCGGCGGTGATCTCGGCACTGCGGGCGGTCAGGGCTTCGGCGATCGCCAGCAGCGCGGCGTCCTTGGCGCGGCGCGGCAGTGGGGCGAGGACGGCGGCCGCCTCACGTGCACGGCGCGCGACGGCGAGGACGGGGCTGGTGGCGAGGTCGCTGGTCATGCGGCAAGGGTAGCGACTACGGCCTCCCGGCCCACCCGCCTTTCGAGCCGTGAGACGGAAAGTGGCTACGCCTTCAGGGGCGCGAGGAACTGCGCGAATCGGAAGGCCGCTCACCTGCAACTGAGGGCACGTCAGCCGGTTGCACGTGCTGCCGTTCCCCTGCGCGCAGTTCCCCGCGCCCCTGGGTCGCCGCCCTGCCGGGCCCAGGCGCGCTCACCAGGGGTGGACGCCGCCGAGGTTGGGGGGTGGGCCGCCGAAGCCCTCGGCGATGCGTTTGTGGTAGGTGGGGCGGTCGATGACTTCGAGGCCGACGATCTCCCAGGGCGGGAGGTTGGCGGTGCTCTTGTGCTCGCCCCAGAGGCGGAGGGCGATGGCGGCGGCGTCGTGGAGGTCGCGGGCCTGCTCCCAGTAGCGGATCTCCGCGTGGTCGGCCGCGTAGCGGGCCGTCAGGAAGAAGGAGTGGTCGTGGGCCAGCTTCTCCAGCCCGGCGCGGAGTTCGCCGAGCGGGGTGACCTGTCCGGCGACGCTGAGCACGATGTGCCAGAGCCGGGCCTCGGGCGGCTCCGGCTCCTCGGTGCGCCCGTCCGTGCCGGGCCGCAGGCGGCGTACGGGCGAGCGTTGCTCGGCCACCCGTGCGGTCTCGCCGCTCTCCCCGGCCCCGCCGTCGATGCTGGTCAGTCTCCGTCCCACCGGCGGCCTCCTGTTCGGCGACGTCGTGTCACGGCCGCCGCTGCGGCCCCCGGGCACGGCCCGTCAGCCACGCAGGATGACCAGGTCGTCCCGGTGGACGACCTCGCGTTCGTACGCGGCACCGAGCTCCTGGGCCAGCTCCTTGGTGGACCGGCCGAGGAGACGGGGCAACTCCCTCGCATCAAAGTTGACCAGTCCACGGGCCACGATGTGGCCGTTTTCGCCAAGAAGGTCCACCGGATCACCCGCCGAGAACTCCCCGTCCACCCGGGTGACGCCGGCGGGCAGCAGGGACTTGCCGCCGGAGACCACGGCCGCGACGGCGCCGGGGTCGAGCTGGAGGGCGCCGCGCGGGGTGGAGGCGTGTTCCAGCCAGAGCAGGCGGTCGGCGGAGCGGCTGCCGGTGCGCAGGAAGAGGGTGCCGGTCTGACGGCCCGCCAGGGCGTCGGCGGCGTGCCGGGCGGCGGTGAGGACGACCGGGATGCCGGCCCCGGTGGCGATCCGGGCGGCCTCGACCTTGGTGACCATGCCGCCGGTGCCGACGCCGGCCTTGCCGGCGCTGCCGATCTCGATGCCGGCCAGGTCCTCGGGGCCGGCCACCTGCTCGATCCGGCTGGTGCCGGGCTTGCTGGGGTCGCCGTCGTAGAGGCCGTCCACGTCGGAGAGCAGGACCAGCAGGTCGGCCCGGACCAGGTGGGCGACCAGGGCGGCCAGGCGGTCGTTGTCGCCGAACTTGATCTCGGCGGTGGCGACGGTGTCGTTCTCGTTGACGATCGGCATCGCGCCCATCGCCAGCAGCTGGTCGAGGGTGCGGTAGGCGTTGCGGTAGTGGGCCCGGCGGCTGGCGTCCTCGGCGGTCAGCAGCACCTGGCCGACCCGCAGGCCGTAGCGGGCGAAGGAGGCGGTGTAGCGGGCCACCAGCAGGCCCTGGCCGACGCTGGCGGCGGCCTGCTGGCGAGCCAGGTCCCGGGGGCGCTTCTCCAGGCCGAGCGGGGCCAGTCCGGCCGCGATGGCGCCGGAGGAGACCAGCACGATCTCGGGGGCGTCGGGCCGGGTGCGGACCGTGGCGAGGGCGTCCACCAGGGCGTCCACCCGGTCGGCGTCCAGGCCGCCGGCCGCGGTGGTGAGCGAGGAGGAGCCGACCTTGACGACGATCCTGCGTGCGGTGAGCACTTCCTGACGCAGTGTCCGGTCCGTCATCTGACTGCCCTCCGCACGTGGTTCGACGGAGCGTAATCTACGCGATCACGCGAAGGCCCCCGCACGCGATGTCACCCTGTGGGACACACGCGTGCGGGGGCCTGACGGACTGTCAGTCCTCGTCGGAGTCCAGCTCCGGGCGGTTGCTGGAGAGCGCCTCGAAGGCGAGGTACTCCTCCTCCGCCTCGTCGCGGCCCTTGAGCTTGGCCCGGCGGCGGTCCACGGCCGGACGCGGGCTGTCCAGGCGGTGGTCCTCGCCGCGGCGGCCGAGCATCTCGGCGCCGGCGGCCATGGTGGGCTCCCAGTCGAAGACCACGGCGTTCTCCTCGGCCCCGATGATGACGGTGTCACCCTCCTGGGCGCCGACCTTCCAGAGCTTGTCCTCGACACCGAGGCGGGCCAGCCGGTCCGCCAGGTAGCCGACGGCCTCGTCGTTGGAGAAGTCGGTCTGGCGGACCCAGCGCTCGGGCTTGATGCCGCGCACCCGGTAGGCGCCGTCCTCCTCCTCGACGGTGAAGCCGGCGTCGTCCACCGCGGTCGGGCGGATGACGATCCGGGTGGCCTCCTCGACCGGCTTGGCCGCCCGGGCCTCGCCGACGATCTGCGCCATCGCGAAGTTCAGCTCGCGCAGGCCCTTGCGGGAGGCGGCGGAGACCTCGAAGACGCGGTAGCCGCGCTCCTCCAGGGAGGCCCGGGTGAGGTCGGCGATGTCCTGGCCGTCCGGGACGTCGATCTTGTTGAGGGCGACCAGGCGCGGACGGTCTTCCAGACCGCCGTACTGGGCCAGCTCCTCCTCGATGGTCTCCAGGTCGGTGAGCGGGTCCCGGCCGGGCTCCAGGGTGGCGCAGTCCAGCACGTGCACCAGGACCGAGCAGCGCTCCACGTGGCGGAGGAACTCCAGGCCCAGGCCGCGGCCCTGGCTGGCGCCGGGGATCAGGCCGGGCACGTCGGCGACGGTGTAGACCATCTCGCCGGCGGTGACCACGCCGAGGTTGGGGATCAGGGTGGTGAAGGGGTAGTCCGCGATCTTCGGGCGGGCCGCCGAGAGCACCGCGATCAGCGAGGACTTGCCCGCGCTCGGGTAGCCGACCAGGGCGACGTCGGCGACGGACTTGAGCTCCATCACGATGTCGCGGGCCTCGCCGGGCTCGCCGAGCAGCGCGAACCCGGGCGCCTTGCGGCGGGACGAGGCGAGGGCCGCGTTCCCCAGGCCGCCGCGGCCGCCGGCCGCCGCGACGAAGCTGGTGCCGTGACCGACCAGGTCGGCCAGCACGTTCCCCTGGCGGTCCATCACCACGGTGCCGTCCGGCACCATCAGCTCGAGGTCGCCGCCGGTGGAACCCGTCCGGTGACCGCCCGCGCCGGGCTTGCCGTTGGCCGCCTTGCGCTTGGGCGAGTGGTGGTACTCGAGCAGGGTGGTGACCTGGGCGTCGACGGTCAGGATGACACTGCCGCCCTCCCCGCCGTTCCCGCCGTCCGGTCCGCCGAGCGGCTTGAACTTCTCTCGGTGAACGGAGGCGCAGCCGTGGCCTCCGTTACCCGCGGCGACGTGCAGTTCGACGCGGTCCACGAAGGTGGTCATGAGGTGTGCCTCCAGCTATGGGGAAAACAGTTGTCTGCTTCAAAGCATGGAGGGTGGACCGGATAATTCCGGTCCACCCTCCATGGAATCCGACGTGATGTCAGATTCAGGCCTCGACGGCCACGATGTTGACGACCTTGCGGCCGCGACGGTTGCCGAACTGGACCGCACCGGCGGTCAGCGCGAACAGGGTGTCGTCGCCACCGCGACCGACGCCCGCACCCGGGTGGAAGTGGGTGCCGCGCTGGCGGACGATGATCTCGCCGGCGCTGACGACCTGGCCGCCGAAGCGCTTGACGCCGAGGCGCTGGGCGTTCGAGTCACGGCCGTTGCGGGTAGAGCTTGCGCCCTTCTTGTGTGCCATATCTCGCTATCCCCTTACTTGCTGACGGAGTCGATGCTGGTGATCCGCACAGCGGTGTGCCGCTGACGGTGGCCCTGGCGGCGACGGTAACCGGTCTTGTTCTTGTAGCGAAGGATGACGATCTTCTCACCCTTGGTGTGGTCGACCACCTCGGCGTGAGCCTTCACACCGGCGAGGACCCACGGGTCGGAGGTGACGGCGTCACCGTCGACGACCAGGATGGTCGAGAGCTCCACCGAGTCACCCGGCTTGACGTCAACACGGTCAATCTCCAGCACGTCGCCGACGGCGACCTTGTGCTGGCGGCCGCCTGCGCGAACGATCGCGTACATGCGGTACCCCATTTCTAACTCGGTCTGAAACTCTCGATGCCAGCACCTGGGTACGGACACAGGCGCCTCCCCCGGACCGGAGTCCAGGAGGTGATGTGCTCGGGAGCAGTGGCGTAGACACGCCGAGGGTCAA
The DNA here is from genome assembly GCF_055584905.1 of Kitasatospora sp. NPDC088742. Classification (NCBI taxonomy): domain Bacteria; kingdom Bacillati; phylum Actinomycetota; class Actinomycetes; order Kitasatosporales; family Streptomycetaceae; genus Kitasatospora; species Kitasatospora sp. NPDC088742. Next base: position 28,301 of record NZ_JBVJLD010000025.1, on the reverse strand, counting down.
GAATACGGACCGGCCACCACTTGGGCAAACCGGCACCTACCGGCACCGGGGCGGCCGGATCGACCGCCCCGGTACCAGGGCTTACTCGGCTGCCGAATCACCCTCGGCGGCCGCGGCCTTCTTGGCCGCCGCGCTCGTCCGCTTGGTGGCGGTCTTGCGGGCGGTGGTCTTCTTGGCCGCGGCTGCGGTGGTGGTCTTCTTGGCAGCCGTGGTCTTCTTCGCGGCGGTCTTGCGGGGCGCGCGCTTCTTCGGCGCGGGCGCCTCCTCCTCGGCCGGGGCCTCGGCGGTCTCCGCGGCGGGAGCCTCCTCGGTCACGACGTCGGCGGGGGCCTCCTCGACCGGCGCCTCGGCGACGACCTCGGCGACGGGCTCCGCCACCGGCTCGGCCGGGGCCTCGACGACGGGCGCCTCGGCGGCCGTCAGCGCGGCCTCCATGGCGGCCTCGGCACGGGCCTGCAGCACCACGATCTCCGCGCCGGCCGGGGCGCCCGCCGGAGCGGTCGCCTTCCGGACCGCACGGCGCCGGGTGCGCCCGGCCGGGGCGGCCGGAGCGGCCGGGATCTCCACCAGGTCGACCACCGGAGCGGCCACGACCACCGGCTCCTCCTCGCGGAGGGTCACCAGGGGCTCCTCGCGGAGGGTGACCAGCGGCTCCTCGCGGAGCGTCACGATCACCGGCTCCTCCTCGACCGCGATCTCCAACTGCTCGCCGCCGGAGACGATTTCGAGGTCGTCGTGCTCGTGCTCGTGGTCGTGCTCGTGGGTCCCGACCGCCTGCGGCTCCTCGGCCGCGGCGCCGCCCTTGCCCCGGCGACGGCGCTTGGAGCCGCCCGCGGCGGCCTCACCGGCCGTGCCGACCGGGCCACCGCCGCCACCCTGGGAGGTGGGCTGCTCCATGTGCACGATGACGCCGCGCCCGTTGCAGTGCACGCAGGGCTCGGAGAAGGACTCCAGCAGGCCCTGGCCGACCCGCTTGCGGGTCATCTGCACCAGGCCGAGCGAGGTGACCTCGGCCACCTGGTGCTTGGTCCGGTCCCGGCCCAGGCACTCCAGCAGGCGGCGCAGCACCAGGTCGCGGTTGGACTCCAGCACCATGTCGATGAAGTCGATCACGATGATGCCGCCGAGGTCGCGCAGCCGGAGCTGACGGACGATCTCCTCGGCCGCCTCGATGTTGTTCCGGGTGACGGTCTCCTCGAGGTTGCCGCCCTGGCCGACGAACTTGCCGGTGTTGACGTCGACCACGATCATCGCCTCGGTGCGGTCGATCACCAGCGAACCGCCGCTGGGCAGCCAGACCTTGCGGTCCAGCGCCTTCATCAGCTGCTCGTCGATCCGGTAGGTCGCGAACACGTCCACGTCGGAGGTCCAGCGCTGCAGACGCTCCGTCAGGTCGGGCGCCACGTTGGAGACGTACTCGTGGATGGTGCTCCAGGCCTCGGAGCCGGAGACGATGACCTTGGTGAAGTCCTCGTTGAAGATGTCGCGGACGACCCGGACGGTCATGTCCGGCTCGCCGTAGAGCAGCGCCGGGGCGTTGCCGGAGGCGGCCTTCTTCTGGATCTCCTCCCACTGTGCCTGGAGGCGCTGCACGTCGCGGGTCAGCTCGTCCTCGCTGGCGCCCTCGGCGGCGGTGCGCACGATCACGCCCGCGTCGTCCGGGACGATCTTCTTGAGGATCTGCTTGAGACGGGCGCGCTCGTTCTCCGGCAGCTTGCGGGAGATGCCGGTCATCGAGCCCTCGGGCACGTAGACCAGGTAGCGGCCGGGCAGCGAGATCTGGCTGGTCAGGCGGGCGCCCTTGTGGCCGATCGGGTCCTTGGAGACCTGCACCAGGACGGACTGGCCGGACTTGAGCACCGACTCGATCCGGCGCGGGCCGCCGTGGCCCATGGCGCCGAAGTTGACCTCACCGGCGTAGAGCACCGCGTTGCGGCCCTTGCCGATGTCGACGAAGGCGGCCTCCATCGACGGCAGCACGTTCTGGACCTTGCCCAGGTAGACGTTGCCGACGTACGAGGTGGCCTGCTCCTTGTTGACGTAGTGCTCGACCAGCACGCCGTCCTCGAGCACGCCGATCTGGGTGCGCTGGCCGTTCTGACGGACCACCATGACCCGCTCGACCGACTCGCGGCGGGCCAGGAACTCGGCCTCGGTGATGATCGGCACCCGGCGGCGGCCCAGCTCGCGGCCCTCGCGGCGGCGCTGCTTCTTCGCCTCCAGGCGGGTGGAGCCCTTGATGGACTGCACCTCGTCGGGGTCGAAGGCGGGCTCGGCGGAGCGGCGGCGCGGCTCGCGCACCTTGACCACGGTGCGGACGCCGTCCTCGGTGGTCTCGGCGGCCGGCTCGGCGCCCGCCTCACCGCTGCGACGGCGACGGCGCCGACGGCGGCGCGAGGAGGCCAGGCCACCGGCCAGGTCGTCGTCCTCGTCCTCGTCCTCGGCGTCGGTCTCCTCCTCGGCGGCCGGCTCCACGGCGGCCGTCTCGGTGGCCTCCGGCTCCTCGGCCTCGCCACGGCGGCGGCGACGGCCCCCGCGGCGGCGACGGCGGGACGGACGGTCGTCCTCCCACTCCTCCTGCTGCTGCTCCTGAGGCGCCGTCAGCTCGACGGGCTCCTCCTCGGCCGGGGCCTCGACCTGCACGGGCTCCGGACGGACCGGCTCCTGGCGGACGGGCTCCCGGCGGGCGGGCTCGGGGCGCGACTGCTCGCGGCGCGGCTGGGTCTGCACCCGGACCGGACGGCGGTCACGGCGGCGGCGGCCGACGCCGCTGTACTCGAACTCGTCCTCCTCGGTCGCGGCCGCGACCGGGGCGGCCGGGGCCTTGACGACGGCCGGAGCGACCGGGGCGGCCTGGGCCGGCGCGGCGACCGGGGCGGCGGTGAAGGCGGCGGCGGCCGGCTTCTCCGGGGCGGTGAACGGGGCCGGCTCCTGGAAGACCGGGGCCTGGAAGATCGCGGTGGACGGACGGACCGCACGGCGACGGGCGCGCGGCGGGGCGGCGTCCTCGACCACCGGGGCGGGGGCCGGCTCCGCGGCGGCGGGCGCCTCGACGGTCTCCTCGACCGCCTCCGGCTCCTCCTCCGGGGTCTCCTCGGCGACCGGCTCCACGACGGTCTCCTCGACCACCGGGGCGGCCTCGACCACGCGACGGCGGCGGGAGCGGCGGGCCGGGGCGGCGGGCTCCTCGGCGACCGGCTCGGCGGCCGCGGGCTCCTCGGCGGCCGGCACGGCGGCGACCACGGCCTCGGCGGTCAGCGGCTCGGCGGCGGGGGCCTCGGCGGCGGGCTTGGCCTCGGCGCGCTTGCGGGTGCGTCGGGCCTTGGGCTTCTCCTCGGCCACCGGCTCGGCGGCGGGCGCCTCGGCGGCCGGCTCGACGGTCGGCTCGGCGGCGACCACGGGGGTGGTCTCCGGCGCTCCGGCCGGGGACTCGGCGCGCTTGCGGGTGCGGCGGGCCCGGACCGGCTTGGCCTCGGCGGCCGGCTCGGCCTGCTCTGCGGCGGGCGCCTCGGCCGGGGCCTCGTGGGTCTCGGCCGGCAGCACCGTCTCGGCGGTCTCGGCGGCGGCCCCCTGCGGGGTGCCCGCCGGGCGGGACACGGCGCGGCGACGGCGGCGCGGCGGGGCCGCGTCGGTCTCGGGTGCGCCCTGCTGTTCGCTGTTCTCGTTATCGAGCATGCGGGTGGATCTCCCGTCAGGCCCCCGGGCTCCGCATCCGGGCACGTCGCGACGTCGCCAGGTCGGCCGGGCCGCGGGTTCGCGGCCCCGACCACCTGGGCGTCGCCGTGCGGACGCGAGGCCGCACAGGGGCTCGTAGTCTCGCTCGGCGCCCCGCACGGTGCGGGGTGTCGAAAGTCTTCTGGTACCGACCAGTCTTCTGTGGTTGTCCGGCCTGGGCCGTTCCCCCGTCCCGGATGGCTGCCGGAGGGGTCCTCGGGCCACCACCCATCGGGGGTGGCGGGCCACAAGGGGCTGGCCTGCGTCGACGCCCGCTCCCCTGGGGAGCCGTGGCGGCCCGGAGTGGCAAGGCCCGGAAGCCGGGCCTGCCCTCCTCCCGCCAGGCGGACGCAGGTGCGCGCGGCCCGGCGGCCTCTAGCCGGCCGGGGCCGCGACGCGGTCGAGCGCCAGCGGGTCGGTCACCGTGCCGGTCTCTGCGTCGAGCGGCCCCTGCGCCAGCCTGGTCACCTCAGCGGGGACCGGCGGCGCGAGGTCGGCCGTCGCACGGAGACCGGACAGAACGTCGTCGGGTCGTACGGCGGGTGTCGCGTGTCGTACTACCAGCCGCAGTATCGCACAGGGTCCGGCGGTACGAACATCGGGCGTACCGTCCGTACCGGTGTTGTTACCGGTGCCCACCTGCGGCGCAAGGAGCTCCAGCGCCGCCACCGCGCCGCGCGCGTCGAAGACCCGGACGCCGTTCTTCGTCAGGCGCTGGACCTCCACCCGCTCCTCGGCCAGGAACAGGGCGATCGCGCGGGCCGCGTCCTCCTCGGCGACCTGGTCCAGCCGGACCTGCCACTCGGAGGCCTCCAGCCGCTCCACGAAGTGCGGCGTGCGGACCTCGACGGCGTCGATCACGTCCAGGCCGGGCGGCAGCGACTCGTCGAGCTGCGCGCGCAGCGCCTCCGGGTCGCGGGCCTCGGCGAGGCCGATCTCCAGGTACTCGGCCTCGCTGGCCACCCCGGTCGGGGCGGCGTTGGCGTACGAGACCTTCGGGTGCGGGGTGAAACCCGCCGAATAGGCCATCGGGACCGCCGAACGGCGGAGCGCGCGCTCGAACGCCCGCTGGAAGTCACGGTGGCTGGTGAAGCGCAGTCGGCCGCGCTTGGTGTAGCGGAGACGGATGCGCTGCACCGTCGGCGCGGGCGGCGGACCGTCGGGCGTGCGGCGTGCCAGGGCGCTCAGTCCTTAGTCAGTGGGTCGGGCCGGCCGCTCACGGGAAGTGGACTCCGGCCGGACTCTGTCGATACCCAAGCCTACGGCCTGCTCAACCCAGCAGTGCCCGCCGGACCTCCCGCAGCACCCGGGCCACCTCCGCCTTCACCGGCCACCACACCTCCCGGCGCAGCCAGCGGCACGGCCGCACCACCAGGAACCGCCACACCCGCCCGGCGATCCCCCAGGCCCAGGCCAGCACGGCGAGGACCGGCCGCAGCACCCAACGCCACAGGTACGTCAGCGGTATGACGACCAGGTACTTCAGCAGCGGGTGCAGCAGGTAGCGCCAGAGGTACTCCAGCGGCACCGCGATCAGGTACCTGACGGTCCAGCGGACCACCACCGCGAGGGCCCGGCCGAGCGGAGCGAGCAGGTACCGCCAGAGCCGGCGGCCGGACGGGGCCAGCACCTGCTGCCAGAGCCAGCGCAGCGGGATGACCAGCAGGTACTTCAGCAGCGGCGCGAGCAGGTACTCCCAGAGCCGGGCGAGCGGCCAACCGACCACCCGGTACAGCGCGGTGGCGATCCAGCCGAGCAGCACCGCCAGCAGCTCCCAGACGAACCGCACCGGCACCACGACCACCAGCGCGATCACCTTGGCGACCCCGGTCAGGCAGCCGCCCGGCCCCTCCCGCTGCTCCATCAGGTACTCCCCCGTCTCAAAGCGGGACGGCCCCTCC
>NZ_JBVJLD010000025.1:0-22591 GCF_055584905.1 Kitasatospora sp. NPDC088742 | reverse complement strand
CACCAGCGCGATCACCTTGGCGACCCCGGTCAGGCAGCCGCCCGGCCCCTCCCGCTGCTCCATCAGGTACTCCCCCGTCTCAAAGCGGGACGGCCCCTCCCGCACGGGAGGGGCCGTCAGGTACGCGCCGGATCCTACGAGTTGACGACCGTCAGCGGCAGCAGCTTCTTGCCGGTGGGGCCGATCTGGATCTGGGTGTCCATCTGGGGGCAGACGCCGCAGTCGAAGCACGGGGTCCAGCGGCAGTCGTCGACCTCGACCTCTTCGAGGGCGTCCTGCCAGTCCTCCCAGAGCCAGTCCTTGTCGAGGCCGCTGTCCAGGTGGTCCCAGGGCAGCACCTCCTCGTAGGTGCGCTCGCGGGTGGTGTACCAGTCGACGTCGACGCCGGTGCCGGCCAGGCCCTTCTCGGCGGCCGCCATCCAGCGGTCGAAGGAGAAGTGCTCGCGCCAGCCGTCGAAGCGGCCGCCGTCCTCGTAGACGGCGCGGATCACGGCGCCGATCCGGCGGTCACCGCGGGAGAGCAGGCCCTCGATGATGCCGGGCTTGCCGTCGTGGTAGCGGAAGCCGATGTTCTTGCCGTACTTGCGGTCGCCGCGGATGGAGTCGCGCAGCTTGGCCAGGCGGGCGTCGGTGGCCTCGGCGGAGAGCTGCGGGGCCCACTGGAACGGGGTGTGCGGCTTGGGCACGAAGCCGCCGATGGAGACGGTGCAGCGGATGTCGTTCTGACCGGTGACCTCGCGACCCTTCTGGATCACGTTCTTGGCCATCACGCCGATCTGGAGGACGTCCTCGTCGGTCTCGGTGGGCAGGCCGCACATGAAGTACAGCTTCACCTGGCGCCAGCCGTTGCCGTACGCGGTGGAGACCGTACGGATCAGGTCCTCCTCCGAGACCATCTTGTTGATGACCTTGCGGATGCGCTCGGAGCCGCCCTCGGGGGCGAAGGTGAGGCCGGAGCGGCGACCGTTGCGGGTCAGCTCGTTGGCCAGGTCGATGTTGAAGGCGTCGACCCGGGTGGAGGGCAGCGAGAGGCCGATCTTGTCCTCGGTGTAACGGTCCGCCAGACCCTTGGCGATCTCGCCGATCTCGGTGTGGTCGGCGGAGGAGAGCGAGAGCAGGCCGACCTCCTCGAAGCCGGTGGCCTTGAGGCCGCGCTCCACCATCTCGCCGATGCCGGTGATGCTTCGCTCCCGCACGGGGCGCGTGATCATGCCGGCCTGGCAGAAGCGGCAGCCGCGGGTGCAGCCGCGGAAGATCTCGACGGACATCCGCTCGTGCACCGTCTCGGCGAGCGGGACCAGCGGCTGCTTGGGGTAGGGCCACTCGTCCAGGTCCATGACGGTGTGCTTGGAGACGCGCCACGGCACGCCCTCGCGGTTGGCCACCACGCGGGCGATCCGGCCGTCCTCCAGGTACTCCACGTCGTAGAACCGCGGCACGTAGTAGGCGCCGGTGCGGGCCAGCCGGAGCAGCACCTCGTCGCGGCCGCCGGGGCGGCCCTCGGCCTTCCAGGCCCGGATGATCTCGTTCATGTCGAGCACGGCCTGCTCGCCGTCGCCGACCACCGCGACGTCGATGAAGTCCGCGATCGGCTCCGGGTTGAACGCGGCGTGGCCGCCGGCCAGCACGATCGGGTCGTCCAGCCCGCGGTCGGCCGCGAGCATCGGGATCCCGGCCAGGTCCAGCGCGGTCAGCATGTTGGTGTAGCCGAGCTCGGTGGAGAACGACAGGCCGAACACGTCGAAGGCGCGCACCGGGCGGTGGGCGTCGACCGTGAACTGCGGGACGCCGTGCTCACGCATCAGCTTCTCGAGGTCCGGCCAGACGCTGTAGGTGCGCTCGGCGAGCACGCCCTCGCGCTCGTTGAGCACCTCGTAGAGGATCATGACGCCCTGGTTGGGCAGGCCGACCTCGTAGGCGTCCGGGTACATCAGGGCCCAGCGGACGTCCGCCGAATCCCAGTCCTTGACGGTCGAGTTGAGCTCGCCGCCGACGTACTGGATCGGCTTCTGGACGTGCGGGAGGAGGGCCTCCAGGCGTGGGAAGACCGATTCGACTGACATGCGGTGAGCCCTTACGACGCGGAACGGGGTGACCCTCAAGGGTAGCCGAACCGGGCTACGTCAAATTTCCCGCACGGAGTCGGTCAGATCCCTATCGGCCGCTGGGTCCGGACGCACTGGAGCAGACCGATGCCGATCCAGACGGCGAACATCGAGGAGCCGCCGTAGGAGACGAACGGCAGCGGGATGCCGGCCACCGGCATGATGCCGAGGTTCATCCCGATGTTCTCGAAGGCCTGGAAGGCCAGCCAGGTGATCACGCCGGCCGAGACGATGGTGCCGAACAGGTCGGTGGCCTGCCGGGCGATCTTGCAGGCCCGCCAGAGCACCACGCCGAGCAGCAGGATCAGGCCGAGCGCGCCGACGAAGCCGAGCTCCTCGCCGGCCACCGTGAAGACGAAGTCGGTCTGCTGCTCGGGGACGAACTGGCCGGTGGTCTGGGTGCCCTTGAACAGGCCCATGCCGGTCAGGCCGCCGGAGCCGATCGCGATCCGGGCCTGGGCCGTGTTGTAGCCCACGCCGGAGGGGTCGAGGGCCGGGTTGGCGAAGGCCGCGAAGCGGTCGATCTGGTACTTGCTCAGCACGCCGAGCTGCCAGATCGCCACCGCCCCGCCGACGCCGGTGGTGATCAGGCCGAAGACCCACTTGTTGGCGGCGCCGGAGGCCAGCAGGATGCCCATGATCGCGACGCCCATCACCATCACCGAGCCGAGGTCCGGCATCAGCATGACGACGGCCATCGGGACGCCGGCCAGGCCGAGCGCCATCAGCACCGAGCGGTCCGAGGGGAAGGCCCGCTCCCCCGCGTCGACCTGGGCGGACAGCACCAGGGCCATCACCAGCACGATGGCCAGCTTGGCGAACTCGGCGGGCTGGATGGAGAAGCCGCCGCCGAACTGGATCCAGGCCTTGGCGCCGTTGATGGTTGAGCCGAGCGGGGTGAGCACGGCCATCAGCATCAGCAGGGTGATGACGTAGACGAAGGGCACGGCGGTGCGCAGGCGGCGACTCCCTATCAACACCACCACCACGAACAGGCCCAGACCGATCGCCAGGTTGGTCAGGTGGCGGTAGAGGAAGTACTGCGGGTCGCCGTGGGTCAGCGAGTCCCGGCCCCGGGTGGCCGACCAGATCAGCAGCGAGGAGCCCAGCGAGAGCACCAGGGCGGCCAGGATCATCAGCCAGTCCAGCCGCCGCAGCGGCGAGTCCTTGGCCAGCGCCTTGCCGACCGCCCCGTGCGGCCGCCCGGGCCCGTAGGAGGAGGAGTAGGAGGTCATGCGCGGTTCCTCCGGACGGTCGGCTCCAGGGCGGGCAGGGCGAGCAGCTGAGGCACCGTCGGCGGGGTCTTCGGCGCCGGGTCGAGGAAGCTGGACCCGGGCTGGAAGGCACCGTCGAACGAGGCCGGCCGCACGGCGGTGCCGTCCGGGTTGAACTTGGGCAGCTCCGCCTGCGGCTTGGTGAGCAGCGCCTTGCCGGTGTCGACGTTGCCCTTGTCGTCCACGCCGTAGATGGCCTGGTAGATCCGGCGGACGGCGTCACCGGAGGCGCCGGAGCCGGTACCGGCCTGACTCATCGTCATGACCACCGCGTAGTCGCGGCTGTAGGTGGTCAGGTAGGAGGTGGTCTGCTTGCCGAAGACCTCGGCGGTGCCGGTCTTGGCGTGCAGCTCGATCTTGCCCTGCGGCCAGCCCGCGCCGGTGAACTTCCAGGCGGCGGAGCCCTGCTCGACGACGCCCTTGGTGGCTTCGTCGATGTACTGCAGGGTGCGGGCGTCGGTGGGGATCTTCCCGTCCTCGTGCGGGGCGATCTCGCGGACCAGGGAGCCGTCGGGGGCGACCACGGCCTTGGCCACGGTCGGCCGGTAGAGCGTGCCGCCGTTGGCCAGCGCGGCGTAGATCCGGGCCATCTGAAGGGGCGTCACCAGGGTGTCGCCCTGGCCGATGGAGTAGTTGACCGCGTCACCGGCGCGCATCTGGTAGCCGTCGGCGCAGTTCTCCTTGGCCACCAGGGTGCCGTAGTCGTTGCCGCCGGACTGCGCCTGCTTGCACCAAGCGTCCTTGTTGGCGTCGTAGTACTCCTGCTTCCACTTGCGGTCCGGGATGCGCCCGGCCGCCTCGCTGGGCAGGTCGATGCCGGTCTTGGCGCCGAGGCCGAACTGCTTGGCGGTCTTGAAGAACCAGTCCGCCGGGTCCTTCTTGGGCTTGATGCCGCCGTCGGCCATCCACTGGTCGTAGGCCAGGCCGTAGAAGACCGTGTCGCAGGAGACCTCGAGGGCGCGGGCCAGGCTGATCGAGCCGTAGCCCTTGGTCTCGAAGTTCTTGAACTCGCGGCCGCCGATGGTCAGCGAGCTGGGGCAGGCGTAGTTGCCGTTCAGCGAGTAACCGGCCTGCGCGGCGGCGGCGGTGGAGACCACCTTGAAGGTGGAGCCGGGGGCGGACTGACCCTGTATGGCCCGGTTCAGCAGCGGGTAGTTGGACTCCTGGCTGGTCAGGCCCTGGTAGTCCTTGCCGGCGATGCCGCCGACCCAGAGGTTGGGGTCGTAGGTCGGGGCGCTGGCCATCGCGACGATCCGGCCGGTGTGCACGTCCATCACCACGGCCGCGCCGGAGTCGGCCTCGTAGTTGCGGTGGGTGTCCTTGTCGACCACCTTGCGGGCGTCGACCATGGCCTGGGCGAGGTTGTCCTCGACCGCCTTCTGGACCCGGGCGTCGATCGAGGTGACCAGGTTGTTGCCGGGCTGGGCCGGGGTCTTGCCGGCGCTGCCGATCACCCGGCCGAGGTTGTCCACCTCCAGCCGGTCGATGCCGGTGGTGCCGCGCAGGTCGTTGTCGTAGACGGACTCCAGGCCGGCCCGGCCGATCTGGTCGACCGGCAGGCGGCGCTCCCGGCCGGGCTTGTCCTTGGACTTCTGCACCTCGTCGTCGGTGACGGGCGAGAGGTAGCCGAGCACCTGGGCCAGGTTGGCACCCTCGGCGCCGGTGTAGCGGCGCAGCGAGGTGGGCTGGGCGGTGACGCCGGGGAAGTCCTCGCGGCGTTCCATTATCTGCATCGCCTGCTGGGTGGTGGCCGCCTTGGTGACCGGGATCGGCTGGTACGGGGAACCGTTCCAGCACGGCTGCGGGGTCTTGGCGTCGCAGAGCCGGACCTTGTCCTGGACGTCCTTGGCGGGCATGCCGAGCACCTCGGCGAGGCGGGCCAGCACGGCCTTGCCGCGGTCCTTCTGCTGGAGCAGCTCGGTGCGGCTGACCGAGACCACCAGCTTGGCCTCGTTGCCGGCCAGGATGCGGCCGGAGGCGTCCAGGATCTCGCCGCGCACGGTCGGCTCGACCACCTCGCGGATGTGGTTGCCGGCCGCCTTCTGGGTGTACTCCTTGCCGGTGCGGATCTGGAGGTACCAGAGCCGCCCGCCGAGGGTGGCGAGCAGGGACAGCACGAGGACCTGGAGCACGATCAGACGGATCGTCACCCGAGGGGTGCGGCCGGTCTCCGGGATGTTGGTCACGGGTGGTCGCTCCTCACGGGCGCTTGGCGAGGCCGGGGATCCGCCGCTTCCTGCCGTAGCCCGGCAGCGCGGAGACCTCCCGGGTGGTCTTGTAGCGGGAGAGGGTGCCGAGGCCGGAGCTGTTGCCGTCGTCGGACTCGGTGATCACCGGGGCTCCGTCGAAGCGGCGGGCCAGCGCCATCACGGCGGGCACCACGAAGGGGGCCAGCAGCACGTCGTAGAGCAGCGCGCTGAGGACCAGGCCGGTGAGGCCGACGTGCCGGGCCGCGGTGTCACCGACCAGGGCGCCCACCATCGCGTACAGCAGGGTGGAGGCCACCGCGGCGACCGCGACCACCAGCAGCGCGCTGAGCGCCGAGCGCTGGCGGCTGCCCTCGGGGCGGAGCAGGCCGGCCGCGTAGCCGAGCAGGCAGAGCACCAGGGCGTAGCGGCCGACGGCGTGGTCGGACGGCGGGGCGAGGTCGGCCAGCAGACCGGCCGCGAAGCCGATCAGGCAGCCGCTCATCGGGCCGTAGACCAGGGCCAGGCCGACCACCACCAGGAGCATCAGGTCCGGGGTGGCGCCGGGCAGTTGGAGCCGTCCGAGCACGCTGACCTGGACGACCAGGGCCAGCAGCAGCAGGACGGCGGGCAGCACGATCCGGTTGATCCGCATCGTCAGTTCCCCCCTGCGGTCGGGTTGGCGGGCTGGGCCGGCGGCAGCACGGCGTCGCGCGGGTCGGTGCGCGGCGGCACGACCACCACGCCGACCAGGTCGAGGCGGGTGAACTGCACGTACGGCTCGACCAGCACGGTCTTGGTGAGCTGGCCGGGGGTGGCCTCGACCTCGACCACCTTGCCGACCGGGACGCCGGGGACGAACGGGCGGCCGCTCTGCGAGCCGAAGGTGACCAGCCGGTCCCCCGGCTTGACCTGGGCCTTGCCGTTGAGCAGCGAGACCTTCATCGGGCCGGTGCCCTGGCCGTTGGCGAAGCCGATCTCGCCGCTGCCCTCCAGCCGGGTGCCGGCGCTGAAGCCGGGGTCGGAGGCGAGCAGCACGGTGGCGGTGGTCGGCGCGATGGTGGTGATCCGGCCGACCAGGCCCTGGCCGTTGATCACGGTCATGTCCCGGGTCAGGCCGTCGTCGCTGCCGGCGTCGATGGTGATGGTCCAGGAGAAGGCCTGGGCCGCACCGATCGCGATCACCTGGGCGGCCTTGACGGTGTATCCGCCGTTGCCCGCGGTGCGCAGCAGCTCGTCGAGCTGCTTGGTGCGGCCCGAGGCGGTGTCCGAGGAGGCGACCCGCTGGCGCAGTTCGGTGTTCTCCCGGGTGATCTGGTCCAGCCGGGCCTGGTGGGTGCCGGCGTCCCGGACCGCGCGGACGGTGCCCGCGACCGGGTCGACGGCACCGGCGGCGGCGCGCTCGACCGGGCCGAGCGCGCTCGCCGCGAAGCGCCGGGCACCACTGAGCGGAGAGCTCTCACCGCCCTTGATGTCCACGGTGATCAGCGCGAACGCGACCGCCACCAGCAGGACGAGCAGTAGTCGGCTCTCTCGTGTGTCCCTCACGGTGCGGGAGCTGCCCTTCGGTGCCGGGCCCCCGGCCGCTGTGGACGGCTGAGGGCCCCTCAGTTGACTTGTGTGCTGTGTCTATTAACGACGGGGCTGCGCGTCGAGTACCTGCTGGAGCGCCTCGAACTCCTCGACGCACTTGCCGGAGCCGAGCGCGACCGAGTCGAGCGGGTTCTCCGCGATGTGGATCGGCATGCCGGTCTCCCGGCGCAGCCGCTCGTCCATCCCGCGCAGCAGCGCACCGCCGCCGGTGAGCACGATCCCGCGGTCCATCACGTCGCCCGCCAGCTCCGGCGGGCACTGGTCCAGGGTGGTCTTCACCGCGTCGATGATCGAGTTCACCGGCTCGTCGATCGCCTCGCGCACCTCGGCCGCGGAGATCACCACGGTCTTCGGCAGCCCGCTGACCAGGTCGCGGCCGCGGATCTCGGCGTGCTCGTCCTTCTCGCCCTCCAGGGCGAAGGCCGAGCCGATGCTCATCTTGATCTGCTCGGCGGAGCGCTCACCGAGGAGGAGGCTGTACTCCTTCTTGATGTGCTGGACGATCGCGTTGTCCAGCTCGTCCCCGGCCACCCGGATGGACTGCGCGGTGACGATCCCGCCCAGCGAGATCACCGCGACCTCGGTGGTCCCGCCGCCGATGTCCACCACCATGTTGCCGGTGGCCTCGTGCACCGGGAGCCCGGCACCGATCGCGGCCGCCATCGGCTCCTCGATGATGTGCACCTGGCGCGCGCCGGCCTGGGCGCTGGCCTCGATCACGGCGCGGCGCTCCACTCCGGTGATGCCGGAGGGCACGCAGACCACGACGCGGGGGCGGGCCAGGTAGCGGCGGCGGTGGATCTTCAGGATGAAGTACCGCAGCATCCGCTCGGTGATCTCGAAGTCGGCGATCACGCCGTCCTTGAGGGGGCGGATCGCGACGATGTTGCCCGGCGTGCGGCCGATCATCTTCTTCGCCTCGGAGCCCACCGCGAGGATGCCGCCGGTGTTGGTGTTCACCGCGACCACCGAGGGCTCGTTGAGCACGATCCCCTTGCCCCGGACGTAAACCAGCGTGTTGGCCGTGCCGAGGTCGATCGCCATGTCACGGCCGATGAACGACAGGTTGTTGCCCATGGGGTGTGTGGTGCCTTCCCGAGCTCGGATGCAGATGGCGGGGAGATGGGGCGAGCGGCGGCGGACAGCCGTACCGGGCCCGTGAGTTGTGCTCCATCGTAGCCACGCCGGTCTTCGCGGACTGCTCGGACTGCGAGGTACGGGACGCCGCCCATTCTCCGGCGGCCCGACGGCATCTCCGAGGATTGGGACGCCGTGTCGGGGTTCCGAGTTCCGTATATGAGGATCAAACGCCGATATTCACCCGGCCGGTCCCCGGGGGGCGGGGACCGGCCGGGTGATGACCGTCCGTCAGGCGTGCGAGGGGAAGAAGATCTTGATCTCGCGCTCGGCGGAGGCCTCGGAGTCGGAGGCGTGGATCAGGTTCTCGCGGGTGATGGTCGCGAAGTCCCCGCGGATGGTGCCGGGGCCGGCCTGCAGCGGGTCCGTCGCACCGGCGAGGGCCCGGACGCCCGGGATCACGTTCTCGCCCTGGACGATCAGCGCGATCGACGGGCCCGCGGTCATGAACTCCAGGAGCGGCTCGTAGAAGGGGCGGCCGACGTGCTCGGCGTAGTGCTCCTCCAGCGTCGCGCGGTCGAAGGTCCGCAGCTCGACGGCGGCGAGCTGCCAGCCGGCCTTGCGCTCGATCCGGCTGATGATCTCGCCGGCGAGGCCGCGCTTGACGGCGTCGGGCTTGAGCAGGACGAGAGTGCGCTGGGACACGGTACGGCTCCTGGGGACTAGGCGTCGGTCACCCAGAAGGTTACCTTGCGTGAATGTACGCCCGAGGCCCGGCAGGGCAGCGCCCCGCAGGGGCGCGAGGAACTGCGCGCGGGGGAACGGCAGCACCTGCGACTGGCTGACGGTGGGTCAGTTGCAGGTGGGCCGCCTTCCGATTCGCGCCCCGCGGCGGAGCCGCAGATCAGCAGAGCCCCGCGCCCCTGGCCGCTTACGCCGTCGCGGCGGCGGCGCGGGCGGCCTTGAGCTCGTCGATGCGGCGGCCGTAGTGGACCGAGCACCACCAGAGGCCGGCGAAGACCACGCCGAGGCCGAACATGGTGGGGAGGATGAAGCCGCTGAGGATCAGCCCCACCTGGAGGGCCCAGCCGACCGCCACCGCGCCGGGGCGGGTGATCGCGCCGCAGAGGAGTACGCAGAGGAGCATCGCGACCCCGCTCACCCCCCAGACGGTGCCCGTGCCGACGTCGGAGAGCTGCATCGCGACCAGCGCCGCGAACATGATCAGCAGTGCCTCGCCGATCAGGGTGGAGGAGCAGAGGATCCGCATGTCACTTCCTCCCGAGCAGGATGCGGGCCTCGCCGATGGTGATCACCGAGCCGGTGATGATGACGCCGGCGCCGCCGAGGTCGTCCTCCTCGGCCGCCGTGATCGCCGCCTCGATGGCGTCGTCGAGGCGGGGCTCGACCCGGACCCGGTCCTCGCCGAAGACCTCGACCGCGATGGCGGCCAGCTGGTCGACGGGGGTGGCGCGGTGGGTGGAGTTCTCGGTGATGACGACCTCGGCCAGGATCGGCTCGAAGGCCTCCAGGAAGCCGGCCGCGTCCTTGTCGCCGCTGGTGGCGATGACGCCGACCAGCTTGGAGAAGCCGAAGGACTCGCGGATCGCCTCCACGCTGGCCCGGGCGCCGTGCGGGTTGTGCGCGGCGTCCAGGAGGACGGTGGGGCTGCGCCGGATGATCTCCAGGCGGCCGGGCGAGGAGACGCCGGAGAAGGCCTGCCGCACCTTGTCGAGGTCGAGCCGGTCGCCGCCCTTGCCGCCGACGCCGAAGAAGGCCTCGACCGCGCAGAGCGCGAGCGCCGCGTTCTGCGCCTGGTAGGCGCCGTGCAGCGGAAGGAAGATGTCCTCGTACTCGACGCCGCCGAGCCCACGGAGCGTCACCATCTGTCCGCCGACGGCCACCTCACGGCGGATCACGCCGAACTCCATGCCCTCGCGGGCCACGGTGGCGTCCACCTCGACGGCGCGGCGCAGGATCGACTCGGCGGCGTCCAGCGGCTGGTGGGCGACCACGGCCAGGCCGCCGGTCTTGATGATGCCGGCCTTCTGGGCGCCGATCTCACCGGTGGTGTCGCCCAGCCGGTCGGTGTGGTCCAGGCCGATCGGGGTGATGACGGAGACGGCGGCGTCGATGACGTTGGTGGCGTCCCAGGTGCCGCCCATGCCGACCTCGACCACGGCGACGTCGACCGGGGCGTCCGCGAAGGCCGCGTAGGCCATGCCGGTCAGCACCTCGAAGAAGGACATAGCGATGGGCTGCTGCTGGTCGACCATCTCGACGTAGGGCTCGATGTCCCGGTAGGTCTCGATGAACTTGTCGACGCTGATCGGCGCTCCGTCCAGGCTGATCCGCTCGGTCACCGACTCGACGTGCGGGCTGGTGTAGCGGCCGGTGCGCAGCTCGAAGGCGTTGAGCAGCTGCTCGATCATCCGGGCGGTGGAGGTCTTGCCGTTGGTCCCGGTGATGTGGATCGACGGGTAGGCCCGTTGGGGCTGCCCGAGGATGTCCATCAGCGCCCGCATCCGGTCGAGCGAGGGCTCGATCTTGTTCTCCGGCCAGCGCTTGGAGAGGGCGGTCTCGATCTCGCGCAGCTCGCCTTGTTCATCGGCGGCCTCCGGGTTGCCGGGGCGGATCGTGTACGGGTTCTGCGGGGCCTTGTCGCTCACGCGCACAGTGTACGGAGCCCGAGGGGACCCCGTGGCGGGTGAGTCCGGTCACCTTGCAAACATTTAGCAAAGTCCCCAGGTAGAGTCAGATTCAATGGCGACCAACGGTGATCACCATGGATTCATAGTTGATCATCTCTGGGAGCCTTTCTTTGGACGTTCTGCACTCCTTCTTCCGCGCCCGCGAGACGCAGGTGCTGTGGACCGCCCAGGCGCTCTCCCTGCTGCTGCTGGCCTACATGGTCCTGGTCTTCGGCCGGTTCCTGCTCTACTGGGCCGGCTCCGCGGACTCCTTCCGGCGCAACCGCCCGGCCGAGCCGGGTGACCCGGGCGCCTTCGAGTGGCACCTGGTGATCCCCTGCCGGGACGAGGAGGCCGTGGTCCGGCAGACCCTGGACGGGCTGCGCCGCAGCGCGCCCGAGGCCCACCTCTGGGTGGTGGACGACGACAGCGAGGACCGCACCCGGGAGCTGGTGCTGGAGGCGGCCGCGCGGGACCCGCGGATCCACCTGGTGCAGCGCCGCCGGCCGGAGGCCCGGATCGGCAAGGGCGCCGCGCTGAACGCCGCCTACCGGCAGATCTCCGCCCGGCTGCCCGAGGGCACCGACCCCGAGCGGGTGGTACTCGGCGTGGTGGACGCGGACGGCGAACTGGAGCCGAGCACGCTGGCGATGGTCGCCACCGACCGGGCGATGGGCCGCCAGGACACCGGCGCGGTGCAGATCGGCGTCCGGATGCGCAACGCCGACGACGAGCGTCCGCTGCCCGGCCGCGGCCGGATCGCCAACGGCTTCGCCCGCTACCTGGTGCGGATGCAGGACGTCGAGTTCCAGGCCAGCAACGCCGGGATGCAGCTGCTGCGCCGGCGCACCGGCAGCGTCGGCCTCGGCGGGAACGGCCAGTTCGTCCGGCTCGCCGCGCTGGACGCGCTGGCCGGCGAGGAGCGGAGCCCCTGGCCCGAGCGGGCGCTGCTGGAGGACTACGAGTCCGGCCTCGAACTGCGGCTGGCCGGCTACCGGCTGACCCACGTGCACGAGACCCGGGTCTCCCAGGAGGGCCTGGTCTCCGGCCGGCGCTTCCTCACCCAGCGGACCCGCTGGGCGCAGGGCAACATGCAGTGCCTGCGCTACACCGGGCGGGTCCTCAGGTCGAAGCACTACGGGCTCCTCGGCAAGGCCGAGGTGCTCTACACCTTCCTCCAGCCGGTGGCGGCGGTGCTGCTGGTGCTGCTCTTCCCGGTCTCGCTGGGCATCTCGCTGGCCACCCGGATCTTCTACCCGCAGGACGCGCTGGCCTTCGAGGGGCGGTTCGGCCCGTGGATGGCACTGGTCTTCCTGGTCGCGGCGCTGCCGCTGGTGCTCTGGGGCCTGTCCTACCGCCGCACCGTGCACCCCGACCGCAGTCGGCTGACCGGACTGCTCTGGGGGATCGGCCTCTGGCTGTACACGTACCACATCTTCCTGGTCGCCACCCGGGCCGCCATCCGGCTGCTCCGCGGCCGCAACGGCTGGGCCAAGACCCGGCGCAACGCCGAACGCACCGCCGTCGGCGCCCCCACCGCACTCGAAGCCTGAACGGAGCGCTCATGACCGCCTGCACCCCCTCCCCCGGCCGGATCGCCGTCGTCCTGGGCACCCGCCCCGAGCTGGTCAAGCTCGCTCCGCTGATCCACGAACTCGGCCCGGCCGCCCGCCTGGTGCACACCGGGCAGCACTGGGACGAGGCCATGTCCGGCCAGTTCCTGCGTGAACTCGACCTGCCCGAGCCCGAGTTGCTCACCGGCGTGGGCGGTCGCCCGAGGGCCGGCCAGGTGGCCGCCGCGCTGGCCCAGCTGGAGTCCGCGTTCACCGCCGAGCGCCCGGGCGCCGTGGTGGTGCAGGGCGACACCAACGCCACCCTGGCCGGGGCGCTGGCCGCCAACGCGCTGGGCATCCCGCTGGTGCACGTGGAGGCCGGGCTGCGCAGCCACGACCGCGCCATGCCCGAGGAGCACAACCGGGTGATGGTCGATCACATCGCCGACCTGCTCTGCGCGGCCACCGAGGAGAACGCCGCCAACCTGCGTGCCGAGTCGGTCACCGGCGAGGCGGTCGAGCTGACCGGCAACACCGTGGTCGAGGTGGTGGAGCGTCAGCTCCCGCCCGCTGCCGCGCGATCCGCCCTGCTGGCCCGGTACGGCCTGGCCGAGGACTCCTACGTGCTGGCCACCGTGCACCGCCCGGAGAACACCGACACCGCCGAGGCGCTCGGCGCCGTCCTCACCGAGCTGGACCGGATCGCCGCCGCCGGCACCGCCGTGCTCTTCCCGATGCACCCGCGCACCCGGGCCGCCGTGGAACGCTTCGGCCTGGACCCGCTGCTGTCCCGGCTGACCGTCACCGAGCCGGTCGGCTACGGCGACTTCCTCGGCCTGGCCCGGCACGCCGCACTGCTGGTCTCCGACTCGGGCGGCGTGCAGGAGGAGTGCACGGTGCTCAAGCGGCCGTTGCTGGTGGTCCGCCGCTCCACCGAGCGGCCGGAGTCGGTGGACGCCGGCTTCGCCGCCCTGGTGCCGCCCGGCCCGGAGCTCGGCGCGCTGGCCGCCGCCTGGCTCACCGACACCCCCGAGCGGCTGGCCCGGCTGGCCGCCACCCCCAGCCCGTACGGCGACGGTCTGGCCAGCGAGCGGATCGCCAAGCTGACCCTGGCGCTGGCCGAGCCCTTGACAGTCTGAGTGGTCTACTCCACCGTGTGACCCAAGTCACTGGTCCAGACCGGTACTTGGCCCCCTGCACTGCTCCGCACCATCCTCACTCCCCCACACGGAGATGGCATGCGCGCAAGAAGCACGGTGAACGCGTTCCTGGTCGCCCTGGTGGCCGCCGCCCTGGCCCTGGTCGGCCTGCTGCTGACCACCCCCGGCGCAGCGGCGGCCCCCGGCGACGTGGAGCTGATCGAGAACGGCAACCTGGAGAGCGGGAACCACGTCTACCCGTGGACCTGCTCCAACAGCTCCGGCCAGCCCGACTCCACGGGCGGCCGGGGCGTCTCACTGCGCGTCACCCCCACCGCGAGCGACAACGGCAAGTGCACCACCGTCGTCACCGTCAGGCCGAACTCCGCCTACGCGCTGAGCGCCTGGGTGAACGGCCCGTACGTCTACCTCGGCGCGGAGGGCGGCGCGACCGCCTCCACCTGGACCAGCAGCACCAGTTGGACCAAGCTGAGCACCACCTTCACCACCGGCGCCTCGGCCACCGCGGTCACCGTCTACCTGCACGGCTGGTACGGCCAGAGCTCGTTCCTGATGGACGACATCTCACTGATCGGCCCCGGCGACCCCAAGCCCTCGTCCAGCGCGACCACCCCGAAGCCGAGCCCCTCCGTCAGCCCGAGCTCGTCTCCGAGCCCCAGTCCGTCCCCGAGCCCGTCCCCCAGCGGGTCGCAGCCGCCGAACAAGCACCTGCTGACCGGCTACTGGCAGAACTTCGACAACGGCGCCACCGTGCAGCGGATCAGCGACGCCCCCGCCGCGTACGACATCCTCGCGGTCTCCTTCGCCGACGCCACCGGCACGCCCGGCGGGATCTCCTTCACCCTCGACCCGGCGCTGTCGGCAAAGCTCGGCGGGTACACGGCCGCGCAGTTCAAGGCCGACATCGCGGCCAAGCGGGCGGCCGGCAAGAAGGTGATCGTCTCGGTCGGCGGGCAGAACGGCACGGTGGCGGTGAACAGTTCGGCCTCCGCGACCACCTTCGCCAACACCGCGGCCTCGGTGATCCAGGAGTACGGCTTCGACGGGATCGACATCGACCTGGAGAACGGGGTGAACGCCACCTACATGGGCCAGGCGCTGCACTCCCTGGCCGGAAAGGTCGGCAGCGGCTTCGTGCTCACCATGGCCCCGCAGACCATCGACATGCAGTCCACCGGCGCGGAGTACTTCAAGCTGGCGCTGAACGTGAAGGACATCCTCACCATCGTCAACATGCAGTACTACAACTCCGGCGCGATGCTCGGCTGCGACGGCCAGGTGTACTCCCAGGGCACCGTCAACTTCCTCACCGCACTGGCCTGCATCCAGCTCAAGGGCGGCCTGGCACCGCGTCAGGTCGGCCTCGGCGTGCCGGCCTCCACCAGTGCGGCGGGCGGCGGCTACGTCAGCCCGAGCGTGGTCAACGCGGCGCTGGACTGCCTGGCGGCGGGCACCAGTTGCGGCACGTTCAAGCCCGACACCAAGTGGCCCGGCATCGGCGGCGCGATGACCTGGTCGACCAACTGGGACGCCAAGGCGGGCGGCGGGATCGCCACCACGGTCGGCGGCCACCTGCACGCGATGCCGTAGCCGCCCCGGCGTCAGCCCTGGCGCGGGATGCCCGTCCGGGCCCCGTGCCGGTGGCGCAGCTCGGTGACGATCTCGGTGAGCTCCCCCTCCGGCAGGAAGGGGAGCATCATCGCGACCGCCTGGAGCAGCCCGCCGAGCAGGAAGGTGGTGTCGGGGGTGGCGGCCACCAAGGCCCGGACGGTGGCCACGTCCCCGACGTCCACCGCCTCCAACAGCTCGGCCACACCGACGAGTTCCTCCTCGGTGTCCACCTGGGAGGTGTCGTCGGGTGCCCGCCGCGCCAGTGCGCGGAGCACCCGGTCGGCCACCTGGGGGGCGTACGCCTTGCGGACCGCCTCGGCGGCGATCCACACCAGCAGGGTGGTCACCTCGCTCTCGGCGTTCTCCACGAGCAGCAGCTCCAGCTCGTGGTCGAAGGCGAGTTGATTGCCGTGCCGGAACGCGAGCAACAGGGTGGCCGCCCTCGCTTTCGCCTCGGTCACACGCTCCGTCGGCAGTTCGTCGGCCAACTCCCTGGTCACCACCACGCCGTGCCCTCCCGTCAGTCGACTACCTCGTCCCGGAACACCCACTTACCGTACACAGTCGAACTGCAAACACCCCTTAACCCGCGCGCAAAAGAACCAGACCCGATCGGCCTACGCCATTTCGGGAATTCCTTCAGACACTCACTCGGGCACTCACTCAGGCACTCACCGCAAAGGTGCGGCGCAGCTCCTCGATCTCCTCCACGCACTTGCCGGAACCGACCGCGACGCAGTCCAGCGGATTCTCCGCGACCCGCACCGGCAGGCCGGTCTCCCGGGCGATCCGCCGGTCCAGCCCGCGCAGCAGCGCGCCGCCGCCGGTGAGCACGATGCCCTGGCTCATCACGTCCCCGGCCAACTCCGGCGGGCAGCGGTCCAGGGTGCGCTTCACCTCGGCGACGATCTCGGCCACCGGCTCCTCCACCGCCTCGCGCACCTGAGCCGCCGTCACCAGGGCGGTGCGGGGCAGGCCGAGCACCGCGTCCCGGCCGCGCACCTCGATCTCGGCCGCGCCCTCGAAGAGTTCGTCCGGCTCGGCCGAGCCGATCGCCAGCTTGATCTCCTCGGCGGTGCGCTCGCCGACCAGCAGGCCGTGGTCCTTCTTGACCTGCTTGGCGATCACCTCGTCCATCCGGTCCCCGGCCACCCGGATCGAGCCGGCCGCCACCATGCCGCCCATCGAGACCACGGCCACCTCGGTGGTGCCGCCGCCGATGTCCACCACCATCGAGCCGGTGGGCTCCTGCACCGGCAGGCCGGCACCGATCGCGGCCGCCATCGGCTCCTGGATCAGGTGCACCGAACGGGCCCCGGCGCTGCCCACCGCCTCGATCACCGCGCGCCGCTCGACCCCGGTGATGCCGCTGGGGACGCAGACCACCACCCGGGGCTTGGCGCGGAACCACCGGCCGCCGCTCCCGGTGGCCTTGGCCATCAGGTGGCGGAGCAGCTGCCGGGTGCCCTCGAAGTCGGCTATCACGCCGTCCTGGAGCGGCCGGGAGGCGATCACGTCCTCCGGGGTGCGGCCGAGGGTGCGCTTGGCCTCGGCGCCGACGCTCAGCACCTCGCCGGTCTTCCGGTCCACCGCGATCACCGAGGGCTCGTTCAGCACGATTCCCTTGCCGCGGAGGTAGACCAGCGTGTTGGCCGTTCCGAGGTCGATCCCGATGTCCTGCCCACGCCCCTGCCGGGTACCCGTCATTGGCCGCCGCCTTCCCGTATTGAAAACTCTTCGTGCACGTCCGCCGCCGACCAGCGTACGTGAGGGAATTCGGCCGAACGGGTTATCCGAGGGGACGTGAGCCGACGGACAATCAGTTCCCTTTCGGGGGAACGACGGAGGGCCGCACCCCCGCGCGGAGCGGGTGTGCGGCCCTCGGCCGGTACGGCGTCAGCTCGCGGGCAGCGCGGCCAACTGCGCGGTGATCCGCGTGATGTCGGCCTCGGCGGCCGCCTGACGGCCCTTGATCTTGTCGACCACGTTGTCCGGCGCCTTGGCCAGGAAGGCCTCGTTGCCGAGCTTGGCCAGTGCCTGGTCCTTCTCCTTCTCGGCAGCGGCCAGGTCCTTGGCCAGCCGCTTGCGCTCGGCCGGCACGTCGATGGTGCCGGACAGGTCGAGCGCCACGGTGATGCCCGCGACCGGCAGCGAGGCAGTGGCGGCGAAGCCCTCCTCGGGCTCGGTCAGCCGCGCCAGCGAACGGATCGCGGCCTCGTGCGCCGCCAGTGCGGTGCCTGCCAGCTCCAGCCGGGCCGGGAGGCGCTGACCCGGGTTCAGGTTCTGGTCGGAGCGGAACCGGCGGACCTCGGTGACCACCTGCTGGACGGTGGCGATCTCGGCCTCGGCCGCGCCGTCGATCCGCCCGGTGTCGGCCTTCGGCCACTCGGCGATCACCAGCGACTCGCCGCCGGTCAGCGTGGTCCACAGGGTCTCGGTGACGAACGGCACGATCGGGTGCAGCAGGCGCAGCGTCTTGTCGAGCACCTCGCCGAGCACCCGGCGCGCGGCGTCGGCCTGCGGGCCGCCCGCGAACAGGGTGGTCTTGGAGAGCTCGACGTACCAGTCGAACACCTCGTCCCAGGCGAAGTGGTAGAGCGCGTCCGAGACCTTGGCGAACTCGAAGTCCTCGTAGAGCGCGTCCACCTGCGTGATGGTGGCGTTCAGCCGGGACAGGATCCACCGGTCGACCGCCGTGAGCTCCTCGGACGCGGGCAGCGGGCCCTCGACCGTGGCGCCGTTCATCAGGGCGAACCGGGTGGCGTTCCAGATCTTGTTGCAGAACTTGCCCGAGCCCTTGACCCAGTCCTCGCCGACCGGCACGTCCGCACCGGGGTTGGCACCGCTGGCCAGGGTGAACCGGACCGCGTCGGCGCCGTACTGGTCCATCCAGTCCAGCGGGTCGACCGCCGTACCGGAGGACTTGGACATCTTCTTGCCGAACTGGTCCCGGACCAGACCGGTCAACGCGACGGTCCTGAACGGCGCCTGACCGTCCATCGCGTACAGGCCGAACATCATCATCCGGGCGACCCAGAAGAAGATGATGTCGTGGCCGGTGAGCAGCACGTCGGTCGCGTAGAACTTCTCCAGGTCCGGCGTCTGCTCCGGCCAGCCCAGGGTGGAGAAGGGCCACAGGCCGGAGGAGAACCAGGTGTCCAGCACGTCCGGGTCCTGGTGCCAGCCCTCGCCGGTCGGCGCCTGCTCGTCAGGGCCGACGCAGACGACCTGGCCCTCGGGGCCGTACCAGACCGGGATCCGGTGGCCCCACCAGAGCTGGCGCGAGATGCACCAGTCGTGCATGTTGTCGACCCAGTCGAAGTACCGGCGCTCCAGCTCCTTCGGGTGGATGTCGACCCGGCCGTCCCGGACGGCGTCGCCGGCCGCCAGGGCCAGCGGCTCGACCTTGACCCACCACTGCAGCGAGAGCCGCGGCTCGACGATGGTGTGGCAGCGCGAGCAGTGGCCGACCGAGTGGTCGTAGGGCCGCTTCTCGGCGACGATCCGGCCCTGCTCGCGCAGCGCGCCGACCACGGCCGAGCGGGCCTCCAGCCGGTCCAGGCCGAGGAACGGGCCGTGCACGGTGATCACACCGTGGTCGTCCATCACGGTCAGGTTCGGCAGGCCGTGGCGCTGGCCGATGGCGAAGTCGTTCGGGTCGTGCGCGGGGGTCACCTTGACGGCGCCGGTGCCGAACTCCGGGTCGACGTGCTCGTCCGCGACCACCGGGATCTCACGGTCCGTCAGCGGCAGCTTGATGGTGCGGCCGATCAGGTGGGTGTAGCGCTCGTCCTCCGGGTGGACGGCCACGGCGGTGTCGCCGAGCATCGTCTCGGCCCGGGTGGTGGCGACCACGATCGAGTCGTCGCCGTCGCCGTAGCGGATCGAGACCAGCTCGCCGGGGACGTCCTCGTGCTCCACCTCGATGTCGGAGAGCGCGGTGAGGCAGCGCGGGCACCAGTTGATGATGCGCTCGGCGCGGTAGATCAGGCCGTCGTCGAAGAGCTTCTTGAAGATGGTCTGGACTGCCTTGGACAGGCCCTCGTCCATGGTGAAGCGCTCGCGGGACCAGTCCACGCCGTCGCCGAGGCGGCGCATCTGGCCGAGGATCCGGCCGCCGTAGTTCTCCTTCCACTCCCAGACCTTCTCGACGAAGGCCTCGCGGCCCAGGTCGTGCCGGGAGAGGCCGGACTCGGCCAGCTGCTGCTCCACCTTGTTCTGGGTGGCGATGCCCGCGTGGTCCATGCCGGGGAGCCAGAGCGCCTCGAAGCCCTGCATCCGCTTACGGCGCGTCAGGGCGTCCATCAGCGTGTGCTGGAAGGCGTGGCCGAGGTGCAGCGCACCGGTGACGTTCGGCGGCGGGATGACGATGGTGTACGCGGGCTTGTCGCTCTTGGCGTCGGCGGTGAAGTAACCGCGCTCCTCCCAGCGCTGGTACAGCACGCCCTCTACCTCCGCCGGGGCGTAGGTCGTCGGGAGGGTGGCTGCGTTGTCCCCGTCGAAGGTGCCGGGGCGCTGGTTCGTGGTGTCGGTCACGACGCACAGTTTACGTAAGCCGGGAGAGCGTTCACGACCGCCTTTCCGCCCGGCACCCGGACGGGGGGCGGCGAACACCCATGCGGTACCGTGCCCTACTCACCGTTGGAACGCCGTTGGAACGCCGCCGGGGGCGGCCACAGGGGGAGTGCAGATGTACGGACCACCACAGGACCAGCCGCAGCAACCGTACGGCCAGCCTCCGCAGTTCGGTGCCCCGCAGCCCCCCTACGGCCAGCCCGGCCAGCAGCCCCCGCCGCCGCCGTACGGCCAGCAGGCCCCGCCGCCGGCACCTGGCTACGGCTACCCGCAGGCACCCCAACAGCAGCCGCCCGCACCGCAGTTCGGCGCCCCGCAGCCCCCGTACGGCCAGCCGCAACCGCAGGGGTACGGCTACCCGCAGCCGCAGCCCCACCAGCAGCCCTACGGCCAGCCCGGCTACGGCCAGCCGCAGTTCGCTCAGCCGATGCCCGGGCCGCAGAAGAACCACACCCCGGCCATCGTGGTCGGCGTCCTGGTCGGCGCCCTGGTGCTCGGCGGTGGCGGCTACGCCGCCTGGAAGGCCACGCAGGACGACACCACGTCCTCCTCCTCGACCACCACCGGCGGATCGGGCAGCGGCAGCGGCTCCTCCGGCAAGGGCTCGGCCGGCAAGTACAAGCTGGCCGCCCCGCCGACCCTGCCCGGCGGCTACGCGCTGAAGTCCAGCAAGGACGCCCCGGCCGGCTCGGCGGTGGCCGGTGCCAGCTACGAGGGCGGTCTGCTGGCCAGCTACAACAAGGGCAAGGACCTGATGGACACCATCACCATCGGTGGGTCCTGGGGCAAGATCGACAACCCGCAGGCGATCATCAAGCAGGTCAACACCCAGATGACCAGCACCGGCAAGCTCAGCTGGAAGACCCCGCTGGCCGAGGTCTCCGCCGAGGACACCAAGGACAAGGGCGGCTACCTGTCCTGCGGCGTGGCCACCGCCAGCACCGTGGACATCCCGATCTGCGTCTGGGCCAACCACTCCGGCTACGGCTCGGTGACCTTCAGCAAGATCAGCCTGACCGGCACCACCACGGCGATCAGCCCCGGCGAGGCCGCCTCGCAGAGCCGGGCGATCCGGGACGCCATGATGGCCCCCAAGTAGGCCCTCCCGCACCGCACGCACAGCGGCCCCCGTCCTCGGTGAGGACGGGGGCCGCTGCGTGTGACCTGGTGTCAGGCGCTCTTGTCGCGCCGCTCGCGCTTGATCATGTCGCGCGGGACCAGCGTCGGGATGGCGTGCTTGGAGACCACGTCACCGGTGACCACCACGCGGGCCACGTCCTGACGGGACGGCACCTCGTACATCACCGACATCAGCACCTCCTCCATGATGGCCCGCAGGCCACGGGCACCGGTGCCGCGCAGGATCGCCTGGTCCGCGATGGCCTCCAGCGCGTCGCGGCTGAACTCCAGCTCCACACCGTCGAGTTCGAAGAGCTTGCGGTACTGCTTCACCAGCGCGTTCTTCGGCTCGGTGAGGATCTGCAGCAGCGCCTCGCGGTCGAGGTTGTGCACGCTGGTGATCACCGGGAGGCGGCCGATGAACTCGGGGATCATCCCGAACTTGACCAAGTCCTCCGGCATCACCTGGCGGAAGTGGTCACTGGCGTCCGACTCGCGCTTGGATCGGATCGTGGCCCCGAAGCCGATGCCCTTGGCACCGGCGCGGCCCTCGATGATCCGCTCCAGGCCGGCGAACGCGCCGCCGACGATGAACAGGACGTTGGTGGTGTCGATCTGGATGAACTCCTGGTGCGGGTGCTTGCGGCCGCCCTGCGGGGGGACGCTCGCGGTGGTGCCCTCCAGGATCTTCAGCAGCGCCTGCTGGACGCCCTCGCCGGAGACGTCCCGGGTGATCGACGGGTTCTCGCTCTTGCGGGCCACCTTGTCGATCTCGTCGATGTAGATGATCCCGGTCTCGGCCTTCTTGACGTCGTAGTCGGCCGCCTGAATGAGCTTCAGCAGGATGTTCTCGACGTCCTCGCCGACGTAGCCCGCCTCGGTCAGGGCGGTGGCGTCGGCGATCGCGAACGGCACGTTCAGCATCCGGGCCAGCGTCTGCGCCAGCAGGGTCTTGCCGGAGCCGGTCGGGCCCAGCAGCAGGATGTTGGACTTGGCCAGCTCGATCGCGTCCTCGCGGCCGTTCCCACCACTGCGCCCGGCCTCGCCGGCCTGGACGCGCTTGTAGTGGTTGTAGACCGCGACCGAGAGCGACTTCTTGGCGGTGTCCTGGCCGACCACGTACTGGTCCAGGAACTCGTAGATCTCGCGGGGCTTCGGGAGCTCCTCGAAGCGCACCTCGGAGGTCTCCGCGAGCTCCTCCTCGATGATCTCGTTGCACAGGTCGATGCACTCGTCGCAGATGTACACGCCTGGCCCGGCGATGAGCTTCTTCACCTGCTTCTGGGACTTGCCGCAGAACGAGCACTTGAGCAGGTCGCCACCGTCTCCGATGCGTGCCACGAGGTGCTTCCCCTTCGCCAGGGGCCCCGCGGGGGTCCGGGGCCTGGTGCTGTGAGGCGATCTGGCCGCAAAAACGGCGGCCGGTCTCGCTAATCCGACGGTACTCTGCCGAGCTCGTAATTCCGCCGTCTTCGACAGGTCTGCCGTACGCCCTGGGCGAATTGATACCGAACAGATGCCGTCGATGGAAGGGGGCGGGGGGGGGGGCGCCCCCCCCGCCCCCCCCCCCCCCCCCCCCCGGGGGGGGGGGGGTGGGGGGCGGGGGGGGGGGGGGTGTGGGGGGGGGTGGCGGCCGGAAACAGGGCCC
>NZ_JBVJLD010000024.1:36074-119402 GCF_055584905.1 Kitasatospora sp. NPDC088742 | reverse complement strand
GGGGGGGGGGGGGTGGGGGCGGGCGGGGGGGGGGGGGGGGTGGGGGGCCGGGGGGGGGGGGGGGGGGGGGGGGTGGGGGGGGGGGGGGGGGGGGGGGGGGGGGGGGGGGGGGGGGGGGGGGGGGGGTTTGGGGGGGGGGGGGGGGGGGGGGGGGGGGGGGGGGGGGGCCCCCCCCCCCCCCCCAAGGGGGTGACGGAGGGTCAGCGGCGCCGGCCGGCGCGCTTCACCTTGAGCTCCTCGAAGCGCGGCAGGTCGCCGTCCTGGATCCGCCGCCAGGCCCGGCGGTACAGCTCGGCCACCGGCGCGCTCGGCACCAGGACGCCGAGCGGCACGTCCTCCGCCGCGAGCTCGCCGAGCAGCGGGAGCTTCCAGCTCTCCAGCGGCACGTGCGGGCTGCGGCGCTCGGTCCAGGCGCCGGGCAGGAAGAGCGAGCGGCCCGCCCTGGTCCGGGTGGCCGTCACCACCAGCTCGGTGGCGGCCAGTTCGGCCCGCGCGGCCTTCAGCCGGGCCGGGCGCCAGCCGGTCCAGCGGGCGGTGTTCTTGTCCGTCGGGTCCGGCATCGCGAGCAGCATCAGGTAGAGCACCGCCGCGTCCTCGCCCAGCCCGTGCGCGGCACGCACCTCGGCCACCAGGTCGGGCACCGAACGGGACGGGTCCTGCGGCCACCAGGTGCCGTCCGCGCCCGTCTCGCCGGCCGCCGGGGCGCCCGGGTCGGCCAGCAGCGCGGCGAAGTCCGGCGAGGCGGCCAGCCGCAGCGCCACCTCGGCGGCGAACGGCCCGCCGTCGCCGCGCAGCACCGGCAGGTACGGGTCCTGGCCCGCCGCGTCCAGCAGCGCCGTGCGGATGCCCGGCGCGGGCTGGCTGTCGTGGGTGGCCATGATGACCGCGCCGTAGCGCTCGTAGCCCTCGCCGACCTCGGTCGGCGCGCCCGCCGACTTCTTGAAGTCCGGCAGGCTGACGTACCGTCCGAAGTCCAGGATCAGCCCCGGGTGGGCCAGCCGGGCCCGGACGGCGGCCAGCGCGGCCGGCAGGGCGGCGCGCAGCGGGTCGCCGGCGGGCAGCCGGTGGGCCAGCCAGGCGGCGGTGGCCACCGCGCCGGTCAGCACGTCGGCGGTGAAGCCGGTCAGGCCCTGCTCGGCCGGGACGCAGCGGTCGCCGCGCACCGTCCAGTCCAGGTCCCTGGTCAACTCCTGCGCCGCGTCCGGCTCCAGGACCGCCGCTAGCGCCTTGCCGGCCACCCACGGGGTGCGCAGGCCCTTGACCGCCTCGGCCAGCAGCGCCTCCGGCACCGCCAGCCGGCGGCCGAGCGCCCCGACCCAGACCGCCGCGACGGCCTCCACGTCCGGACCGTCCGCCCAGAGCGCGGCCGGGTCGGCCGGCAGCAGGGCTCGGACCAGGTGCTGACGGGTCGCCGTCGGCACCGCCCGCAGCTCGTCCCGGGCCACGGCGGCCTCGGCCACCTTCAGCCCGAGCACGGCGCGGGTCCCGGCGGCCAGGAAGTTCCGCTCCTGCGAGTCCACCTCGGGCAGCCCCGCCACCACCAGGGTGGCCAGGGTCGGGGTGACGCCGGTCAGTTCGGCGAACCGCTCGGCTGCCTCCGGCCGCCACGGCGCCGGGCCGCGCTCGGCCGCCAGCTCCAGGACCGACGACACGGCGGTCTCAGGACGGCCGGTGCCGCCGGTGCCGACCTCGCCGATCGAGCGGACGGTGTACGGCGCGGGCACCTCGAAGCGCTGCGCCGGGTCGTGGAACAGCACGGTGGAGACGGTCGAACCGTCCGTCAGCTGGTCGGTGTCGGCGAACAGCAGGAACGCTCCGCCGCCGAGCGCCAGCAGCGTGTCGTCGGTGCCGCTCCGGTGGTCGCCGCCGGAGCCGAGCAGGTGACTGCCCGTCA
The DNA here is from genome assembly GCF_055584905.1 of Kitasatospora sp. NPDC088742. Taxonomy (NCBI): domain Bacteria; kingdom Bacillati; phylum Actinomycetota; class Actinomycetes; order Kitasatosporales; family Streptomycetaceae; genus Kitasatospora; species Kitasatospora sp. NPDC088742. Next base: position 117,508 of record NZ_JBVJLD010000024.1, on the reverse strand, counting down.
GCTCCAGCACGGCCTTGCGCCACAGCGGAGCCGAGCCGGTCAGGCCCAGCCCGGCCAGCTGCCCGGCGAACCAGGCGGCGGCCTCCCGCTGCTCCGGGTCCAGCGCGGTGGCGGCCCGCAGCGCGGCGATCTCGCCGAGCTCCGGCAGCTGCAGCCAGCCCACCGACTCGTAGGGCGCGTCGGGGCAGTCCACGTGCAGGGCACCGGCCGGCGCGGCGAGCGACTCCGGACGGGCGGCCGCGTTCAGGAAGGCGAACTGGCCCGCCACGTAGTGGGTCGCGTGCCGGCCCCACCAACGGGACAGCAGCCCGGTGCCGCTGAGCGCCGCCGAGACCTCCACGTCGGCCGGACCGCTCGGCGCGAGCACGGACGGTCCGCCGTCCAGCTGCTCGGTGAGCCGCGCCGCCACCTGGTCCAGCACGCTCTGCTGGCGGGCGGCGTAGCGCAGCACGCCGGCCAGGCCGGCCCGCAGCGCCGGGTGCGTCACCTGCGGCAGCAGGACGGCCAGGACGGCCTGGAGGTCGCCCGGCCGGTCGCCGTCCGCCGCCACGGCGGCCTTCAGCAGCGAGGAGGCGGTGCCCCGGTCCATCGCGCGCAGGGCGAGCGAGCCCGCCTCGTCGCGCGGGCGCAGGTGGTGCCAGTACCGCAGCGGGGGCAGCAGCGGCGTGCCCTCGGCGAACTCGCCCGGCACGTCGTCCGTGCGCAGCTCGGCCAGCAGGCCGCCGTCCTCCCGGAGCAGCTTGGCCCGGTAGCTGCTGCGCACCACGGCGACCGGCCGCTCGGCACCCGGGAAGACCACCAGCGCGTCGGGCGCCTCGGTGTCCCCGGGCAGGAAGACCTGACGGCCCGCCATGTCCTCGCCCCGGAACCGGCCGTCCGCCAGCTTGACGGAGCGCCAGCCGACCAGGCCGCCGGCCGGGCCGCAGGACGGCCCCGCGACGGCGTCCGGCTCCGGCAGCAGCCAGCCGGACACCCGGCGGGTGCCGGCCGGATCGCCCTTGGCGGAGTCGGCCAGGAAGGCGGGCAGCGAGGCGCGGCCGGTGGTGTTGCTCGCGGGGTCGTACTCGAACCAGGTGTACGGGTCCGTGCCGCCCGGGTCCTCCCAGACCCAGCACGAGGTGCCGTCGGAGATGATCCACCGGTCGCCCGGCAGGGCGGTGTCGCCGACCTGGACGACGCCCATGCCGGTGGTGAACCCGCCGCCGGCCAGCGGCAGTCCGTGGCTGCGCAGGGCGCCCAGCCAGGTGGTCCGCATGCCGCGGGTCTCGGTGCGCTCGCCGAAGGTGAAGGTCCGGTCGGCGGAGGTGTGCCAGTAGCCGGCGGAACGGTGGTTGTTGGCCCGCGACTCCCACTGCACCAGCAGCGAGCCGTCGGTGTAGAGGTAGCCCCGGTCCCGGTCGTTGGCGTCACCGGCCGGGATCCGCAGGTCGTGCACGAGCACGGCGCCGTCGGCGCCCAGCACCCGGGCCTGGGACGGGCCGGCCGCGATCAGGTACGGCCACGCGTCCGCGACGATGATCCCGTCCACGTCCTTGCGCGGCACCAGCTCCGAGGTGGCCGAGTCCCAGGCGTCCCAGCCCAGTTCGTCCATGATGCCGGTCCGCAGCGCCTCGGCGACGGTCTCCCCGAGGTCGAAGGCGGCCGCCGCCCGCACCTCCTCCTCGGCCAGCGCGAGCACCTCGCCCGGCAGCCAGCCGAGCCGGGAGAGCGCGGTCGGCAGCCCCGGCAGCCCGGCGGCCGCCGAGGCCCTGGCCACCGTCGCCGCCCACTCCGCCAGCAGCGGGCGGCCACCCGGGGAGGCGGCCAGCACCGAGAGGGCCGTCCGGCCCTCGTGGTCGTCCGAGATCCGGTTCAGACCCTGGCGGAACGCGGGGTGGAAGCGCTCGTCGGCGGCGAGCGCCAGCAGGTCGCGGCGGCCCTCGTCCTCCTGCGCCCACTCCTCCAGGAGCAGCCCGGCGTTCTCCTGCGGCTCCTCCAACGGGAGCCCCAGCGCCAGGAGTTGGTCCGCCAGGTCGACGTCGGCCAGCACCAGCGGCAGCGTCTCCCCGGTGCCCGCGAGCTCGGCCCGCAGCTGCCCGGCCATCCGCTCCACCAGCGCGTACAGCGCCGGGATCCGGGAGACCCGGCGCCAGCCGCGGTCCCGCCAGGCGGTGAACCGGCGGAACCAGCCCGCCGCGCCGTCGGCCGGGCGCCGCCCCTCGGGCAGCGCACCGTCCACCAGGCCCGCGTCCGCGCCCGACTCGGCGAGGATCTCCAGCCACAGGCCCGGGAGTTCGCGGTCGTCGCCGGTCGGCATCAGGTCCAGCAGCCGGCCGCGCACCGCTTCGTCCCGCCGCGCCAGCGCGATCAGCGCGGAGCGGTGGCCCTTCCACCAGCCGCCCGCCGCCCGCAGGGTGGCCGGCAGCTCCAGCAGCTCGGCCAGGTACTCGCCCTCCGCCGCGTCCGGGTCGGCCCCCGCCGCCTTGGCCAGGCGGCGCAGGTCGGTCGCCATCTGCGCCGAGGGCTGCAGGCCACCGGCCGTGCGGCGCACGCACAGCTCGCGGAAGCGCTCGAACGCCTCCGGGGCCGGCACCCGGGCGGCCAGCTCCTTGCCGTACCCGGCGAGCACCTTGACGGGCAGCGCGCCCGCCAGGGCGAACTCCAGGAAGACCGCGTCGAGGCGCTCCTCGTCCAGAGCCAGGCCGTGCTGCGCCTCGGCGCGGCGGGCCTTGGTGAACATCTGCGAGGCGTAGGTGACGTTCTCCACCCCGAGGAAGACCCGGCCGGCCTGCTCGTAGAAGGTGGGCAGGAAGTGCGGCACGGCGGCCGCGAGGCGACCGGCCAGCTCCTGGTAGGCGTCCAGTGCGGCCTTCGGCTTGGACTTGGCCTGCCGGGCGATCCGCTCCAACTCCGGCATCACGCCCAGCGCGTGGTGCCCGTCCGCCGGGTGGTGGGCGAGCACCCACTCCGGGAAGCCGAGCGCCTGGCGCAGGCCGAGGCCGACATCGGCCGGCTCGCCCTGCGGCTCCAGGCCGAGGTAGCCGGCCGCCAGGTCCTCGGCGGTGCCCAGCTCGGCCGGGACCAGGCGGACCACGATCCGGCCGTCGACGGCTGGGTGGTGGTAGGTGCGCGCGGTCAGCGGCACCGCGCGGCGGCCCGCGCCCTCGGTGCCGGGCGGCAGCACCGCACCGGCCAGCAGCAGCTCCTCGGCCTGAGCCGGGGTCAGTATCCGACCTTGGGTCTGCACCGTGTCCTCGGTCAACGCCCCGCCGTCCTTCGTGGTGGTCCCGCTCACGCTTCCTCGCCCTCCTGCTGCACGGAACGGCCGGCGTACAGCGCCGCGGCCATCCGCATCCCCTCCGACCAGGCCACCGCGCCGACCTCGCGCAGCGGCAGCGCCCGGCCGTCCTCGCCGTGCCAGCTCAGCCCGCCGGTCTCCGAGTCGCCGTCCCAGTAGGGCTCGCCGATCCAGACGTTGGCCTCCACGGTGCGCAGCCCGTCCCGGATCCGGGACGAGGCGTAGCCGCCGGTCACCTTGTAGCCGAGCGCGGTGGCGCGGGCGGCCAGGCCGAAGCGGGACGGGAACTTGCCGCCCGCGAACTCCCGCACCTCGGTGGCGTTCTCGGCGAGCCCGTCCGGGCGCTCCCAGGTGGCGCGGTGGATCTGCTCCACGCCCTGCGTCACCCCGAGCTCGGCGGCGAACTCGCGCAAATCGTCCAGGTCCGGCAGCAGTACCGGGTGCGGGAAGGTGACGGTGGCGGGGGAGATCCGGACGGTCTCGCCGTCCAGGTCCACCAGCCGCAGCTCGCCCTCGGCGGTCACGTCGCGGAGCAGACCGACCTCGGTCTCGTCCGCGCCGACCACCACCAGGTCGCGCAGCGCCGCCTGCCAGGCGGCGTCCGGCCAGACCTCGGCCAGCAGCCCGGTCGGGACGGGCAGTGAGGAGACCATCCAGGCGTCCGCCTGGGCCACGCAGGAGGCGGCGTGCCGGTCCAGCCATTCGGCGAAGCGGCGCAGCTTCTCGGTCTCCGGATGCTCGCGGACCGCCTTCGGCAGGGTCTTCAACTCCCGCCCCGCTGCCCGTCCGGACGTCGAACGTGCCGTCACCTTGCCCTCCACCAGGGATATTTCGTACCCCTCGCCAGCCGCAAGCCAGCCCATGCGCTTCACACCTCGATCTCGTGCCACGTACGTGTCAAGTCGTCGAAAACCACCGCAGAGACGGAGGGAGTCGGACACTCCGTGCGGTGTTGCGGCAAAGCTAGCGGCTCGGACGGACAGTCCGCTCCACCGGGGCACCGGCGGAGCGGGCCGGCCGAGGGGCCGTCAGGGCGGGTGAATGCGGGGCCGGTTCGCATTCATCCGGTGCCCGTTCGGTGCGCGGGGGTGATTCACGGGAATTCCGGCGGCCCCGTTGAGCAGTCGCTTCTCCGGCTGGAAAGGGGGATCCGCAGTGTCCGCAGCCCGATTTTCCGCCATTCCCTCCCCCCGGTCGAGCGGGCCACGGAATTCCGGAACGGGCCCGGGCGGTGCCGTGCTGGCGGTCCGTCAGGGCGCACGGGGGACGGCAAAGCAGGAGTAAAGGTCAAGTGGTCTGGACCTATTGACGAGTTGGTACGGACCTTTCTAAGGTCGGCGGAGCAGCCGCGACGGCCGTGCGGCTCGCTCGGACTCCCCACCCCCTTCGTCCGTTCCCCCACGTCGAGGAGCCCCGTTGAGCACTCGAACCACCATGCCCAGAAGCAGGTTCAGGCCGGCCGCGGCCGGCCTGACCGCGCTGGTGCTTCCGTTGGCCGCCGTCGTCGGCCTGTCCACCCCGGCCCAGGCGGCCACCTCGGCCACCGCCACCTTCGCGAAGGGCTCCGACTGGGGCAGCGGCTTCGGCGGCTCGTGGACCATCAAGAACACCGGCACCACCCAGCTCACCTCCTGGACCGTCGAGTGGGACTTCCCCGCCGGCACCAGCGTCGGCTCCGCCTGGGACGCCACCGTCACCAACACCGGCACCCACTGGACCGCCAAGGACAAGGGCTGGAACGGCACCCTGGCCCCCGGCGCCACCGCCACCTTCGGCTTCAACGGCGTCGGCCCCGGCAGCCCCAGCGGCTGCAAGCTCAACGGCGGCTCCTGCGACGGCACCGAGACCCCGGGCGGCAACAAGGCCCCCTCCGCCCCCGGCACCCCGACCGGCTCCGACGTCCTGGAGACCTCACTCAAGGTCACCTGGGGCGCCGCCACCGACGACGCCGGGGTCAAGAACTACGACCTCTTCCGGGACGGCGTGAAGATCGCCACCGTCGCCGGACTCACCTACGCCGACAGCGGCCTGACGGCCGGTACGACGTACGGCTACACCGTGGTCGCCCGCGACACCGAGGACCTGACCGGCCCGGCCAGCGCGGCCGGCGCCATCAGGACCGCCGGCACCGTGATCGACCCGGGTGACAAGGTCAAGCTCGGGTACTTCACCAACTGGGGCGTCTACGGCCGCAACTACCACGTGAAGAACCTGGTGACCTCCGGCTCCGCCGCCAAGATCACCCACATCAACTACGCCTTCGGCAACGTCCAGGGCGGCAAGTGCACCATCGGCGACGCCTACGCCGACTACGACCGTGCCTACACCGCCGACCTCTCGGTGGACGGCAAGGCCGACACCTGGGACCAGCCGCTGCGCGGCAACTTCAACCAGCTGCGCAAGCTCAAGCAGCTGTACCCCCACATCAAGGTGATCTGGTCCTTCGGCGGCTGGACCTGGTCCGGCGGCTTCGGCCAGGCGATGCAGAACCCGGCCGCCTTCGCCAAGTCCTGCCACGACCTGGTCGAGGACCCGCGCTGGGCCGACGTCTTCGACGGCATCGACCTGGACTGGGAGTACCCCAACGCCTGCGGTCTGAGCTGTGACACCAGCGGCGCCGACTCCTTCAAGAAGATGATGCAGGCGATGCGCGGCGAGTTCGGCAACGACCTGATCACCGCGGCCGTCTCCGCCGACGCCTCCACCGGCGGCAACATCGACAAGGCCGACTACGCGGGCGGCGCCCAGTACATGAACTGGTTCAACGTCATGACGTACGACTTCTTCGGAGCCTGGAACGCCAAGGGCCCGACCGCCCCGCACTCCCCGCTCACCTCGTACGACGGCATCCCGAAGGCCGGCTTCAGCTCCGCCGAGGCCATCGCCAAGTACAGGTCCATCGGCGTCCCCGCGAGCAAGCTGCTGCTCGGCATCGGCTTCTACGGCCGCGGCTGGACCGGCGTCACCCAGTCCGCCCCGGGCGGCACCGCCACCGGCGCGGCGGCCGGCACCTACGAGACCGGCATCGAGGACTACAAGGTCCTCAAGAACACCTGCCCCGCCACCGGCACGGTCGCCGGCACCGCCTACGCCCACTGCGGCACCAACTGGTGGAGCTACGACACCCCCGCCACCATCAACTCCAAGATGGCCTGGACGAAGTCGCAGGGCCTGAAGGGCGCCTTCTTCTGGGAGTTCAGCGGCGACACCTCCAACGGTGAGCTGGTCAGCGCCATCAACACCGGCCTGAAGTAGGCACGTCCGCCGTCTGACGGCCCGTCGGTCCCCGTGACCGGCGGGCCGTTCGGCGTTTCCGTCGTGGCCTCAGAGCAGCGAGACGAGAGTGCGCCAGCCGGGGAGCCTCGCGACTGCGAAGGCGACCGCCGCGGCCGGGGTGTCGACCTGGGCGAGCGTCGGGCCGTTCCAGGTCTCCTTGACGGTGTAGAGCCGTGTCTCGTGCGGGGCCAGCAGGGAGAGGAACGGCGGGACGTCGGGGGCGGTGTCGGGTGCGGGCGCGAAGCTGAGGGCCCAGTGGCTGGTGTACGGGTAGAGCTCTCGCAACTCGGGTGCGGCGTGGGCCGCTTCGACCAGCGCCAGGTGCTCGGGCCAGTCCGCGTCCCGGGCCTGCTTCAGCAGCCACACCCACTCGGCGGCGACGAGCTCGGCGGTGGTGCCGTCCGTCACCTCCGGTCGCCCACTGAGGACCTCGAAGTGCGCGGCCGCGGCGATCGCGTCGAGGGAGTCCCCTCGGGCCCAGGCCTCGACCACGGGCGGGAGGTGGCCGAGGTCGTCCGTGCGGCCCGAGAGCAGCAGGCCGTTGCTGCCGAACGCGGTGACGCTCCAACGGCGTTCGGAGGGGTGCGCGGAGACGGCCAGCGACTTCCGGTGCGGGAGGGGGCCGGAGACGGTGGCCTGGCGCAGCGGGTCCGCGGCCGGGGAGGCCAGGTCGAGCGCCGGGCACAGGGTCCGGAGCGCGGCGGCGAGGCTCCCGTGCTCGGCCACGTCGGGGTAGAGCGTGGCCGGGTTCGGCTCTGGCGGCACCGTGGGCTCCGATCATGAGTGGGCGGGGAAACCCTAGTGGCCCGTGGCCCGCTCCGGAAGCGCCGTGGCGGGGCGCCTACGGGGGTGCGGACCGTCACGTAGAGGACGGTGGTCCTGCCGCCCTTCCCCGACCGAACCGGCTCTGGCCGCGCAGGGCCCGATTCCGGTTTCCCCCGGGCACTCGGCGCAGCTCCGGCAGGCTCTCGCCCTGGTCCTCGGTGTCGCTCACCACGTTGCGGGAGCGGTGCTTCGTGGGCGCTGTAGTGTGGTGAACCACCTTGGCAAGAGGGGGACTTGTGGCACTGGAGACGGCGGGCAGCGTACTGGCCGTGTTCGCACACCCGGACGACGAGTCGTTGGCAGCCGGCGGCTTGCTGGCCGCCCGGGCCGCCGCCGGGGCGCGGACGGCGGTGGTCACCGCGACCTGGGCGGCGGGTACCGGCCGGGCGGGGGAGTTGGCGGCGGCGGTGGGCATCCTGGGTGCGGGGGAGCCGCGGCTGCTCGGGTACGCCGATGCCAAGGTGCCGGAGTCGGCGCCGGGGGCGGTCCGCTGGTGCGACGTGCCGCTGGAGGAGGCGGTGGGGCGGCTGGTGGCGCACATCCGGGAGTTCCGGCCCGAGGCGGTGCTCACCCATGACGCGTACGGCGGCCTGACCGGGCACCCCGACCACCGCCAGACCCACCGGGTCACCCTGCTCGCCGCCGAGGCGGCCGGGCTCGGCCTGCTCCACCCCGAGGCCGGGCCCGCCTGGCGGCCCGCTGCCGTCTATGCGGCCACCCATCCGGAGTCCGTGGCGAGGGAGTTGGGGCGCCGGCTGGCCAAGCCGGGCAGGGTGCTGTACGCGATGCCGGACGGGCTGGTGGGGGAGGAGGTGGACGTCCGGCCGTGGGTGCGGACCAAGCTGTGCGCGATCTTCGCCCACCGCAGCGAGGTCGAACGCGGGGCGCTGCCCGGCCGGTTGGCCGCGATGGGTGCGGCCGAGCGGGAGGCGCTGACCGGCACCGAGTGGTACGTCCGCCACGAACTCGGGCAGCTGTCGAACTGAGGCTCCGTCAGGATCGTTGCGGGCAAAGCCGCTTGCCGTACTGGATCACTCGACTAGGCTGGCGCTTCGGACACCAACGAAACCATCGACCCCAGGAGGCACCGGCCATGAGCGACGCGGAGTTCGTCAGCGCCCCCGCCCTGATCCTCCGGTCCCTGTCCCGGGAACCGGACCGCACGGCGATCACCACCGCCGAAGGCACCGCGATCACCGCGGGCGAGTACGTCGCCGCGACCCACCGGCTGGCCCACGAGCTGATGGCCCGGGGCGTCGGCCGCGGCACGACCGTCTCCCTGCTCACCGGCAACACCCCCGAGGCGCTCGGCGCCCGGCACGCCGCAGGGCTGGCGGGCGCGCGGGTGGTCAACCTCTACGACGGCATGAGCGTCGAGGTGCTCGCCGAGATCGTCCGCAGCGTGGACACCGCCGTCCTCCTGGTGGACGCCGAACGGTACGCGGGCGCGGCGGAGTTGCTCGCCCTGGTCGACGTCCCGACCGTGCTGACCCTCGGCCCGGGCCCGAAGGCGGACGAGGAGCCGATCGGCGCGGACGTGATCGCCGCCTCGGCCACCCGGCCCGCCTCGCCCCCGGACGTGCTGGTCGGCCCCGACGACCACCTGGGCATCCGGCACACCGGCGGCACCACCGGCATCCCCAAGGGCATCCTCAGCCTGCACGGGCCCTACCGCCGGGCCTTCGACGTCCCGTTCGGCCCCACCACCGGCCAGCGACCCCGCTTCCTCGCCGCCACCTCGCTCGCCCATCTCGCCGGCGTGCTCAGCGACCTGACGCTCCACCACGGCGGCCAGGTCTTCCTGCAGCGCTCCTTCGAGCCCGGCGCGGTGCTGGCCGCCGTCGAGCGCGAGCGGATCACCGACCTCTGGGTCCTGCCCGCGCTGCTCCACCGCCTGCTGGACCACCCGGCGATCGCCCGCACCGACCTCTCCAGCCTGCACCGCGTCAGCTACGGCGGCAGCGTCGCCTCACCGACCCGCCTGCGCGAGGCACTTGAGGTTTTCGGGCCGATCCTGACGAGCGGTTACGGGATGTCGGAGGCGATGAACATCGCCGTCCTCGAACCCCAGGACCACGACCGGGTCGGACACGACGGCCGGATCGCCGTCGGCCGACCGCTCCCCGGCGTCGAGGTCGAGGTCCGCGCCGCCACCGGCGCCGCCCTGCCGGCCGACCAGGAGGGCGAGATCCACGTCCGTTCGCGCGGCCTGATGGCCGGCTACTGGAAGCGGCCCGACCTCACCGCCGAGGTGCTGCGCGACGGTTGGCTGAAGACCGGCGACATCGGCTACCTCGACCGGGACGGCTACCTCTACCTGGCCGACCGCAGCTCGGACAAGATCATCGTGGTCGGCGGCCACGTCCACCCCTCCGAGGTCGAGGACCTGCTGCTCACCCACCCGGCCGTGGCCCAGGCCGCCGTGCTGGGCCTGCGCGACGACCAGGAGGTCGAGCACGTCCACGCCGTGGTCGTCCCCGCCCCCGGGCAGCACCCCGAACTCGAGGACCTCCGCGCCTTCGTCACCACCCACAAGGGCCGCATCTACGCACCGGAGGCCCTCCACCTGGTCCCCGAGATCCCCCTCACCCCCGTCGGCAAGCCGGACAAGAAGCGCCTGCGCGCCACCATCGACCGGCCGGAGGAACGTCAGGGCTGACCGCGCTCAGCCGCCGCCGAGGCGGGCCCGCGCCGCGCGGCGGACCTCCGGGGTCTCCAACGGGTCGTCAGCCAACCGGGCCAGCCGCTCCCGTACCTGCGGCAGGTCCGGGGCCTCGGCGACGGCCAGCAGCCGGGCCTGCTCCTCGCAGTCCCAGAGTGACTCGGTGTACGCGCGGTCCAGGCCGGTCCGGTCGACGGCGGCCAACGCCCGCAGGTAGTCGGGCCGTTCGTAGGAGTGCGGGGTACCCAGCCAGAGGCGGCGCAGCAGCGGGACGGCCTCGGCGGACGCGGAGCCGAAGCGGGCCAGTCCGGCCGTGAGCAGCTTGGGGCCGCACCACTCGCGGTGCTCCAGCTCGGTGCGCAGGTGCGCGGTCAGGACCGGGAGGTCGACGGCTTCGCCGTGCGAGGCCAGCACGTCGAGGCCGATCCAGACCAGCCAGCTCCGGTCGTCCGCGACCCACGCACGGGCGGCCGCCAGGGCGAGGGCCCCGCACCGCTCGACGGCCCTGGAGAGGAACGGCAGCTGGTACTCGCCGTCGCGGGTGCCCAGGGACGGCACCAAGGGGAGCAGGTCCGGCTCCGGCGCGCGGTACGAGAGGATCCGCAGGGCCCAGCCCTTCGTGCCGTCGGGTTCGTCCGGATCGGCGAGGACCGCGATCAGGCGCCGGCTCGTGGGTGTCAGCTCGACCTCCCGGAGGCGGTGCGGGTGGTGCCGGCGGGCAGGTGGATCGAAGAGCAACCGTACGATCTCCGCTGCGTCGGAGGGCAGTTGCGGGTCCCGCGCGAGCCTGGCGTACGCGACCTCGGCCATGTCCCGCCACCACGCGCCGGGCCGGTGGTCCGTGACCGAATCCAGGAGTTCGAGCCAGTGCTCGCCCTCCCGTACGTGGGTGCGCAGGGCGTCCCGGGCCTGCCGCGATCCCGCCGTCGCGAGCAACTCCAGCACGCCGGCGGCGCGTTCGCACGCCTTCTGGTCACCCGCGAGCAGCTCGACCACCGGGCCGAGCGGCAGCTCCAGGTCCCGGAGCAGCCGCGCCAGGTAGACGTCCCGCTGGTCCACCGAGTCCCACCGCCAGTCGTACCGCACGCAGTCGTACACGGTCTCGGCGGCCGCCACCGGGTCCTGGGCGGCCAGCACCGCACCACCGCCCCGGCCCCGCTGCAGCATCCCCGCCATGGTGTCGGCCGCCGCGTACCGTCGCCCGCTCTCCGGTACATCGTTCACTTCGTTCATCGGTGCGGAGCCTGCCCCGGACCGGCCCTCGCCGTCATCCGGTTTTCGGGTGATCCTCGTACTTCGGAGCAACGACGGTGGAATGAACGGTCCGGGGCACGTGTTGGCGGAGTGCGGCCGGCATGAGCGGGTCGTGGAACGAGCGGAAGGGGTTCCCATGAAGGTCCGCAATTCACTCCGATCGCTGAAGAACAAGCCCGGCGCCCAGATCGTGCGCCGCCGCGGCAAGGTCTACGTCATCAACCGGAAGGACCCGCGCGCGAAGGCCCGCCAGGGCTGAGTTCCGGGTCCGGCGGCTCGTCCGCGGGCGTCCGGCACCGCCCCCGAGGTGCCCTCCGCCCGGTGTTGGAGAGGTCACTCCATTACCGGGCGGAGGGATACCCTCCTCTCCATGCCCGGGCCCTCCCGGTACAGCGACGCGGCGGTGCGCCTCGCTGTCGCCGCTTTCCGCAACGGACGGAGTTGCTGGCCGAGCTGTGGCTGCGCACGGTCGAACGGTTCCAGCGGCCGACCTGCTGTCAGCACCCGGGTTCCCGGCCGCCGGTCCGTGACGCCCGCCCGGGAGAGGGAAGCGGTTCTGATGCCGCGTCAGTCCCGGCTCTCCGGCTTGCTGGTCTCTGACGTCCGCCCGACCTGGGACCTGGGTGGGTGCGGCGGCGCCCGCGCCTGGCACGATCGGCGGTGCACGTGTTCGCGCCCGTCAGGGTGCCCCGACCACCGTCACGGAGAACCATGACCAGCCCCGCCGCCAGCCCCGGCCCCGGCACCGGCCCTGTCGTCCCGATACCGGACCGGGCCGCCGCTGCCCAGCGCCGCGTCCTGCGGGTGCTGGTCGCCTCGCAGATCCTGAGCGGCGCCGGCCTCGCCGCCGGGATCACGGTCGGCGCGCTGCTGGCCCAGAAGATGCTGGGCTCGACCGGCCTGGCCGGACTGCCCAGCGCGCTCTTCACCGGCGGGTCCGCGCTCACCGCCGTGGCGGTCGGCCGGATCTCGCAGACCGGTGGACGGCGGCCGGGCCTGGCCGGGGGATACCTGGTCGGCGCGCTCGGCTCGGCCGGGGTGATCGTTGCGGCCGTCCTCGACCAGCCCGTCCTGCTCTTCCTCGCGCTCTTCGTCTACGGCGCCGGCAGCGCCACCAACCTCCAGGCCCGCTACGCCGGCGCCGACCTGGCCGCCCCGAACCGCCGCGCCCGCGCCGTCTCCACCGTCCTGGTCGCCACCACCCTCGGCGGAGTGGCCGGACCCAACCTGGCCGAGCCCACCGGACGGTTCGCCGAGGCGATCGGCATCCCCGCACTGGCCGGGCCGTTCCTGCTCTCGGGGACCGCCTACGCGCTCGCGGCCTGCGTACTGGCGCTCTTCCTCCGGCCCGATCCGCTGCTGCTGGCACGGGAGTTGGCCTCCGAACAGGAGGCCGCCGCCGCGACGCCCGGCCGGACGGAGGCGGCCGCCGAGGGCACCACGGGCTCCGGCGGGCTGATGCTCGGCGTGCTGGTGATGGTGGTGACCCAGTTGGTGATGGTCGCCGTCATGACGATGACCCCCGTCCACATGCACGACCACGGCCACGGCACCGCCGCCTCCGGACTGGTCATCGCCGTGCACATCGGCGCGATGTACCTGCCCTCCCCGCTGACCGGCTGGCTGGTGGACCGCTACGGGCGGATGCCGCTGGCCCTCGCCTCCGGCGCCACCCTGCTGGCCGCCGGACTGATCGCCGCCACGGCCCCCGCCGACTCGGTCGGCCTGCTCGCCCTGGCCCTCGCCCTGCTCGGGATCGGCTGGAACTTCGGCCTGGTCACCGGCACCACGATCATCACCGACACCGTCCCGCTGGCGACCCGGGCCCGCACCCAGGGCATGGTGGACGTCACCATCGCGCTGGCCGGCGCCACCGGCGGCATCACCTCCGGCCTGATGGTCTCCGCCACCAGCTACCCCGCACTCGCCCTCACCGGCGGCGTGCTCTCACTGGCCATCCTGCCCGCCGTCGCCCTCTCCGCGAGGAGGCCGTGAACGGCCGGGTACTGGTCGTCGACCCCGCGCCACCTGACGAGGCGTTGGCCGAGCTGGCGGCCCTCGAGGCGATGGGCCTGCGGCCGACCGTCAACCTCCGCCGCGTCACCGACCCCGTCCTGCGCGAGCGACTCTCCGCACGTCGGCCCTCCATCGACACCGTCGACTTCGACGGCTTCGACCCCGAGCAGCTCGCCACCCACCTGGAGGACGGCGGCCGGGGCTACGAGGCCCTCAAGTGCCGGGCCGGCATCCCACTCACCCGCACCGTCCTGACCCGCGCCACCGCCCCAGGACTGCGACGGCGCCTGACCCTGGCCGGCCGCGCGGCCACCGGCTCCGAGACCTTCGACCACCTGGCCGCCCGGGAGTTGGGCGTCACCCTCCTGACCACCCCCGGTGCCAACGCCGCCGCCGTCGCCGAACTCACCCTCGCCCTCGCCCTCGACGCCCTGCGCGGCGTCTCCCGCCGTTCGGCCGCCCTGCACGACGGCGACTGGACGGGCGCCGCCGCGGGCCTCCCCGTGACCGGTCTCGCGGGCGCGCGGTTCGGCCTGGTCGGCACGGGAGCCATCGCCCGGCAGGTGGCCGGCTTGGCGGCGGCCTTCGGCGCGGAGGTGCTGGTGCACGGCTCGCCCCGCTTCACGCCCGAACGCGCGGAGGGCTGGCCGGGACGCCGGGTCGGTTCGCTGGCCGAACTGCTGACGGCGTGTGAGGTCGTCTCGGTGCACGTGCCGGCCACGGCGGAGACGGCCGGCCTGATCGGGGAGCCGGAGCTGCGCCTGATGCGCCCGGGGTCGGTACTGGTGAACACCGCCCGGGCGAGCGTCGTCGACGAGACCGCCCTCGACCTCGTCCTCCGCGACCCGTCGGCGGGCCTGGCCGCCGCCGGCGTCGACGTCTTCGACCGGGAGGGCGCCGCCGCCTACGGCTCGGTGCTCGCCGGAAACCCGTACTGCACGCTCTCGCCGCACGCGGCGGGGATGACGCGGGCCGCGACGCGGGAAGCCTCACGCCGCCTGCTGGCCGCGTTCGCGGCGGCGCTGGGTTCACGTGCCGGAGCTGCCGGAGCTGCCGGAGACGCAGGCGCCGGCGGGGGTGGCACTATGCTGCGTCCGCATGACAGATTTCAGTGATCAGCGCGCGTACTGGGACGGCGTCGGCGCGACGAAGACGTTCACCCACCCACTGAACCTCGACTGGCTGGCCGGGGCGGACCGGGACGCCCGGGTGTTGGACTACGGCTGTGGATACGGCCGCCTGATGGCCGAGTTGAGCGTGTCCGGTTTCCGTGACGTGTCAGGGGTCGACCTGTCGCCGGTGCTGATCGAGCGGGGCCGCCGGGCCGTGCCGGAAGCGCGGTTCGACGTCCTGGAGTCCCCGCCCGCGCTGGCGGCCGAGACCGGGAGCTTCGACGTGGCGCTGCTGTTCGCGGTGCTGACCTGCGTGCCCGACGGGGAGGCCCAGCGCGCGCTGGTCGCGGAACTGCACCGGGTTCTGGCACCCGGTGGTCTGCTCTACGTCAGCGATCTGCTGCTCCAGGACGACGAACGCAACCGGCTCCGGTACGCGGACCACGCCCGGGAGTTCGGCGGTCCGTACGGGGTCTTCCGCACCGGCGACGGGGCGGTCTGCCGGCACCACGACCTCGCCGACCTGCGGACTCTGCTGGCCGCCTTCGAGCCGGTGGAGGAACAGCGGCTGGAAGTCTCCACGATGGACGGCAACCGCGCGCGAGCGGTACAACTGCTCCTGCGCAGGAGGTAGTTCAACCTTCCTGGTACGCGCCGCCGGTAGCCATGCCGAGGATGCGCCGGATCGGCAGCTCCTGGATGATCAGTTGGAATCCAACTGAGGGGAGGGCGGGGTGTGGAGGGTGAGGTGGACGGCCTCGTCGTGGAGGGTGGCGGTGCTGGTGACGGCGACCGTTTCGGTGGTGATGGTGGCTATGGTGAGGATGTGGTCGCCGAGGGTGAGGCGTCGGCCCTCGACTGCGCTGCCGTCGACGAAGAGCCAGCCGGTGCCAGTGGCCGGGGGGTTGGGGCCCGAGGTGGTGGTGGAGAGGAAGTCGTGGAGGAGGGTGGTGGGGTCGAGGGTGAGGGGCATGCGGTGGGTGGTGACGCGGGCCAGCAGGGTGCGGTCCTCGTAGTAGCTGAGGTCCAGTTGGTGGGTCAGGCCGTTCGTGCCGGACCGTCCGGCGTGGCGGAGCCAGGTGGGGTGGGGGCGGGCGAGGGCGGCGGCCGGGCAGCCGAACTCCCGCAGCAGCTCCGGCCAGTCGGGCAGCTCGGGGAGCGGGGCGGGGCTGCGGGACATGACGGCTCCTCGGAGGGGCACGCGGTGGGTGCGACGGCGGTGCCCGCACAGCATGGCAGTTCGGGGACGGTCCGTGGGCGGGAATTCCCAGGTGGGGCAAGGCGATTGGCCGGTCGTCGAAAGGTTGGGGGAGGTGGGGGGAAGTGCTCGGGGCCGTAGAACGGTCGTGGGTGTACACGCGGTCGGGGAAAGGGACGTCCCGACGCGAGCGCCGACGGTGAGGCCAGGATCGCGGGCACCGTTCTCCGGGCGTACGTGCTGCCGGGCCTGAACGTGGTCAGGAGCCGAAGACCTCGTCCGGGGTGAGGCCGTGGTCGGTCGGGCGGCCGGCGTCGACCCAGGTGCGGTAGGCCGGGGCGGCGAGGCGGTGTGCGCGGTCGAGGGTGTCGCCGTGATGGCGGTCGGCGGCGACCAGGCCGGTCAGGTACTCGGCCGTGCTGAGGCCGGCCTTGGCGGCGGTGGCTTCGAGCCAGTCCGCGAGGTCGGCGTCCAGCAGCAGCGGGTCCAGTTGACGCAGCGTCATGGGACCACAGTACCCGCGTGACGGAGGCGGGGGCAGGGATCGGGGCCGGGGCGGGTGAGAATGGCGGTCGGTGGACGGGAGAGGAGGCGGGTGGTGGCGGGGCGGAAGCCGGGGATCGACCGGGAGACCGTGAAGGCCAAGATGGCCGCGTTGCGGCGGGAGCATGCACTGCGGCGGACGGTCGAGGCGCTGGCGGAGTGGTGGTCGGCGCACTTCGACAGCCCGTTCCGCCTGCTCGGCGCGGTACTTGCGGAGGAGCCGGAGCAGTGGGTGGAGCTCGGGCCGGTGGTGGCGGAGGTCGCGCGGGCCGTGGCGGTGCCTACGCCGAGCGAGCCGCAGGTCGTCGTGCCGTTCGAGGAGCTCTGGCGGGCGGTGGGCGAGGTGGCCACGCTGCCCGGGCCAGGGGCGGAGGTGACCCTGGTGGTCAGGGAGGGGGAGGCTGTCGTCGCACTGCGGCTGACGGGGCACCAGTTCCGGAGCGCGGCGGAGGTCTGGCTCACGCCGGAGGGCGGGCTGCACGCCGTCCTGTTCGCGGACGGCACGGTGCTCGCGCTGGAGCGCGACCGGGCGTACTCACCGGGCGGCACACTGCCCACCGACCACGTCGCGCTCTGGAGGGGGCTCCCGGAGGCGCGGCCCTGAGTGTGGTTGGCTGGTGGTGTTGCCGGTCCGTACGAGAGACGAGGTGCCCGTCGTGTCCGCCACGCCGCAGGAGATCTTCCAACGCTACGTATACGCCGGTGCGATGACGCGCGATGCCGCCGCCCTGGCCGAACTCTTCACCGAGGACGGGGTGTTGGAGGCGCCACTGCTGCCCGACGGCTCGGCCTTCCCCCGGCGGATGGCGGGGCGGGAGGCGATCCGTAGCGGGCTGGCGGAGTACTACGCGCGGCCGGTGGGCGGCCCGAAGGCGCCGAACCTCGAGAAGTCGGGGTACGTGCTGCACACCACCGGCGACCCGGACGTCTTCATCGCGGAGATCGACACCGTGTTCGACGGGGAGGACGGCGCGGAGGAGGCCGTCTCCCTGGTGCAGGTGTTCCGCCTCCGGGACGGGAAGATCGCCCGCCTGCGCGACTACTTCGCGCCCACGCTGGTCTGAGCCCGGCGGTCCCGCCGGGGAGACGGATGGCGACCGGCCGTCCGGTCAGGTGACGATGCTGCGATGACCCGACCCCTCCGACGACCTCGCACGCCGGGGCTGGGAGGTGGAGCGTCTCCGATGGCGCGTCGAGGGGGTGTGCGCGTACGGGGCCGAGGCCGCCGTGCTCTTCCGGGGGGAAGGGTAGTCGGGTCAGTCCGGCAGGGAGGCCAGGTCGGTGCGGGCCGTTGCGGCGTGGAGGGGGTGGAAGGCGGGGTTGGTGGTCAAGGCCCGGGTGAGGTGGGTGCGGGCCTGGGTGGTGTGGCCGAGGGAGAGCTCGATCTCGCCCAGGTGGAACTCGAACAGGGCGTTCCGCCAGCCGAGTTGGAGGCTCTGCTCGGCCAGTACGAGGGCCTCGGCGTCGGCTCCGGTGCGGTGCAGGGCCCAGGCGAGCGCGTCCGCGACCAGGGCGTGCCGGCGCCGGGACCACTCGGTGCGCAGCAGGCGGACGGCTTCGGCGGGGTCTGCGTGGTCGGCCTCGTACTGACCGAGGGAGAGGTCGTCGTTGACGCCGTTGGCGGCGGCCAGCCGCTGCTCGGCGGCGAGGAGTCGGTACTGCTCCCGGGCCTGGTCCTGGTGGCCGAGAGACTCGTGCAGCTCGCCGAGTTCGAGCAGGTACTGGGGCAGCGGTACCCGGGCGATGGCGGCCGTGTAGTCGCGGACGGCCTCGTCGGTCCGGCCGAGGGCGGTCTCGGCGCGGGCCCGGCCGGCCAGCGCGGGGGTGTAGGACGGGTCGGCGGCCAGGGCGTTCAGGTAGCCGCTGAGGGCTTCGTCGAAGTGCCCCGCGTTCCAGTCGAGTTCGGCGATCTGGTGGTGGCAGAAAGCGCGGTCGGCGGGAGCGTGGGCCGAGGCCAGGGCCTGGCTCAGAGCGGCTCGGGCGTCCTCCGTGCGGCCGTGCTGTTCGAGATGGTAGGCGGCGCGGGTGAACGAGGCGGTGCCGGGCCGGCGGTCGAGGAGCTGCTGGACCGCTTCGGTCGCGCCGAGGTCGTCCCCGAGCTGGGTCCGGGCGTCGGCCAGGACCGCGTACGCGGGCCAGTGTGCGGAGTCGGCGGCGATGGCCCGCTCGGCGTGGTCGCGGGCCTGGTCGAAGAGGTGGCGGGCGTTGGCCAGGGCGCCGAGCCCGGTGAGGGTTTCGGCGTTGGTGTGCGGGGCGAGGGAGAGGGAGCGGCGGAGGGCCTGTTCGGCCTGGGGGTAGTAGGCCGGGTCGGCGGTGAGCCGGGCCTGCTCGACGTACTCGGATCCCAGCCTGGCCCAGGTGGTGGCGTCGTCCGGCAGGGCGCGCAGGCGCTGCTGGTCGGCGGCGATGGCGCGCCCCAGTGGATCGGCCCGGGCAGGGGTGGGGGAGTCCGGGGCGGGGACGGCTTCGGGTCGGCGCTGTCCAGGATCGGTACCGGTGCGGGACCGGTCGATGGTGCCGCCGAGGGCGGCGAGGCCGGCGGCTAGTGCGAGGGTGGTGAGCAGGAGCGCTAGGCGGCGCACAGGAGCCTCTCAGGACGGGCGCTTCGGGTACGGCGGTGGATCGGCGCTGCGACGGGCGGGCGGGGGGGGGGGGGGGGGGGGGGGGGGGGGGGGGCCCCCCCCCCCCCCCCCCCCCACCGCCCTTTTCCCGAAGGCCTGCCGAATTCAGTGCGCCGGATTCATCCGCTACAGGTCTTGCGGGTTTCTCCGCGCGGCTGGATGGTGTGCAGGAGTCCCATCCGGTTGGCCAGTGAACCCGCCTGGAAACGCGATTCCGCACCGAGGTGGTCCATCACCCGGGCGACGTGCCTTCGGTACGTGCGGACGGACATCTGGAGTTTCCGCGCCGCGGTTTCGTCCTTGCAGCCGGCTTCCAGCAGTTCGAGCACCTGCACGGTGGTCTCGTCCTCCAGGTCCAGTCCGCAACTCCGGAACACGTCCAAGGTGACGGCCGACTGCCAGAGCGCGGCGAACGTGTTGCACAGGGCGGAGACTATGGAGGGATTGCGAATGACGAGCACTTTTTCCGCGAAGCGGCCGTCGTGCGGTCTGAGGATGGCGATGCGGCGGTCGAGGACGATCACCTCGGGCAGCTGGGCCCCGGTGACCCGCACGTCGGCGCCCTCGTCGCCCAGCCGGGCCACGTGACCGTCCCGCTGGAGCGCGGCGTCGCTGCCGCACAGCGCGGACACCCGGTGCCCGCCGGCTAACAGCTCGCCCTGGAGTAATCGTAACGACGGGAGCAGATGGCCCTCCTCGGGCCAGGCGTCCCAGAGCTCGGTCGGGCGACGGGAGGCCTCCAGCCGGAATCTCTCGAACAGCTCTCTGCGCACGTGCGAGAGGGAACAGGGTTCGACCTCCCTTAGTTGGACCGCCTCCCCTCGTACCGACAGGTGGGCCGGAGTTCCGTGGAATCCGACGTTCCGTTCGCCGACAAGGTCCTGACCTTGCAACGTGGGCCCCCGTTTGGTGTGTCGCGTGTGTCCAGAGTTGCCACGGCAGCATAACCGGCGATTGTCAGACTTGCCACAGTCCACGGGAGTTGGTTGACAGCCGGCGTCTCGAATGCCGGAATCCGCCCGGCACGACGGCCCGCCAAGATCACCGACTAGCAGCAAGCTGCCACATCGGGCCGCACGCGGAGGCCTCCCGAATACCTTGGCAGCCAAGCCGATACCCGTTGACACCCGGAGGCGATAAACATGGCTGCATTGACCGACGAGCGCCGCACCGTCATCAAGGACATCGTCTGCGATGTACTCGAAATCGATCCCGAAGAGCTGACCGACAGCAGCTATTTCAAGGACCACGGGGCCGACTCGCTGCGCGCGATCGAGATCCTGGCCGGTCTGGAGAAGAAGTTCTCGGTGACCATCGACCAGGGCGAGCTGAGCCGGATGGTCAACCTCGACGGAATCTTCGCGGTCATCGCCGACGTCACCGACTGACCACCCGGACCGCCGGACCGCGCTCACATACGTGGGGAGTTGACATGACCAGCCGAGTCACCGATCCGCAGCAGCGGGTCGTGGTCACCGGAATCGGTGCCGTCACCAGTATCGGCATCGGCCCGCGGGCATTCCTGGACGGCCTGCGGGCCGGGCGCGGATCCGCGAAGCCGATCACCGCGTTCGACACCGACGGGTTCGCCCATTCGCTGGGCTGCGAGGTGGCCGGCTTCGAACCCGCCGACTGGCTCCACCGGCACCGGCCCGAAGAGCTCGGCCGGGCCGCCCAGTTCGCGGCGGCGGCCGCCCGGATGGCCGCCGGGGACGCGGGCCTCGACGAGCCGGGCCTGCGGGCCCGGCGGGCGCTGGTCGCCGTCGGCACCACCGACGGCGAGTCCCGCGACCTCGACGCCCTGGTGGGCGCGCAGGTCCGGTCGGGCCCCTCGGCGGGCGACCCGGTGGTCGCCCGCCGGGTGCCGACCGTCCGGCTGGCCACCGGGGTCGCCCGCGAGCTCGGCCTGACCGACGTCGAGGCGGTCGCCATGCCCACCGCCTGCGCCGCCGGCAACTACGCCATCGGGCACGGCTACGACGCCGTGCGCGCCGGGGACGTCGAGGTGGCCCTGTGCGGTGGGGCGGACGCCGTCTGCCTCAAGACCTTCGCCGGTTTCTACCGGCTGGGCACCATCGCGCCGGAGTGCTGCCGCCCGTTCGACGTCTCGCGCGAGGGCATCCTCACCGGCGAGGGCGCCGGGATCCTGGTCCTGGAGTCCCTCGCCGCGGCCCGCGCCCGGGGCGCCCGGATCTACGCCGAGGTGCTCGGCTACGGGCTGAACTGCGACGCCCACCACCCCGTCGCCCCGGACCGGGACAGCATCGCCCGCTGCATGCGGATCGCCCACGCCTCGGCCGGGATCGAGGCCGGCCAGGTCGACTTCATCTCGGCCCACGGCACCGGCACCCGCGCCAACGACGTCACCGAGGCGGCCGCCATCCACCAGGTCTTCGGCCAGGACGCGCCGCCGACCGTCTCGATCAAGTCGATGATCGGTCACTCCATGGGCGCCGCAAGCGCGTTGGCCGCCGCGGCCAGCGCGTTGGCCATCGCCGAACAGTTCATCCCGCCCACCATCAACCACGTCGAGACCGACCCGGAGTGCGCCGTGGACTGCGTGCCCAACCAGGCCAGGCCCGCCGAGCTGCGGATCGTCCAGAACAACGCGCTGGCCTTCGGCGGCAACAACGCGGTGACCCTCTTCGGCCGCGTGGAGGACGAGTGAACCCCGCACCCGGCGGGCTGCCCGAGGGCGCCCGGATCGCCGGCCGGGGCGTGGTGAGCGCCCTGGGTCGCACCGTCCCCGAGTTCTTCGAGGCGCTGTGCGCCGGCCGCACCGCGCTGGCCCCGCTGCGCGCCTTCGACCGCGAACGGTTCGGTCTGCGCCACGCCTACGAGATCGACGACCGGCCGGCCGGCGGCGCGGACCTGCCGCTGCGGGCCACCGCCTGGCTGTGCGAGGCGGTCGCGCTGGCGGCGGCCGACGCCGGCGTCGAGGACCTCCGCACGGTGCCGATCCTGGTCGGCACCGGGTTGCGCGAACTGCGCACCGCCGAGCTGCACCACCTGGCGGGCACCACCGCCGACCCGGCCGAGCTGTACTTCGGCACCGCCCTGCGCGAGCGGTTCGGCGCCACCCGCACCCACACCTTCGCCAATGCCTGCGCCGCCTCGCTGTACGCCTGCGGCCTGGCCGAGGACCTGCTGGCCGCCGGCGAGGCCGACACCGTGGTGGTGGCCGGGGTCGACTCGGTCACCGAGAGCATGCTGGGCCTGCTGGACCGGGTCCAGCCCGGCCACCCCGAGGCCGTCCGGCCGTTCGACCCGGGCCGCAAGGGGGTGCTGCTCGGGGAGGGCGCGGCCGCGGTGGTGCTGCGCCGCGGCGGGCCCGCCCAGGCGGTGCTGCGCTCGGTCGCCCTGGGCTGCGACGCCCACCACGTGACCGCCCCCGACCCGGAGGGCATCCTGCGCACCGTCCGGGAGGCGCACCGGCGGGCCGGCCTCACCGCCGGGGAGGTCGACCTGGTGATGGCGCACGGCACCGGCACCCTGCTCAACGACGAGGCCGAGGCCACCGCGCTGAGCAAGGCCTTCGCCGGCCACCGGCCCACCGTGACGGCCGTCAAGGCCGCCACCGGCCACACCTCGGGGGCCTCCGGGCTGATGGCGCTGACCGTCGCGGTGGAGTCCGTCCGGACCGGGCGGATCCCGCCCACCAGCGGCGTGCGCGAGCTGGTGCCCGAGGCCGCCGGACTGGACCTGGTGCTCGGCGCCGAACGGCGCCGGCCGGTCCGGGTCGCACAGATCGACGCATTCGGATTCGGCGGCCTCAACGCGGTCGCCCTGGTGGAAGGGACGGTCTGAGGTGGCCTCGGTGACCGTGACGGGGGCCGCCGTCTTCGGGACCGGCCTGCGCGAGCTCCGGCAGCTGCTGCCGGACGGCGGGCCGGACGTGCGGCAACCGGCGGCGGAGCCCGCCGACCCGGCCGAGGTGCTCGGCCGGCGCGGCCTGCGGTACAAGGACCGGGCCACCTGCCTGGCACTGGCCGCCGCGCACCTGGCGCTGGCGGACGCCGGCCTGCCGACCTCCGGCGGCGACGGCCCGCCCGAGGACTGCGCCGTGGTGGTGAGCAGCAACCACGGCAACCTCGACACCGTCTGCGAGGCCGCCGAACTGATCGCCCGTCAGGGCACCGGACACCTCAGTCCGATGGCCCTGCCCAACGCCTCCAGCAACGTCCCGGCCTCCACCACCGCGATCCGCTTCCGCCTCGGCGGGCCCAACCTGACCCTGTGCAACGGCCCCACCTCCGGGCTGGACGCGCTGCACTGGGCCCGCCGGCTGATCCTGGCCGGCCGGGCCCGCCGGGCCCTGGTGGTCGGCGTCGAGCCGGACACGCCGGTGCTCCGCTCGCTCACCGGCGCCACCGGCCCGCTGTTCGACGGCGCGGCGGCGGTCGTCCTGGAGGAGGAGGGCGGCGCGCGGGCGCGCGGCGCCCGCCCCGGGCTCCGGCTCGGCGGCTACCACCGCACCGCCACCCTGGCCGAGGGCCTGGAGGCGCTCGGCACGCTGCCCCCGGTCTCGCTCTGGCTGACCGACGGGGCGGACGGCCCGACGCCGCCCGCCCTCGCGGGGGCCGCGGTCCACGACCTCGGCCAGCTGCTCGGCGGCGCCTCCGGGGCGCTCGGCGTGCTGCAGTGCGCGGCCGCCGCCGCCCGCCCGGCCGGGGCCGCCACCCTGGCCACCGCGGGCCGGCCCGGCGACGACGCGGTGGCCACCCTGCTGCTCGGCGCACCGGCGGGTGCGGCGTGACCGGACCAGAGCTGCAGCTCATGCGGCCCGGCCTGCTCACCGGCTCCCGCCGGGTGCTGATGCTGCACGGGATGGGCGCGGGGGACAACATCTGGCACCTGTACCGGGCGCTGGCCGGCCCGCAGCTCGAGCTGTGGACCGCCCGGCTGCCCTGGCGGTTCAACGGGGAGCGGGAGTGGGCCCGTGACCCGGGCTGCGTCCGCCTGGTGGCGGACCTCCTGGACGAGCGCTTCGACGCCGTGGTCGCGCACTCCTTCGCCGCCAACCTGGTGCTGGAGGCACTGGTCCTGGAGGGCTGCCGCCCGCCGGCCGCGACGGTGTTCCTCTCCCCCTTCTACCGGCCCACGCCGGAGGCCTTCCACTGGGACACCGCCTCCTACTACCTCGGCGAGTTCCAGCGCTTCCTGGAGACCGGCATCGCCGCGCGCCGGCTGATGTGCGGCTGCTCCCCGCTGGAGGCCGACGTGCTGCACGGGATGGGCCGCCACGTGCGCAACCAGATCGGCCCGTACGGCTGGCTGCGGTTCTTCGAGACCTACCTGCGCACCCCGACGCTGCGGCTGGCGCGGCTGCGCAGCCCCTGCCTGGTCGTCGCGGGCGAGGACGACCAGGCCGCCTCGCCCTGCGACGCCTCCGCCCTGGCGGCCGGCCTGCCGGACGGCCGTCTCGCCGTCCTCCCGGAGACCGGGCACTTCGCCATGGTCGAGGCCGCCGCCGCGTTCACCGCCGCCCTGGACGCCTTCTTCGCCGAGACCCTCCACACCCGCCCCGTCCATCCCGCCCCGCCCGCCGTCCGCCACGGCTCGGGGGCGCGGTTCACGTACGCAGAGGAGCGACCGACATGACCACCGCACTCGATCTGGGCCCCGCGCTCGACCGCACCACCACGGTGACCCTGCGGCCACGCTACGAGGGCTGCAACATCTGTACCTGGATCGGCTTCAAGCACGTCAACTACCTGGTCGAGGAAGCCGTGCTGACGCACCTTCGGGAGAGCGGCCTGCGGGTCGGCGCGCTCTACGAGGAGCACGGCCTGGGCACCGAGCTGGTCGGCCTGGACACCAGGATCGCCACCGCCCTGCACATCGACGACCTGGTGACGGCCACCGTCCGGCCCTCGGAGGGCCGGGACGCGCGCGGCCCGGAGGGGCAGCTCGCGCTGACCGTGCAGTTCACCGTGGACCGCGGCGGCGAGGCGGTCGCGGCCGTCACCTCCCGGGTGCGGGTGGTCTTCCGCCAGGACGACGGCTGCCAGGGCGGCCCGGCCGCCACCGCGCCGTACACGGTGCGGCGGCTCGGCGGCGGGGCGGGGCAGGCCCCGGCCGGGGGCGCGCTGACCCCCGAGCTCGCGGTCGGGCTGCTCCGCTCGGAGGGCAACACCGAGGTGTGGCGCTGGCGCGTCCCGTACTTCTACTGCCACTTCACCGAGCGGCTGCAGATGTCGGGCCTGCTGCGGGTGATGGAGGACGCCGTCGACCGGTTCCTGGAGGTGCGCGGCGCCTCGATCCGGACGCTGCTGACCGAGCAGGACTGGATCCCGGTGGTGCCGCACTCCTCGGTCACCGTGCTCGGCGAGGCGCTGATGGAGGAGGAGCTGTTCATCTCCTTCACGGTGGAGGAGGTCTTCAAGGACTTCACCTACGCCTCCCGGCTGGACCTCTCCGTGCTGCGCAACGGCGCGCTGGTGCCGGTCGCCACCGGCCGGATCACCCACGGCTACGCCCACATCGACAGCCGCCGGGACTGGTCCCTGGTGCGGTTCGACGAGCGCCTGCTGCGGGCACTCGCCGGGCCGGCCCACTAGGGCCGTGACGCCGCCGACGACAGGAGAGTGACGATGGATGGCAAGGTCCTGATCACCGGTCTGGGCGCCGTCTCGTCCTTCGGCGCCGGCCTCGACGTCTTCCGCCGGGGCCTGCTGAAGGCCGACGGCCTGCCGGTGGAGACCGCCGACCCGTGGGCGAACGTCCCGGTCCGGCGGATGTACCTGGTGCCCGACGCACCGTCAGGTCCCGGGCGGGTCACCGGTTTCGCGGTGGCGGCGGCCCGGGAGGCGCTGGCCGACGCGCGGCTGGACCGCGAGCAGGTGGGCCGTACCCGGACGGCCGTCGTCGTCGGCACCACGATCGGCGACGGCGCCGACGACGAGCGCCACGCCCCCGGCAGCCCCGATCCGGGCGGCCGGTCCGCCTACGGGGTGGCCGGGGCGGTCGCGGCGGCCGTGGGGGCCACCGGGCCCGCCCCGGTGGTCGGCAACGCCTGCGCGGCCAGCGGCTACGCGGTGGCGATGGCGGCGGACCTGATCCGCTCCGGCGAGGCCGACGTGGTGGTGGCCGGCGGCTCCGAGGCGTACTCGCGGGTGGCGCTGGCCTGCTTCAACCGGATGGGCGCGATGGACCCGGTGCGCTGCCGGCCGTTCGACGCCGGCCGGCGCGGCACCGTGTTCGGCGAGGGTGCCGCCGTGCTCGTCCTGGAGTCGGCCGAGCACGCCCGCCGCCGGGGCGCCTCGGCACGCGCCTACGCCACGGTGGGAGGCAGCGGCTGGAGCTGCGACGCCCACCACATCACCAGCCCCGACCCGGACGGCGAGCAGATCACCCGGGCCATGGGCGGAGCGCTGAAGGAGGCCGGGATCACGCCCGCGGAGATCGGCTGCGTCGTCCCGCACGGCACCGGCACCGAGCTCAACGACGTGGTGGAGAGCGCGGTGCTGGGCCGGCTGCTCGGCGACCGGCTGGACCGCACGCCGGTCTACAGCCTCAAGGCGCTGGTCGGGCACACCGGCGGCGCGGCCGGCGCCTTCGCGGTGCTCACCGCGGCCCTGGTGGCACGCGAGCGCTCGGTGATGCCGAACGTGCCGGTGGCCGACCAGGACCCCCGGTGCCCGCTCTGGCTCCCGGCGGACGGGCCGGTCCCGCTCGCCGGGCGGGCGGTCCTGGTCAACGCGTACGGCTTCGGCGGCAACAACGTCTCGATCGCCCTGCTGGCGACCGACGGAGAGGAGGACCTCCGGTGAACACCGCAACACTCGTGGTCAGCGGCGTGGGCGTGGTCACGCCCTGGTCCGACGACCCCCGCCGGGCCGCCCACGGGGCGCCCGGCGCCGGACAGGCCGACCCGGCCTGGTTCGACGTGGCCGCCCAGCTCGGCCCGCGCGGCTACCGCTACCTGCCGCCCGCCTGCGGCTACCTGCTGGCCGCCGCCCGCCGGGCGGTGGCCGACTCGGGCGGGCTGGACGGCGTGCCGGAGGACCGGCGGGCCGTGGTGGTGGCCACCAACCACGCGGCCACCCGGGTGCTGGACGGGATGGACGAGACGGTGGCCCTGGAGGGCTCGCACGCCCTCAGCCCGGCCCTGGCGCCGTACTTCTCGATCAACACCTACGCGGGCCGGGTCACCACCGAGTTCGCCACCAAGGGGTTCGCGGTGACGCTCACCTCCCCGGCGGTGGCCGGGTTCGAGGCGCTGGCGCTGGCGGGCACCTCGGTCCGGCACGGCCGGGCGGGCACGCTGGTGGTGGGGGCCACCGAGGCGGCGCTGCCCGCCGGGCACAGGGCGGCCTCGGCCGGCGAGGCCGGGGCGGCCGTCCTGGTGCTGGAGCCGGCCGGCGCCGCGCGGCTGCGCGAGACCCGCGGCCGTGGCACGGTGCGGGCCGTCTCGCTGGCGGTCCCGCCGGGCGGGGCGGCACCGGGCCGGGTGGCGGCCGCCCTGGACCGGCTGCTGGGGGACGGCCCGGCCCCGGCCGCGGTGCACCTGGTGGCCGACGGCTCCGCGGCGGCCGGGCTGGTCGCCCTGGAGCTGGCGCGGTACGGCGAGGTCCGCACCGAGGCGCTCGGCGCGGGCTGCCTGGCGCCGATGCTGCGGCTGGTCGAGGCGCTGGCCTCGGGCGGCGGACGGCAGGTGGTGGCGGTGGCCTGCGGCACCGGCCGGGTGGCCCTGGCCGTCCTGGACCCGGAGGAGGGGACGGCGTGAACGACGATGCCCTGAAAGGCTCCTGGGCCGTGGTGCTCGGCGCGTCCAGCGGCATCGGCGCCGCCGTCGCCGAGGGCCTGGCCCGCCGCGGCGCCCACGTGCTGGGCGTGCACTTCGACACCGCCGCGGCGGAGCCCGGGATCGCCGCGCTGACCGACCGGCTCCGCTCGTACGGCACCACCGTGGAGTTCCACAACGCGAACGCCGCCAACCGGGCCGTCCGCTCCGAACTGACGGAGCGCGTCGGCGAGTTGGCCCGGGAGCGCGGGGTGCGGGTACTGCTGCACTCGCTGGCCTTCGGCACCCTGGCCCCCTACCTGCGCGGCACCGAGGCCCAAGGGCCGGTCGAGGCACGGCAGTTGACGATGACCCTGGACGTGATGGCGCACTCGCTCGTCTACTGGACCCAGGGCCTGCACGCCGCCGGGCTGCTCCGCCCCGGCTCCAAGGTGTTCGCCATGACCAGCGCGGGCACCAGCCGGGTCTCGGCCAACTACGGCCCGGTGTCGGCGGCCAAGAGCGCGCTGGAGGCCCACGTCCGCCAGCTCGCGGTGGAGCTCGCCCCCGATCTGGTCGCGGTCAACGCCGTCCGGGCCGGGGTGACCCGCACCCGCTCGCTGGAGCGGATCCCCGAGCACGCGGAGCTGCTGGAGCGCGCCCGGGCCGGCAATCCGCACGGACGGCTGACCACCCCTCAGGACGTGGCCGAGGTGGTGACCCACCTGTCGCTGCTCGACTCCTCCTGGCTGACCGGCAACGTGCTCGGCGTGGACGGCGGCGAGGTGCACACCACATGACCGCGCCGCTCACCGCGCTGGGCGCCGCCGCCGTCGCCGTCCTGGCCCTGGCCGGCTGGGCGGCGGTGGCCGCCGCCGAGGGCCGCCGCCGGGGCCTCGCCCTCTACCGGCCGCCGCGGGCCACCGGCGGCCGCACCCCCGCCGACAGCGGCCTGGACCACCGGGAGCTGCGGATCACCACCCGGGACGGCCTCGGCCTGGCCGCCTGGCTGGTGCCCGGGGAGGGGCCGCACACGGTGGTGGTCTGCCACCCCGTGGGCCGCGACCGTTCGGGCGTCCTGCCGCAGGTGCGGCTGCTGCACGAGGCCGGGCACCACGTCCTCGCCTACGACCTGCGCAACCACGGGGCCAGCGACGGCGATCCGCGGCCCCGGGCGATGGCCGACCGGTACACCGCCGACCTGCGGGACGTGCTGGCCCACGCCCGCTCGCTGCCCGACACCCCGTCAGGGGCGGTCGGCGTGCTGGCCCTCTCCTTCTCCACCTGGCCCGCCGTGTACGGCCTGGGCGGCCCGGCCGACCCGGACGCCGTGGTCTGCGACAGCGGCCCCGGCGCCGACATTCCGGCCGCGATGCGCCGCTACGCCGACCTGCAGGCCCGCCTGCTGCCCCGGCACCTGCGCCCCCGGCCCGCCCGCGCGCTGGTGCGGCTGGCCTTCACCGCCACCGCCCGCCGCCGGCTCGGGGTCCGGCCGGACTGGACCGCCGCCCTGGCCCGCACCGAGGTCCCGCTGCTGTTCGTCGCCGCCGCCCGCGACGTCCTGGTGCCGCCCGCCGAGATCGAGGCGGTGGCCGCCCGGGTGCCCGGCGCCCGGGTGTGGACGGCGCCGAACGCCATCCACGTGAACGCCCACCGGCAGGACCGGCAGGAGTACGCACGGCGGCTCACCGACTTCTACGCGGACGCCTTCGGCCGCGCCCCCGTCCCGGCGAGGCGGGCCGATGGCTGACTACCTGTTGGTGGAGAGCCGCGGTCCGTTCACCGACCCGGGCGGCGGCGCCTTCGTCCGGGACGGCGCTTCGCTGGCCCGGCTCGGCCACGGCGTCCGGCTCTTCCTGATCCAGGACGGCGTGCTCGCGGCGGTGGCCCGCCCCGCCGAGGGCCTGGTGGCGGTGCTCGCCACCGGGGTACGGGTGCAGGCCGACGCGTACTCGCTGGCCCGGCACGCCGTGGCCACCGAGGACCTGCCGGCCGGGGTCGAGGTCTGCGGGCCTGACGAGCTGGTCGAGGCCCTGCTCGCCGAGGACGTCCGGGTGGTGTGGCACTGAGATGGCCCCGCCGCCCGCCGCGTCCCCGTGGGACGTGCTGTTCTTCCTGTCCGCCACCCCGCACACCGGCGACCACGCCACCACCGTGCTCCGCCTGCTGCGGGCCGTCGCCGACCGGGGCGCCCGCGCCCAGGTCTGGGCCTGCGGCTCCGCGACCCAGCTCACCTCCGCCGCGCTCGGCGCCCGGCGCCCGCGCAACATGCGGGAGTTGGACGCCGAGTACCCCACCAGCGCGGCGCTCGTCCAGACCCTGCTGACCGGCCGGGAGGGGCGGCTGCGCTGGAACGCCTGCCGGTTCTGCAGCCAGGAGCGCGGCCTCGAGCACGTCGCCCCGGTCCGGGTCCGCTCGGCCCTGCGGATCGCCGCCACCGTCGGCGAGTGCCGCAAGGTCGTCTACCTCGGGGGTCCCTGATGAACGGCCGACCCGGCACCGCGCACGAGCCGACGACAGCCCGACACCCCGTCACGGAGCAGCCGCCGGTGACGGTGCGTCAGCCGGTGGCAGCACCGGAGCCGGTGACGGCGGACGAGCCCACGACGGAGCGCCGGCCCCTGCTGGCCGTGCTGGAGCGACCGGTGCAGACCGGCGCGGCGGAGACCTCCTTCGCCGACGTGCTGTACGTCGCACGGGAGTTGGGCCGCCAGTTCGGCGGCATCGACCTGGTGCTGCGCGGCGCCGCCGTGACCGCCGCGGTCGCCGCGCCCGGCGCCGCCGTGCTGCGGCTGGGCCCGGCCGGCACCGTCCCGGTGGCCGACCCGGCCCGGGGCGTGGCCGACCTGCTCGCCGACGGGGCGGCCGTCCTCGTGGACACCGCCGCGCTGGCCCGGCTCGGCCTCGGGCCCGAGCGTCTGGCGGCCGGCGTCCGGCCCTTCGAGACCGAGCGGCTCGCCGCCCTGCTCCCCCGCTACGAGCGGGTGTGGTTCCTCTGACCGCACCACCGACTCCCCACCTCCCACCGCGAAGGAGAGACCAGATGCCCCCCTCCCCCGTCATCCGCCCCGGCGGCGGTGCCGACCGCAGACGCCTGGGCATCTCCGCCTGGGCGGCCACCTCGCCGTACGGGTCGGGGCGCGAGGCCTTCGCCCTCGGCGTCCGCTCGGGCCGCAGCGCCCTGGCCCCGACCGGCCCGGAGCACGCGGACGTGCCGGTGGCCGAGGCCGCCGTGGTGCCCGGCTTCGACGCCCGGACGGTGCTCGGCCGCAAGGGCACCCGGTCCATGGACCGGGCGACCGCGCTGGCGGTGGCCACCGTGGGCATGCTGCTGGACGGCGGCACGCCCCCCGCCGACGACGTGGCCCTGGTGCTGGGCACCAGCAACGGCAGCGTGCAGAGCATGATGGACTTCACCCGCGACTCGCTCTCCCAGGCGAAGCCGTACCACGTCGACCCGGCCCGCTTCCCCAACACGGTGATGAACTGCGCGGCCGGCCAGTGCGCCATCTGGCACGGCCTGCACGGCCCCAACACCACGGTGGCGGGCGGCAGGGCGACCACCCTGCTGGCCCTCAGCTACGCCCGTCGGCTCTGGCGGGCCGGCCGCGCGTCCAAGGTGCTGTGCGGCGCGGTCGAGGAGTTCTCCGAGCAGCGCGCCCGGTTGGAGGCCTGGCAGTCGGACGGCCCCGCGACCGTGCTCGGCGAGGGCTGCGCGGTGCTCGCCCTGGAGCCGCTGGACGTGATCGCCGGGCGCGGCGAGCAGCCGCTGGCCGAGCTGCTGGCGCTGGAGTTCGGCGTCTTCTCCTCGCCCGCCGAGGCCCCGGCCCTGTTGACCCGTCAGGTGACCGCCGCGCTCGCCTCGGCCGGCCTCACCCCCGACCGGATCCGCCACGTGGCGCCGTCCGCCGTGGACGAGGCGCAGTACGACCTGGAGCGCACCGCGATCGAGAAGGCGCTGCCCGGGGCGATGCCCCGGTGGAGCGCGCTCGGCCCGCTGGTCGGCGACACCGGTGCGGCCTCCGGCGCCTTCCAGATCGCCGCCGTGCTGGCCGAGGCCGAGGCCGGGGAGGCCCCGGCCGGGGACTGCGCCCTGATCACCGCCGTCGACCGGGACGGCGTGGCCGGCTGCGCCGTGCTGCGCCTCCCGGTCCTGCCCGTCCCCTCCCACCACCGAGAAAGGTGACCACGATGGCCAACGCCACCGCCCCCGACCGCGAGCAGCTCCGCACCCTGATCGCGGATGTGCTCGACCTGCCCGCCGACCAGATCACCGACGACGCCCACTTCGCGGACGACCTCGAGGTCGACTCCCTGATGGCCCTGGAGCTGATGGTGGTGATGGAGAAGACCTACGGGGTGAAGCTCGACGAGACCCGCCTGCGGGAGGTCACCTCGCTGGCCCGGGCGCACGCCCTGCTGGTCGAGGAGCTGGGCCGGTGAGCACCGCCGCGCGGCGGCCGACCCCGCTGGACCGCACGGTCACCGGCACCGCCGACGGCGCGGGCGGGTTCACCGGCGAGTACCCCGTGCACGCCGACGAGACGGTGCTCGGCGGTCACTACCCGGGTCTGCCGATCTTCCCGGGCGTGTGCCTGCTGGAGTGCGCCGACCAGGCCGTCCGGCGGACCGTCGGCGCGACGGCCGAGCCGGTGCTGGCCGAGGTCGAGAGCTGCCGCTTCCTGGCCCCGGTCTTCCCCGGGCACACGGTGAGCGTGCGGACCACCACCGAGCCGACCGCCGACGGCCTGCGCTGCCGGGCCGAACTCTCCAGCGGCGGCGCCAAGGTGGCCACCGCGCGGCTGCGCTACCGGCTGGAGGTGGCGGCGTGAGCCACGCCGTGGGCGACCGGGCGCTGATCGAGAAGCTGCTGCCGCACCGGCCGCCGATGCTGCTGGTGGACGAGGTGGCCGAGGTGGTGCCGGGCGAGCGGATCACCGCCCGGCTCACCGTGACCGGGGAGGAGGAGTGCTTCCGGGGCGCCGGTCCGCGGGGTCCGTTCCCGCCGGTGCTGGTGATCGAGTCCTGGTGCCAGACGGCCGGCCTGCTGGTGACCTGGGAGCGGCCCAACCCGGACGTGCTGAGCGGCGAGGTGATGCTGTTCGGCGGCATCAGCGGGATCCGGCTGCTGGCTCCGGTCCGGGCCGGCGACACGGTGGAGCACGAGGTGCGCGCCGTCCGGCTGTTGGAGGACAGCGCCGTGGTCGAGGGCCGGTCGACGGTCGGCGGCGTCACGGTGATGACCGTCGAGCGGGTGGTCATGGCCTCCCGCCCGGCCGTCGAACTGCGCGGCCACGAGGGTGCCCGCGCCACTGAGGAGGAGAAGACCTGATGCCCACGAACACGGAGGCCGCCCGCCCGGTCGCCCTGGTGACCGGCGGGACCCGGGGAATCGGCCGGGCGGTCGTGACCCGGCTGGCGCGGGACGGCTGGGACGTGGCGTTCTGCTACCGCTCGCGGTCGGACGAGGCCGAGAGCCTGGAGAAGGAACTGGCCGGGCTGGGGGCGCGCTCGCTCTCGGCCGCCGTGGACGTCGCCGCCGCGGCCGAGGTGCGCGGCTTCGTCCAGCGGGTGGAGGACGAACTGGGGCCGCTGCACACGCTGGTGACCTCGGCCGGCGTGGTCCGCGACAGCTCGCTGCTGATGATGGCGGACGAGGACTGGCAGGAGGTGATCGGGGTGAACCTGGGCGGCACCTACAACGCCTGCCGGGCCGCGATCTTCTCCTTCATGAAGCGCCGCTCCGGCTGCGTGATCACGCTCTCCTCGGTCGCCGGCGTGTACGGCCACCCGACCCAGACCAACTACTCGGCGGCCAAGGCCGGCATCAACGGCTTCACCCGGGCCCTCGCCAAGGAGGTGGGCCGGTACGGGATCCGGGTCAACTCGGTGGCCCCCGGCTTCATCGAGACCGACATGACCGCCGCGCTCCCGGAGAAGGTCCGCCAGGAGAAGGTCGGGGCCATCCCGCTGGGCCGCTGGGGCACCCCCGAGGAGGTGGCCGACCTGGTCTCCTTCCTGGCCTCGCCGCGGGCCTCCTACATCACCGGCCAGGTGCTCCAGATCGACGGCGGCATCGTCATATGACCCGCCGCCGCCCGACCCGCCCGCCGCGCCACTACTTCTCCTTCCGTAGCCCCTACTCCTGGCTGGCCCACCTGGAGTTGACGGAGCGTCACCCCGAGCTGGCCCGCTCGGTCGAGCGGATCCCGTTCTGGGAGCCGGACGAGCTGAGCGGCAAGCTGCTGGCCGAGGCCGGCGGCGGGTTCGTGTACCAGCCGATGTCCCGGGAGAAGCACTTCTACATCCTCCAGGACGTCCGGCGGCTGGCCGCCGCCCGGGGGCTGGCGGTCCGCTGGCCGGTGGACCGCGATCCGCAGTGGGAAGTGCCGCACCTGGCCTGGTTCGTGGCGCGCCGTCAGGGGCTCGCGGAGGAGTTCACCCAGGCCGTCTTCCGGGCCCGCTGGCTGGACGGGCTGGACGTCTGCGACCGGGCGGTGATCGCCGAGGTGGCCCGGGAGGCCGGGGTCGACCCGGTGGCCGCGGCCGGCGCGGCCGACGACGAGGGCCTGCGCCACCAGGGCCTGGCGGCGCTGCTGAGCGTCAGTGAGGACGGCGTCTTCGGGGTGCCGTTCTTCCTCTCCGGCCGGGAGAAGTTCTGGGGCCTGGACCGGCTGGAGGCGTTCGCCGCCGCCGAAGCGGCCCGCACCGCGGCCGAACCGACCCCTGCCGTACCGGCCCCAGCCGCGCCGACGCTCCCGCCGCCGGGCCGGCTCGCCGACCCGGGGCACGCCGGGGGCTGCGGCTGACCGGCGGGATTGACAACTTCGTGCCACCCCGGCCCCCTCGGCGCCACCGCGCGCGACCCTGGTGCCGGCGGCGGGCCACCCGGGACCGAGGGCGGCGCGGCCGGTGGGCATGGAAGGAAGATGACGGATGATCACATCGGAAGCCGGAGCGGGCGTC
Source organism: Kitasatospora sp. NPDC088742 (assembly GCF_055584905.1). Lineage (NCBI taxonomy): Bacteria > Bacillati > Actinomycetota > Actinomycetes > Kitasatosporales > Streptomycetaceae > Kitasatospora > Kitasatospora sp. NPDC088742. The sequence continues at coordinate 83,033 of NZ_JBVJLD010000024.1, read as the reverse complement.
AGCCGCAGAAGCGTCCTGGCCGGCCTGGGCGCGGCGGCCGGCGCGACGCTGGCCGGGGCCGGTCCGGCCCGTGCGGCGGGCGCGGGCGCGCGACCGGCGGCGGCCGGGCCGGAGCGCGTAGGGGCGCTGATCGTCGGCTCCGGCTACGCGGGTTCGGTGGCCGCCCGGCTGCTGGCCGCGGCCGGTGTCCGGTCGGTGGTGCTGGAGCGCGGCCGGCGCTGGCCGGTCACCGCCTCGCACGACACCTTCTGCACGCTGGCCGCGCCGGACCGGCGCTCGTCCTGGATGAGCACCACGCTTCCGGTGCCGCGCTACGCCGGGGTGCTGGAGACCACCCAGGCCACCGGGATCACGGTGGCCACCGGCGCGGGCGTCGGCGGCAGTTCGCTGGTCAACCACGGTCTGATCATGCAGCCCGGGCCCGAGCTGTTCCGGCGCAGCTTCGGGGAGACGCTCGACCACGAGGAGATGGCGCGGCTCTGGTACCCGGCGGCGCTGCGGATGCTGGGCGCCACGCCGATCCCGGACGACGTGCTCGCGGACGCGCACTACAGCAGTGCCCGGGAGTTCGTCCGGCAGGCCTCGGCGGCCGGGCTGCGGGTGGTCCGCCCGGCGATCCAGGTCGACTGGGACGTGGTGCGGGCCGAGATGGCCGGCCGGGTCCCGGCCTCCGCCATCGCGGGCGAGGCCGAGGTCGGCATGAACAGCGGGGCCAAGCTGAGCGTCGACCGGACGGTGCTGGCCGCGGCCGAGCACACCGGTCTGGTCTCGGTGCGGGTGCTGCACCAGGTCACCGACCTGACCCGGCTGCCGGGCGGGCGCTACCGGGTGGAGTGCGAGCGGATCGACGAGTACGGGACGGTGCTGGAGCGCCCGGTGTTCGAGGCCGAGCAGGTCTTCCTGGCCGCCGGCTCGATGGGCACCACCAAGCTGCTGGTCCGCGCGCGCGGCCGGGGCAGCCTGCCCGGCCTGCCGGAGGCGGTCGGCCGGTACTGGGGCGACAACGCCGACCGGCTGGCGATCCGGGTGGGCCTGCCGGGCCCGCCCAGCACCGGGGGCCCCGCGCACGTGGTTGCCACCGACTGGAGCGATCCGGCCCGGGCGATCAGCCTGGCCGAGTTCCCGGGCGGGTCCTCGCCGGTTCCGGGCGAGGGCGTGTCGGGCACCTTCGCCATGCAGGTCACCGAGCCGGACGGCAGCTTCGCCTACGACTCCGCCACCGACACCGTGCACCTGACCTACCCGAACGACGACCCGGGGCTGGACACCGTGCTCGACGGGGTGCTCCAGCGGCTCAACTCGGCCAACCCGGGTACCCGGACGTACGCCACCACCGCCGCGTTCACCTCCCATCCGCTCGGCGGAGCGGTGCTCGGCCGGGTCTGCGGTCCGGACGGGGAGGTGTACGGCCACCCCGGTCTGTTCGTGGTGGACGGCTCGCTGATCCCGGGTTCGACCGGCGCGGTCACCCCGGCGCTGACGGTCACCGCGCTGGCGGCCCGGACGGTGTCGCACGCGGTCCGCACGCTGCGGCACAGATCGGGTAAAGCGTGACCGGCGACGGGACCGTTCTGGAAGACTACTTGGTGCACGACGAAACACCGGAGCGCCCAACAGCGGTGCTCCCGTATCGAATTGGACATGACTCAGATGAGTGAAGCAGTCAACTCCACGCCCGACGCCAAGCGTTCCGGCCAGTGGGCCCACTCCTCCGGCTTAACGGTGAACCGCATCGGCTTCGGCGCGATGCAGCTCCCCGGCCTGGGTGTCTGGGGTCCGCCGGCCGACCGCGACGCGGCGCTGGCGGTCGTCCGGCGGGCGGTCGAGCTCGGCGTCGACCACATCGACACGGCGGACTACTACGGCCCGCACGTGGCCAACGAGTTGATCCGCGAGGCGCTGTACCCGTACGCCGACGACCTGGTGATCGGCACCAAGGTCGGCGTGGTCCGCGGCGAGGACATGAGCTGGCCGGCCGCGGCCTCCCCGGCCCAGCTGCGCGAGCAGGTCGAGGAGAACCTCCGCCGGCTCGGCCGCGAGCACCTCGACATCGTCTACCTGCGGGTCGCCGGCGACTTCCTGCTGCCCTCCGACGGCACCCCCGTGCTGGAGTCCTTCCAGGCCCTCGCCGACCTGCGGGACAAGGGCCTGATCCGCCACCTCGGCCTGAGCACCGTGACCGCCGAGCAGCTGGCGCAGGCTCAGGAGATCGCCCCGGTGGCGGCCGTGGAGAACCGGTTCAACGTCCTGGACCGCCGGGGCGGCGGCGTGCTCGCCGAGTGCGAGCGCCAGGGCATCGCCTTCGTGCCGTACTTCCCGCTGGGCGCGGGCACCTTCACCAAGGGCCACCCGATGGTCCAGGAGCACGCCTCGGTGGACGCGGTCGCCGAGCGCCACGGCGTGACGGTGCAGCAGGTGGCGATCGCCTGGCTGCTCCAGCACTCCCCGGCGATCCTGCCGATCCCCGGCACCTCCTCCCTCGCGCACCTGGAGTCCAACATCGCGGCGGGCGCCCTGCGGCTGACCGACGAGGACATGCACGAGCTCGACACCCTGGAGTTCGAGAGCACGCTCCCGTAGCGCTCTCCCCCTGACCGGAGGGGCCGGGGGCGGCCCGGACGCCGCCCCCGGCCCCCTCCATGTCCGGACCCGTCCGACCCGACCCGAGGAGCCGACCGCCGTGACCACGTTCTTACGCAGCCCCTGGCCCGACCTCACCGTCCCCGACGTCCCGCTCACCGAGTTCGTGCTCGGCGAGCTCGGCGCCCGGGCCGACCGCACCGCGCTGATCGACGGCCCGAGCGGCCTGGAGGTGACCTACCGTCAACTCGACCGGGCCGTCACCGCCACCGCGGGCGCGCTGGCCCGGCGGGGGATCCGCCACGGCGACGTGCTGGCGGTCCGGTCCCGCAACAACTGGCAGTACGCGGCGGCCGTGCACGGCGCGCTCCGGGCGGGCGCCACGGTGACCCTGCTCAGCCCGTTGAGCACCGGCGAGGAGACGGCCCGTCAGCTGAAGCTCTCCGGCGCCCGGCTGCTCTTCACCGAGACGGCCCTGCTGGACTCCGCCGCCGAGCTGTGCCGGCAGGGCTGGGCCGAGCAGGACGTGGTGGTGCTGGACGCGCCGCCCGCCTCGGGGCCGTACCCGGCGCTGGCCGAGCTGCTGGCGCTGGGCGCCGAGCCGGGCCCGGTCCGCACCGTGCCCGGCGAGGACGTCGCGCTGCTGCCGTGGTCCTCGGGGACCAGCGGGCCGGCCAAGGGGGTCATGCTGACCCACCGCAACCTGGTGGCGAACATGCTGCAGACGCAGACCTTCATGACCGGGCTGGGCCCGGAGTCGCGCACCCTGGCGCTGATGCCGTTCTTCCACATCTACGGCATCCAGATCGTGCTGAACCAGAGCCTGCAGGCCGGCGCCTCGGTGGTCACCGTGCCGCAGTTCGAGTTCACCGACTTCCTCTCCACGGTCGCCAGGTACCGGGTCGACCGGCTGCCGGTGGCCCCGCCGCTGCTGGTGCTGCTGGCCAAGGACCCGCGGGTCGACGACCACGACCTCTCCAGCGTCCGCTTCCTCTCCTCCGGCGCCGCGCCGCTGGACGAGGAGGTGGTCACCCAGGTGAAGCGCCGGCTCGGCTGCCACGTCCGGCAGGGCTACGGGATGACCGAGCTGAGCCCGGCCCAGCACGCGGTGCCGGACCACCGCACCGACGTCGACCCCTCCTCGGTGGGCTTCCAGGTCCCGAACACCGAGTGCCGGGTGGTCGACCCGGAGACCGGCCGGGACGTCGGCCCGGGTGAGTGGGGCGAGCTCTGGTGCCGCGGGCCGAACGTGATGAAGGGCTACCTGCACGACCCGGAGGCGACCGCGCGGACCGTCGACGCCGAGGGCTTCCTGCACACCGGCGACGTGGTCAGCTACGACGAGCGCGGTGTCTTCACCGTGGTCGACCGCCTGAAGGAACTGATCAAGTACAAGGGCCACCAAGTCCCGCCCGCCGAACTGGAGTCGGTGCTGCTCGCGCACGCCGGCATCGCCGACGCGGCGGTGGTCGGGGTGCCCGACCAGCTGGCGGGCGAGCTGCCCAAGGCCTTCGTGGTCCGCGCCCCCGGCCACCGGGAGCTGACCGCCGACGAGGTGATGGCGCACGTCGCCGGACGGGTCGCCCCGTACCAGCGGGTGCGGCTGGTGCAGTTCCTGGACGCGATTCCCAAGTCGCCCTCCGGAAAACTGCTGCGCAATTCCCTCCGCGAACTCGGCTGATTCACCGCCGGGCGGCGCCGGGGCAGCAAGTTGCCACGGTCCGCGGCCGCCTCTCCGGACGGGCGGACAATCCTCTTGGAAGCGAGCGCGGCGAATCCGGGCAATCGGCCCGTACGGCGCTCCGCGAAGGAGGGTTCGAATGTCTGTGGACACCGGCGAACTCGGACCGCTGATTCTCGACGATGGATTCTTCCAGGATCCCTACCCCGTCTACGAGCGACTGCGCGAGGCCGGTGGAGCCAGGGAGGCGCGGCTGCCGAACGGGCAGAAGGTGTGGATCGTGGCGGGCCACCAGGAGGCCCGGGCGGCCCTCAGCGACCCGCGGCTGAGCAAGCGGCTGACCGCCGCCGAGCACCTCTTCGAGCGCCACTTCGCCGATCCGGCGAAGCGCTGGAAGTACGACAACTCCGTCGTCGAGCACATGCTCAACAGCGACCCGCCGGACCACACCCGGCTGCGCAAGCTGGTCGGGAAGGCGTTCACCACCCGCCGGGTCGCCGCGCTCAGGCCGCGCATCGAGGAAATCGGCGCGGAACTGATCGAACGGATGGCGGAGAAGGAGACCGTCGACCTGATCGACGAATTCGCCTTCCCGCTGCCGACCACGGTGATCTGCGAACTGCTCGGAATTCCGGAGCCGGACCGCGACGATTTCCGTTCCTGGTCGCACACCATCGTCTCGGTGGCGAGCGCCACCGATCCGCAGAAGGTCCAGCAGGACTCGGCGGCGATGGCGGCCTACCTCGGCAAGCTGCTCGCCGCCAAACGGGCCGAACCGGCGGACGACATGCTCACCGCGCTGGTCCAGGCCACCGACGAGGAGGACCAGCTCACCGAGGTCGAGCTGGTCTCGATGGCCTTCCTGCTCCTGGTGGCGGGCCACGAGACCACCGTCAACCTGATCAGCAACGGTGTGCTCTCGCTGCTCCGGCATCCGGAGCAGCGCGCCCTGCTGCGGCGCGACCCGGGCCTGGTCGCGGGGGCGGTGGAGGAGCTGCTGCGCTACGAGGGGCCGGTCAACCTCACCACCCTGCGCTTCACCACGGAGCCGCTGACGCTCGGTCAGGTGACCATCCCCGAGGGCGAGTTCGTGATCGTGGGGCTCAGCTCCGCCAACCGGGACCCGGAGCAGTTCGAGGAGCCGGACCGGCTGGACGTCACCCGCAACGCCGGCGGGCACCTCGCCTTCGGCCACGGCATCCACTACTGCGTGGGCGCGCCGCTGGCCCGGCTGGAGGCCGAGGTGGCGTTCCGCCAACTGGTCACCCGCTTCCCCGACATGGCGCTGGACGGCGGCTTCGACGAGCTGGTGTGGCGGCACAGCACCCTGGTGCGCGGCCTGGAGGCCCTGCCGGTCCGTCTGCGGCCGTGACCGCTGCGCGCACGACCACCGCGCACGTCCGATCCGATTCAGAAGGGGGCCGAGGATGACCGTGGCGACCACCGCGGACGCGCCCGGGGCACCGGCCGATCAGCACGTGGACGACCGGCTCGCACTGCGGCTGTACCGCGAGCTGGTGGCGGGCCGGCGCTTCAACGAACAGGCCAACGCGCTGGCCCGGCAGGGGTCCCTGCTGGTCTACCCGTCCACCACCGGCCAGGAGGCCTGCCAGATCGGGGCCGCGCTGGCCCTGGACGGGCGGGACTGGCTGTTCCCCACCTACCGCGACATCCTCGCGGTGACCGTCCGGGGCGTCGACCCGGGCGAGGCGCTCACCCTGATGCGCGGCGACTGGCACAGCGGCCACGACCCGCTGGCCACCCGGGTGGCGCCGCTGTGCACCCCGCTGGCCACCCACTGCGCGCACGCCGTCGGCCTGGCGCACGCGGCCCGGCTGGCGGGCGACCGGGTCGCCGCGCTCGCCCTGCTCGGCGACGGTGCCACCAGCGAGGGCGACTTCCACGAGGCCCTCACCCTCGCCGGGGTGCTCCGCGCCCCGGTGGTGTTCCTGGTGCAGAACAACGGCTACGCCATCTCCGTCCCGCTCGCCCGGCAGTGCGCGGCCGCGGCCCTGGCCGACAAGGGCCCGGGCTACGGCGTCGAGTCCGTCCAGGTGGACGGCAACGACGTGTTCGCCGTGCACACCGTGCTCACCGAGGCGCTGGCCTCGGCCCGGGACGGCGGCGGCCCCGTCCTGGTCGAGGCGCTCACCTACCGGCTGGACGGCCACACCACCACCGACGACCCGCAGCGCTACCGGGACCGGGCAGAGGTCGAACTGGCCCGCCTGCGCGACCCCTTGGTGCTGGCCGAGCGCCGCCTGCGCGAGCGCGGGCTGCTGGACGACGGCTCCGTGCTGGCCGCCCGGGAGGACGCCGACCGCCGGATGCGCGAGCTGCGCCCCCGGATGGCGCGGGCGGCCGACCACGGCCCGGCCGAGCTGTTCCGCCACGTGTACGCCGAGCCGCCCGCCCACCTGCTCCGGCAGGCGGCCGGGTTTACCGGCTGCCCCCGGCCCGAGGACCGTGTCCGATGACCACCACGACCATGGCGCAGGCCCTCAACGCGGCCCTCGGCGACGCCCTCGCCGAGGACCCGGCGGTCCACCTGCTCGGCGAGGACGTCGGCCGGCTCGGCGGAGTCTTCCGGATCACCTCCGGGCTGGCCGAGCGCTTCGGCGAGGACCGCTGCGCGGACATGCCGGCCGCCGAGGCGGGCTTCCTGGGCGCCGCCGTCGGCATGGCGATGTACGGGCTGCGGCCCGTGGTGGAGCTGCAGTTCGACGCCTTCGCCTACCCGGCCTTCGAGCAACTCGCCAGCCACGTCGCCAAGATGCGCAACCGCACCCGGGGCCGGCTGCCGATGCCGCTGACCGTCCGGATCCCCTACGGCGGCGGCATCGGCGCGGTGGAGCACCACAGCGACGCCTCCGAGGCGCTCTACCTGAACGTCCCCGGGCTGCAGGTGGTGACCCCCGGCACCGTCGAGGACGCCTACCACCTGCTGCGCCGCTCCATCGAGTCCCCGGACCCGGTGGTCTTCCTGGAGCCCAAGCGGAGCTACTGGACCAAGGCCGACTGGTCGCCCGAGGACCCCGGGACGGCCCCGCCGATCGGCCGCGCGGTGGTCCGCCGGCCCGGCACCGACGCGGTGCTGATCACCTGGGGCGCCTGCCTGCCGGTCTGCCTGGAGGCGGCCGAGACCGCCCGGAGCCGGTACGGCCTGGAGCTCGCCGTGGTCGACCTGCGCAGCCTGGTGCCGTTCGACGAGGAGACCGTCTGCCGGGCCGTCAGCTCGGCGGGGCGGGCCGTCGTGGTGCACGAGGCGAGCGGCTTCGGCGGCCCCGGCGCGGAGATCGCGGCCCGGGTCACCCAGGAGTGCTTCTCCTACCTGGAGGCCCCGGTGCTGCGCGTCACCGGCCTCGACGTCCCGTACCCGCCGCCCCGGCTGGAGTCGTACCACCTGCCCGGTCCGGAGCGGATCCTGGCGGCGGTCACCGAACTCCGCTGGGCCCCGGACCAGGAAGGGGTGACCGGTGGTCACCGTGCATGAGTTCCTCCTCCCCGACCTGGGCGAGGGCCTGACGGAGGCCCAGGTGCTGCGCTGGCTGGTCGCGGTCGGCGACACCGTCGCGGTCGACCAGCCGGTGGCGGAGGTCGAGACGGCCAAGGCCGTGGTCGAACTGCCCTGCCCCGTCGAGGGGTTGGTCACCGAGCTGCACGCCGCCGCCGGTGCGGTGCTGCCGGTCGGGCAGCCGCTGCTGACGGTCCGTCCGCAGGAGGAGGCCCCGGTCTGGGGCCCCGCCGGCGCGGGCCCGGTCCCCCGGGCCGCCGCCGCACCGGCAGCACCGGCAGCAGCACCCGCCGTACCCGTCGCCGTGGTGTCGCCGGTGGTCCGCAAGACCGCCCGGGAGCACGGCATCGACCTCGCCGCCCTGCGCGGCACCGGCCCGGACGGCCGGATCGAACGCGCCGACGTCGAGCGGGCCGTCGCCGAACTGAGCGCCACCGCCGCGCGCCCGGCACCGCCGGCCGACGACGGCGACCAGGTCGTCCCGGTGAACCGGGCGGCCGCCCGCAAATACCTGCGCGGCCGCGCCGAGACCCCGCACGCCTCCTGCTGGGTGGAGGCGGACGCCACCGACCTCACCGGGCTGCGGCGCGAACTCGCCGACTCCACCGGCCTCCCGATGCCGATGACCGCACTGCTGGCCAGGATCTGCGTGACCGCCCTCACCCGGCACCCGGCGCTCAACGCGACGGTGGACGGCGAGGCCGGGCTGATCACCCGCCGGCGCTCGGTCGGCCTGGGCATCGCCGTCCAGGGCCGCTCCGGCCTGCTGGTGCCCGTGCTGCACCGGGCCGAGCGGAGCTCGCTGGCCGAGCTGGCCGCCGGCACCACCCGCCTGGTGCGGGCTGCGGCCGAGGGCGGCCTCGGCGCGGCCGACCTGACCGGCGGCACCTTCACCCTCAACAACTACGGGCCGCTCGCCGTGGACGGCGCCGACCCGATCCTCAACCACCCGCAGGCCGCGATGCTGGGCGTCGCCCGGATCGTGGAGCGGCCCTGGGCCCACCGCGGCACCCTCGCCCTGCGCAGGACCGTCCGACTGGCCGTCACCTTCGACCACCGGGTCTGCGACGGCGTCGAGGCCGCCGCCTTCCTCCACCGGGTCGCCGGCCTGGTGGAACGGCCCCTGCTGCTGCTCACCGACTGCTGACCGACCGCTGGAGGACGACGGCATGTTCACCCTCTTCGACGACGGCCTCGACGCGTTCGCCCGCCGGACGGTGGCCGACCACCGCACCTTCGCGGCCGGCGACTGGAGCGACCGCCGCCTGACCCGCCACCAGGACGAGGCGCTGCACCGCACGCTGCACTACGTCGCCGGCCGCTCGCCGTTCTACACCCGCCACCTGCCACCCCCGCCGGACGGCCCGCCCACCCGGGCGGAACTGGCCCGGCTCCCCTTCACCACCAAGGACGACCTGCGCCGCCACGGCTTCGACCTGCTCTCCCGGCCGGTCTCCGAGTCCTGGATCTTCTACGAGACCACCGGGACGACCGGCAGCGCGACCCCGTGCCCCCGCGACAACGTCGACAGCCTGGTCAACAACACCGCCCTGACGGTCTGTTACGACGAGGTGTTCCGCGCGCACGGGGACGACCACGTGGTCGCGGTGCTCGGGCCCACCGAACTGCACTCCACCGGCGACACCTTCGGGGACGTCTGCCGCAACCTCGGCCGCGCGGTGGTCAAGATGTGGCCGCACTCCCCCGTGGTCGGGTTCCCGCGCGCCCTCCAGGTGCTGCGCGAGCTGCGGGTCACGGCGCTGTTCTGCACCCCGGGCATGGCCCTGTCGCTGGCCAAGGAGGCGGCGCTGGCCGGCCTGGTCCCGTCCCGCGACTTCGGGGTCCGGCTGCTGATGCTGACCGGGGAGCTGACCACGCCCGGGCTGCTGCGCCGGATCGGCGACCTGTGGGGCGGCACCGCCCTCAACTGCCTGTACGCCTCCCAGGAGGCCTCGGTGCTCGGCGCGGTGCACGCCGACGGCCGGCTGCGCACCGTCCCGCTGAACGTCCTCTACGAGCTGGTCGACCCGGTGACCGGGCGCCCGGTGCCCGAGGCCGCCGGGCCGCGCGAGGGCGAACTGGTCGTCACCCACCTCTACCAGGGCAGCAAGCCGCTGGTGCGCTACCGCACCGGCGACCTGGTCCGGCTGCTGCCGCCCGCGCCCGGCGGCCGCTACCCCTCGCCGGTGCTGCTGCCGCTCGGACGGGTGCGCGACCGGATCGAGCTCGCGGGCGAACTGGTCAGCGCCTACGAGCTCGAGGAGGCGGTCCTGGAGCACGCGGCCGGCTGCGTCGACTACTCGCTGGCCATCGACACCTCGGACGGTCTCGACACGCTGACCGTCACGCTCGAACCGGCCGCCGGAGCCCGGCTGGACGAGGCGGTCGCCGACCGCGTCCGCCGGGCCGTGCAGGACCGCTGGGCCTGCCGGGCCCGGGTCGTCCAGGACCGGCTCGGCGCCATCACCGGCACCGGCGCGATGGTCAGTTGGAAGGCCGCGCGGCTGCACGACCGACGCCGGGCCGCGGACGGCGAACGCCGCGCCGCACTCGCCATCGCCGAACGCAGGGAGTCCCGATGAGCACCCCCCACCCCCAGGACCGGATCGTCTACCACGACGGCGCCTTCCACCGCGAGGACGACGTCCGACTACCCGTCAGCACCCAGGCCCTGCACTACGGCACCGGTGTCTTCGAGGGCATCCGGGCCTACTGGAGCGCCGAACACGACCGGCTCTGGCTGCTCCGGGCCGAGGACCACTACCGCCGGCTGGCCGACTCGGCCCGGCTGCTGCGGATCGACCTCGGCCACGAGGTCGGCGAACTGGTCGAGATCTCGGCCGAGTTGCTCCGCCGCTACGGCCACCGGGGCGACGTCTACCTCCGCCCGCTCGCGAGCAAGCGGGCCCTGGAGCCCGGCACCCGCTTCGGCGTCCGGCTGCGCGGGGTCAGCAGCGGCCTGACCATCCAGGCCCTGCCGATGGGCGACTACCTGCCGGCCCGCGGCCTGCGCTGCGCGGTCACCTCCTGGCGGCGGATCCCGGACAGCTCGCTGCCCTCCCGGGCCAAGGTGACCGGAGGGTACGTCAACAACGCGCTGGCGATGGACGAGGCGGCCTCCGGCGGCTTCGACGACGTGATCTTCCTCAACCAGCGCGGGGACGTCGCCGAGGCCTCGACGGCCAACCTCTTCCTGGTCCGGGACGGCCGCGCCGTCACCCCCGGCGCCGACGCGGACATCCTGCCCGGCATCACCCGGGCCGCCGTCCTGGAGCTGCTGCCCGCCGAGTTCGGCGTGCCGGTGGAGGAGCGCACGGTCTCCCGCGCCGAGCTCTACACCGCCGACGAGGTCTTCCTGGTGGGCACCGGCTGCCAGATCGCCCCGGTGACCGAGATCGACGGGCACACCGTCGGCCGCGGCGTGCCGGGCACCGTCACCGAGAAGCTCCGCGCCTGCTACGACCGGCTGGTGCGCGGCGCGGAGCCGCGCTACCGGCCGTGGCTGACCTCGGTCCGCCTCGACGGCTGACCGGGCCCCACGATGCTCCCGACTCCCGTTCTCCCCGGCATGGATGGACCGGAACCACGATGACCACCTACCAGTACCGGCCCCCGGCCGCCAGCGGACGGTTCGGCCCGCCGGTGGTGGACCTCGCCCTGGCCACGCTGGCGCGCGGCCCCGTCACCGTCTCCACGCTGGGCCCCAGCGGCACCAGCAGCGAGGCCGCCGCCGGCTTCCTGCTGGCCCGCCTGCTGACCGAGGCCGGCCGGCGCCCGCGCCCGCCCCGGATCGAGCTGCGCGACAGCTACGAGGAGGCGCACCACCTGGTGCTCAAGGAGGAGGCCGACCTGCTCCTGGTCGCCAACGCCTACGCCCGGATCTCCACCTTCTACATGGACCCCAGGCTCCGGCTGGCGGGCGCCTTCGTGCTGGACACCCCGCTGTACGGCCTCGCCGCCCGGCCGGGCCGCTCGCCGCACGGCGCCGTCACGGTGGCCACCCACCCGGCCCCCGAGCCGCTGATCGAGGAACTGATGCCGGCCGGCTCCTGGGCCGAGGAGGTGGTGTTCGCCGCCTCCACCAGCCAGGCCGCCGCGATGGCCGACCGCGCCGAGGTGGACCTCGCGCTGACCACCGAACTCGCCGCCGAGGGCGCCGGCCTGGCGTTCGTCTCCCGCACCCGGGCGATCCGGATGCTCTGGTCGGTGTTCGCGACCGTGCCGGCCCGCCGGGACCGGACCGCCGGGGCGGACCGCCCGTCCCCGGCCCGCAGAGGAGGATGACCATGCGCTGCCTGGATCACGACCTGGTCGAGCGGCTGCTGCCGATGGACCGGGCGGTCACCGCCCTGCGGGAGGCGCTGCGCGCGCACGCGCGCGGCCTGGTGACCCAGCCGGTCCGCACCGTGCTGCGCCCGGACGGGGCCGGCGCCGCGATGGCCGCGATGCCCTGTCACCTGGCGGGCGGCGAGGGCGGGTTCAGCGTCAAGACGGTCCTGCACGTGCCGGGCAACGCCGCCCGGGGCCGGCCCACCGTCACCGGCGTCCTGCTGCTGTTCGACCCGGGGACCGGCGCCTGCGTCGGCCTGCTGGACAGCGCGGCGGTCACCGCCGTGCGCACCGCGGCGGTCTCGGCGGTCGCCACCGACCTGCTGGCCCGTCAGGACGCGGGCGACCTGGCCCTGTTGGGCTCCGGCACCCAGGCCCGCAGCCACCTGCGCGCCATGGCCGAGGTGCGCAAGCTGCGCCGTGTCCGGGTCTGGAGCCGCGACCCCGGTCACGCCGAGTCCTTCCGCGTCTGGGCGGCGGACCGGCTGGCGCAGGAGGTGGAGGTCGCCGACCGGGTGGAATCCGCCGTGGACGGCGCCGACCTGGTCTGCACGGTCACCTCCGCGCGCGAACCCCTGCTCGGGCCCGGCCTGCTGGCTCCCGGGGCCCATGTCAACGCCGTCGGCTCCTCCTTCCCCGACCACCGCGAGCTCGCGGGCGCCGTGGTCCGGGACGCCTCGGTCTTCGTGGACAGCCGCGAGGCGGCCTGGGCCGAGGCGGGCGACCTGGTGCTGGCCCGGGGCGAGGGCCTGATCGGCGCCGACCACGTGCGGGGCGAGCTCGGCGAGCTGCTGCTCGGCGGCCCGCCCGGCCGGACGGACCCGCTGGAGCGGACGGTGTTCAAGTCGGTCGGCACCGCCGTCCAGGACCTGGCGGCCGGCTTCACCGCGCTGCGTGCCGCCACCGAGGCCGGCCTGGGGACGGAGCTGGTGCTGTCGTGATCCGCCACGTGGTGCTGTTCCGCTTCCGCGACGGCCTGGACTGGTCGGACCCGCGTGCGGCCGAGGCCGAGGCGGCCACCGCCGCCCACCCCGCGCACATCCCGGAGATCCTCGGCTGGGAGCACGGCCGCAACCTCAACTCCCGTGCGGCGGGCTACGACTTCGCCCTGATCGGCACCTTCGCCGACCTCGACGCGATCGGCCGCTACCTCGACCACCCCGACCACCGGGAGGGCGTCGAGCGCTGGCGCTCCATCGCCACCTGGGTGGTCGCGGACTTCCCCCTCCCGGAGGAGTGACCGATGGCCGCCTACGTGCTCGTCAACGTCCGCAGCTCCGACGGCTCCGCGGAGATGGCGCGCTACTCCGGGACCTTCCCCGCCACACTGGCCGAGTACGGCGGACGCTTCGTCGTCCGGGGCGGCGGCCTGGAGGTGCGGGAGGGCTCCTGGGACGGGACCTGGCTGGTGCTCATCGAGTTCCCGAGCGCCGAGCTGGCCCGCGGCTGGTACGACTCCGCCGCCTACCGGGAGGCCGCGGTCCTGCGGAAGGGCCACGCCGACCTCGACCTGCTGATCGTGGACGGCGTCTGAGCCACCGTCAGGGGCGCCCCGGTCCCGGGGCGCCCCTGACGGCTCTGGTCGGGTCAGGTCAGGTCGACGAAGCCCTCGAAGTGCTCGGCGATCAGCAGCACCAGCCCGTCCGGGTCCTCCCGGTGCGGATCGTGCCCGGTCCGCATCTTCGCGCAGGTGACCAGCTCGGACTCCGCGTCGATCAGGCGCAGCTGCTCCTTGAGCCAGGCGAACCCGGCCGCCCAGGCCTGCCCCGCGGGCTCGTTGAACAGCATCGCGTACTCGCCGCCCAGGTCACCGCTGACCACCAGCAGCGGGGCCTTGACGGCCCGGTAGGTGGCGAACAGGTCGAGGGCGTCGATCGCCCGCATGATCTCCCGCAGTCCGGGGTCCATGCCCTTCGCCATGTCCTCCAGCTCCTCGGCCAGGTGCCCGTAGGCCCAGTCGGCCGTCACCCCGTCCATGCCGAGCATCTGCTCCGGGCCGGTCGGGTTGCCGTGCCCGTCGAGGTTGACCGCCAACGTGCACTCCGGGTGCCCGGTGGCCCAGACCGCCGCCACCATCCCGCCCAGCGAGTGCCCGATCAGGACCGGCCGGGTGAGGCCGAGCGCCTCCACCACCTCGGTGACGTCGTCCGCCACCGCCTCCCAGGACCAGGGCGCCGAACCCGAGTCGCCGTGGCTGCGCAGGTCCATGGTGACCGGACGTAAGCCCTGCTCCACCAGCACCTTGGCGAACGGGTCCCAGTCGCCCCCGGACCGTCCGCCGCCGTGGATCAGCAGCACGTCCTGCCCGCTGCCGCCGTAGTCCCGCACCGCGATCGGGAGTTCGCCCACCTTCGAGGTAGTGACCATGCCATCCATCTCTGTCTCGTACGTCCTCGGAGGCCCCAACGCCTCCTGGAAGCACCGTACTTCAGGTCGCGTCGGAACGAATCCGGTTTACCGGCCGCCCCAACTGCCCGTTCAGCGCCGGAAGACGTCGACCAGGGCGCTCCACCAGCTGCGCCGCGGCCCGGGGACGGCCGCCGCCCGCGGTGCCGGGACGGTGGGCGGGACCACCGGCGGGGCGGGCGGGAGCGGCGGTGCGGTCATCGGCGCGGTCATCGGCACCGTGGCGGTGACGGTGGCCTCCCTCGGAGCCCCGGCCTTGGGGGTGAAGTGCACCGGGAGCTCCACCAGGTGCCGGGAGAGCCAGGCCGAGGTCCAGCTCAACTCCTCCTCCTCGATCGAGAGTTGGATGTCGGGAAGCCGGGCCAGCAGCAGGTCGATGCCGGTCTCCGCGATGGCCCGGCCGATGTCCTGGCCAGGGCACTCGTGCGGGCCGCCGCCGAAGGCCAGGTGGGCCCGGTTGCCGTGCAGCGGCTTCGACAGGTCGGGGCGGACGGCCGGGTCGACGTTGCCGGCCGCGAGGCCGAGCAGCAGCATGTCGCCGGACTTGATCTGCTGCCCGCCGAGCTCGGTGTCGCCGGTGGCCCAGCGCCCCGCCACCAGCGACATCGGCGCGGAGTCCCAGAGCACCTGGTCCAGCGCGTCGGGCAGGGTCATGTGGCCGCCGGAGAGGTGGGCGCGGAAGCGGCGGTCGGTGAGCACCATCTTCAGGGTGTCCGCGATCAGGTTGACCGTCGACTCGTTCGCGGCGAGCAGCACCACCCGCAGGTGCTCCAGCACCTCGTCGTCGGTGAGCCCCGCCTCGTGCTGCATCAGCCAGGACACCAGGTCGGCGCCGGGCGCCACCCGCTTGCGCTCCATCGTGCGGCGCAGGGTGGCCACCACGTAGTCGTTGCTGGCGATCGCCGTCTCGGTGCCCTTCATCAAGTCCCGTGCGGCCTCGACCAGTCGGGGGCCGAACTCCTCGGGCATGCCGACCACGTGGGTCATCACCAGCATCGGCAGGTGCTCGGCGAACTGCGAGATCAGCTCGGCCCGCCCGGTCGGCCCGAAGTCCTCGATCAGCTGGTCGGCGAAGCGGGTGACGTAGCGTCGGATGCCGCGCCGGTCGAAGCGGTTGAGGCCGTCGGTGACGGCGCCGCGCAGGCGGCGGTGCTCGGGACCGTCGGCGAAGACGCAGAGCGGCTGCCAGGCGATCACCGGCATCAGCGGGGAGTCCTGGGTGACCAGACCCTCCTGGAAGGCCGTCCAGCGGCGGGAGTCCCGGGAGAAGCGGGAGGGCGTGCGCATCGCGGTGAGGTTGGCCGAGTGGCCGAGGATCAGCCAGGCGGGCAGGTCGCCGTGGAGCAGCACCGGCGCCACCTCGCCGTGCTCCGCCCGCAGCTTCTCGTACAGGCCCGCCGGGTCCGCCTCCGCCTCCGGCCCGTACAGCCGCCGGAGTCCCTCCGCGCCCAGCCCGTGGGCGGGACAGCCGGGCGGAGGGGTGGACGGCGCGTCGTCGTACGGGTTGGTCACGGCAACTCCGGGTTCTCATGGGGGGATTGGCTTCGGGGTGGGCTCGGGGCGGTGGGCTCGGGGCGGGGTCAGCGCACCGGAGCGGCCGAGCGGTCGTACAGGTAGCGCATCAGGGCCATCAGCACGTCGCGGCTCGAACTGCGGCTCCGGGCATCGCAGTTGACGATCGGCACCTCGGGGGGAAGGTCGAGGGCGGCGCGCAGGTCCTCGACCGGGTGGGTCGGCGACTCGGGGAAGGTGTTGGCCGCGACCACGAAGGGCACGCCGCTGTCCTCCAGCCGCCCGATCACGTCGAAGCTGACCTCCAGCCGGCGGGTGTCCACCAGGACCACCGCACCCAGGGCGCCGTCGAACAGGCCGTTCCAGAGGAACCAGAACCGCTCCTGGCCGGGGGTGCCGAAGACGTAGAGCACCAGCTCCTCGCTGATGCTGATCCGGCCGAAGTCCATCGCCACCGTGGTGGAGGTCTTGCGCTCGATGCCCTCGGTGTCGTCGACGCCCGCGCCCGCCTGGGTCATCGTCTCCTCGGTGGTCAGCGGACGGATCTCGCTCACCGAACCGACCAGCGTGGTCTTGCCGACGCCGAACCCGCCCACGATCACCACCTTGACCGCCGTGGCGGCCGAGGCGGGCAGCAGCTCGTCGCCGCGCGGCCCGGGGAGCACCGCGTCAGAGTCTCTGAAGTCCATTGATCACCGCTTCCAACAGGGCGATGTCGGGAAGGATCGCCTTCGGTACTCCGGCCCGGGCCTCGATCCGCCGTTGGGCGAGGAGGTCCGCCAGCAGCACGGTGACCACGCTCACCGGCAGCCTCAGATGGGCAGAGATCTCGGCCACCGAGAGCGGCGTGGCGCAGATCCGCAGGATCGCCGCGTGCTCCGGCTGCATGGTCGGCGTCGGCTCGGAGCGGGCCACGACCAGGGTGACCAGGTCGAACACGGCCCGGTCGGCCGCCCCGCTCCGGCCCCGGGTGATCACGTACAGGCGCTCGGGCCGGCCCACGTCCCAGTCCTGTCCGCCTGTGTTCATCCGTCGTCCGCGCCGCACCCGTCCACCGTCCCTCGACCCGCCGGACCACCGTCCGCGGTACGCCCGTTCACACGACCTGCTCGGCGCGGCGCGGCGGGGTGCTGAGGTGCTCGCCGATCCTGGCGACCAGGTCCCGCATCCGCTGCCCCATCAGCCCGGAGTCCACGCCCTCGTCGGCCAGCACCGCGAGGTAGGCCCGGGCCCCGGCCGCCATCAGGTAGAAGAAGCCGCCGCCCATCTCGATCACCACCAGCCGCATCCGGCGGTCCCCGTGCGGGAACTCGTGCCCGACCGCCGCGGCCAGGCTCTGCAGTCCGGCGCAGGCGGCGGCCAGCCGGTCGGCGGCGTCGGTGCCGGCGCCGTACTGGGCCATCCGCAGCCCGTCCGCGGAGAGCACCACGATGTGGCGGGCGTGCGGCACACCGTCCGCCAGGTCCTTGAGCATCCAGTCCATGTTGGTCGGTTGCTGCATCACTGCTCGCCCTTCCTGGCCGGCTCTTCACTGGTGCGGTCGTCCGCCGTCCCGGCGGACGGCGCCTGGCCGTTCACCCCTTCGTGGAACGCGGCCAGCCAGACGCCGGGCTGCACCGGGACGGGGTCCGGCGGCGGGACGGGCGCGCTCCGCCTGGACGGCGCGGCGTGCCGGCGGCGCTGCGGCAGCCCGGTCGGGGTCTGCTCGCCCACCGTCCACGGCACCGCCTCCGCGATGACCGGCGCCGGGGCCGTCTGCACCGGGGTCATCTGCACCGGCGCGGGAGCCGGGATCGCCTGCGCGTCCGAGGTGACCCCGATGCCGTGCGCCCGGCCGGTGGCCCGCGCCGTGGTGATCAGTTCCTGAGGGACGATCAGCACCGCGCGCACGCCGCCGTACGCGGACGGCCGCAGCGAGACCTGGAAGCCGTACGCCTGCGCGAGCCGCCCGACCACCGCGAGCCCCAGCCGGGGCGTCTCGCCGAGGTCGTTCAGGTCGATGCCCTCCTGCGCGTCGCGGAGCATCCGCTCGGCCCGGGCCCGGCCCTCCTCGCTGAGGCTGAGGCCGCCGTCCTCGATCTCGATCGCGATGCCGGTCTGCACCTCGACCGCCGTCAGGTGCACGTTGGTCTGCGGCGGCGAGTAGCGGGTCGCGTTGTCCAGCAGCTCCGCCAGCGCGTGGATCAGAGGTTCGGCGGCGGGGCCGACCACGGCCACCTCGGAGACCGGGTGCAGCTCCACCCGCTGGTAGTCGAGGATCCGCGAGATGCCACCGCGCAGCACGCTGTACAGCGGCACCGCCCGGCTCCACTGGCGGCCGGGGCGGGCCCCGCCGAGCACCGCGATGGAGTCCGCCAGGCGGCCCACCAACGCGTTCCCGTGGTCCAGCCGCAGCAGGTCCTCGAAGACCGCCGGGTCGTTGCCGTGCCGGTCCTCCATCTCCCGCAGGTCCTGGGCCTGCCGGTGCACGATCGCCTGCACCCGGCGCGCGATGTTCACGAACGCGCGCTGCGCGGACTCACGCAGACCCTCCTCCGCGTCCACCGCCTCCAGCACGGTACGCAGCACCGCCTGCCGGGCCGCCCTGAACTCGGGCCCGGCGCCGCCGTCGTGGACCTCGTAGGCCTTGAGCACGTCCTCGGTGAACTCGCCGCGCTGGAGCCGCGCGACCGTCTCCGGCAGGGTCACCCGGGCCAGTCGGACGGTCTCCGCCTCCTGCCGGCGCAGCCGTCCGAGCAGCTCGGCCTCCTGCCGGGCGTGCCGCTCCCGAAGATCGGTCAACTGCCGCCCACGGCGCACCACTTGGGCCGCCAGCAGGGCCACCCCCGCCGTGCCCACCAGTCCGCACCAGACCACCGCGGCCCGGGCCCCGGCTCCGGTCAGCACCGTGGCGGCCACCGCGACGGCCGGGGTCGCCACCACCGGCAGCAGCCACCCGAGGACCGCGGGGGACCACCGGCTTGCGGGCGACGGTCCAGCACGAAGCATCAGCGTCCTCGATGGGTCGAAGGGGTACGGACGGAGCGCCGTTCACTCCGCCCCGGGTGCAGGCACCAGCCTTCCGCCGCCCGACCCCGCTCACACCCCACTCCGGCCCGGTTTCCCCCGTGTGAGCGACCATCCCGAGGAACCGCCCCGCGCCGCGGACCCACCGTGCTAGTGCCGGGCCCGGCACTAGGCCCCCGCCTTTCCCAATCCGCAACTAAACTACTAAGGTCCCTAGGAGTGATTGCCCGCCCGCCAGCCGACCGAGGAGCCCGACCGTGGGAAAGCGCCGCAAGCCGAGTCCGCCGAGCCGAGCCCGGCTCGCCGTCCTGACCACCGCGGCAGCCGGCACCGCCGTCCTGGCCTCCTCCTCGACCACCGCCTACGCGGCGCCCAAGCCCGACCTCGCGACCGTCAAGAAGCAGGTCGACGCGCTCTACGAGGAGGCCGAGGCCTCCATCGAACGGTTCAACGGGGCGGAGGAGCGGGCCAGGAAGCTCCAGACCGAGGCCAACCAGCTGCAGACCCAACTCGCCGAGGGCCAGGAGAAGTTGAATACCGTTCAGGGCCAGCTCGGCGCCCTGGCCGCGGCCCAGTACCGCAACGGCGGCGTCGACCCCTCGCTCCAGCTGATGCTCAGCTCCGACCCGGACAACTACCTCCGCCAGGCCTCCGCCCGCGACCAGGAGGCCGACACCCAGCTCGCCCTGCTGCGCCAGGCCCAGAAGCAGCAGCAGCGGCTGGACCAGCAGCGCGCCGAGACCGCCGCCACGCTCGCCGCCCTGGACGCCAACCACAAGGCGCTGGCCGAGGAGAAGAGCAAGGTCCAGACGAAGCTGGCCGAGGCCAAGAAGCTCCTCGACAACCTCACCGCCGCCGAACGCGCCCAGGTCGACGTCGACGAGGCCGGCCGCGCCTCCCGCGGCGCCGCCGACCGCACCGACCTCCCCCAGGTCCCCGCGAGCGGCCGGGCCGCCGCCGTCCTCAAGTTCGCCCAGGCCCAGCTCGGCAAGCCCTACATCTGGGGCGCCGAGGGCCCGGCCGGCTTCGACTGCTCCGGCCTCACCCTGCGCGCCTGGGAGCAGGCCGGCGTCCGGCTCCCCCGGGTCTCCCAGGACCAGTGGAACGCCGGCGCCCGCATCTCCCGCGCCAACCTCCAGCCCGGCGACCTGGTGTTCTTCTACTCCGACCTGCACCACGTGGGCATCTACATCGGCAACAACAAGATGATCCACGCCCCCCGCACCGGCAAGAACGTCACCGTCCTCGACCTCCAGTACATGCCCGACTACATGGGCGCCGTCCGGCCCGGCTAGTACGCTGGAGGTCCTGGGCGCACGCGGTGCCGGGGGCCGAGGGAGACGGCGGTGGGGGCACTCGCCGGAAGCACCACAGCCGGGCGTCGCCCGCTCGTGGACGGTAGGCCCGCCATGCCGACGATCATCTTCTCCGCCGTCAGGCCCAAGAGCCTGCTGTGCCCCCGCTGCCACGCCGCCGTCGAAGCCGAGTACCTGGACACCGCACCCGACTTCGACGGCATCAGACGCTACGTGTGGGGCCCCGGCCCGTGCCGCAACCCCCAGTGCTCCCTCTCCCTGAGGTCACCCCGCTGACCGGACCTCACCAGTCGGAGTTGCTCGCACCGAGGCCGAGCAGGACCTGGTCGAAGGTGTTGCCGTCGTTGTCGTCGGTGTACGACATCGCCAGCGTGCCGAACGGCGAGGAGGCCACCGTCAGTTGCTCCTGCCGGCCGGCTGTCAGCTGACTGACGGACTGGGCCGGCAGCCGCCCGGCGAAGGTGCCGTCGGAGTTGAGGCCCCGGGCCCACACCGCCGGATCGGTGCCGCCGACGCTCCAGCCGACCACCACCTCGCGCTGGTCGTCGATCCCCACCGCGGGCTGCCCGGCCCCGGCCCCTGCCGAGACCTCGACCTCGGCCGGGCCCGCGGTGCCGTTCGCGGTGAACGACCGGGCCCAGACGCCCCGGGTGCCGGTGTGGTCGGACTCCCAGGCCACCGCGAAGTCGCCGTTGAAGTCGGCCGCCACCGCCGGGCGTTGCTGCTGCCCGCCACCCAGGCTGTTGGCGCTTCGGCGGGTCAGGGTCACGGCCCCGTTCGCCCTGGCCAGCTTCACCAGGCCGATCTGGTAGTAGCCGTTGCCGTCGGTGTCCTCGTCCCAGACCACCACGGCCTCGCCCGAGGCGGAGGTCGCCACGTCGGGGTTGTGGTGCGCGCCGCCGGCCGCGTTGACCGTCACCTCGTAGGCCTTGGTCGTGGCCCCGGTGTACCCGGCCGCCTTCACCGTCGCCGGCGAGCTGCCCTGGACGTCCTCCCAGACCACCGAGAACGCGACCGCCGTCGTGCTCCCCGGCGCACCGTCCGGGTCGACCGCCACCCGGGGGTGGACCTGCTGGCCTTCCGCGCTCGCGTTTACCCGGCCGGAGCCGAGCACCGCACCCGCCGGGGAGAGCACCCGATAGACGATGTTGTAGAGCCCGTTGCCGTCCGGGTCCTCCGCCCAGACCACCACCGCGTTCCCCCGGTCGTCGAGCCCCACGTCCGGCTGGAGGTGCCGCCAGGCGGTGCCCGCCGTCCCGCCGGCCGAGAGCTTCTGCTCGTAGGCCGAGACGCCGTTGCGGTACATCCGCACCCACACGTCGCTGTGCGCGTCGTCCCCCGGGTTCGCCGAGTCGCGGTCGTCCTCCCAGACCACCGCGGTGTCGCCGAGGCGGTCGGCCGCGATCGAGGAGGAGTCCTGGTCGCCGGCGGAGTCGCTGTTCGCGGTCGCCCAGGACGAGGGCCCCGCCGCCGAGGCCGGAACGGCCAGGGCCAGGACGGCGGTGAGGGCGGCGCAGCCCGCGCCGAGAACGGAGAGCTTACGCATCGGCCAACCCCGGCTGTCCGTCGTGGATGATGAAGGTCCGGGCGGTGGTCGCCGCCGCGCCGTGCTCGGTCACCGTCGCCACCGACCGGAAGTCGGCGGTCAGTTGGGACGGCGTGATGTGCGTGCGGACGTAGCCGCGCCGGTTGGAGTAGAACCGCAGGTGCGGGTTGTACGCCCCGTTCGGGATCGCGGTGGTGGCGCTGCCGTCGCCGCCGCTGGTGATCGAGGTGCAGACCAGCTCGGAGCCGATGGTCGCCGAGTCCGGGTTGGCGTAGTCGGCCTTGAGGTCGTTGCCCCAGGAGGCGTGCACGTCACCGGTGAGCACCACCGGGTTGCGCACGCCCCGGTCGAGGATGCCCTGCTGGATCCGCGCCCGGCTCGCCCGGTAGCCGTCCCAGGCGTCCATGTTCATCGCACCGGCGGAGTTCACGTTGCGGGCGAAGAAGACCTGCTGGCCGATCAGGTCCCAGGTGCCCAGCCGCTGGCCCAGCCCGTCGAGCAGCCACTGCTCCTGCGCCGAGCCGGTGATCGAACGGTTCGTCAGGTCGGCGTCGGCACAGACCTTCGTCCCGTCGCCGCAGGCCTGGTCGTCGCGGAACTGCCGGGTGTCGAGCATGTGGAAGGTCGCCAGGGTGCCCCAGCGGACCCGGCGGTACAGCTGGATGCTGTTCCCGTTGGGCGTCGCGGCGGCCCGCAGCGGCATGTTCTCGAAGTAGGCCTGGTAGGCCGCGGTGCGCCGAGCCGTCCACTGAGCGGCCGTCAGCACCGGGCTGCTGTCGGCCCGGACCATGTTCGCGTAGTTGTTCTCCACCTCGTGGTCGTCCGGCACCACCAGCCACGGCGCGATCGCGTGCGCGGCCTGGAGGTCCGGGTCGGTGCGGTAGAGCGCGTAGCGGCGGCGGTAGTCGGCCAGCGAGACGATCTCGCTGCCGAGGTGCTGGCGGACCCCGCCGGTGCCGGCGCCGCCCTCGTAGATGTAGTCGCCCAGGTGCAGGATCAGGTCGGGGCGGTCGTCGGCCATCCGCCGGTAGGCGGTGTAGTAGCCGCTCTCGTAGTGCGAGCAGGAGGCGAACGCCATCGTGAAGTCCCGCCCGACGGTGCCGAGCGCCGGCGCGGTGCGGGTCCGGCCAACCGGCGAGATGAACCCCTGCGCCCGGAACCGGTAGTAGTACTCCGCGTCCGGCGCGAGCCCGCCCGCCAGCACGTGCACCGCGTGCGCCTGCGCGTACCGGGCGGTCACCGTCCCGGAGGCGACCAGGGAGGTGAAGTTCTGACTGACCGACACCTGCCAGTCGACTGCCACGTCGGCGTTGGGCATCCCGCCCTGGCCGTCCGCGTTGGTCGGCGAGGGCGCCAGACGCGTCCAGAGCACCACGCTGCTGTCGTCCGGTTCCCCGGAGGCGACACCGAGCGTGAACGGAAAGGGAGTCGAAGTGGCGGCCGACGGCTGAGCCGTCGCCCCGAGCTGGAACGCGGCGGCGCCCGCGGTGGTGAGCCCGCCAAGGATGAAGATGCGGCGACTGAGGTTGCTCATGACCGTGCATGCTCACGCACCCGGGTGAACTCCCGCCCCTCTCCGGAAGACACCCAAGTGACGTACCAACGGCATGAGTTGACGCCACCTCACCCCTGGCCGGGGGCTAACGGGGGCTGAGCAGGCAGAACTCGTTCCCCTCCGGGTCGGTCAGGATCCGCCACGAGATCCCGGCCTGGTCCACCCCCGGGTCACCGGCCCCCAGCGCGCGCAGCCTGGCCTCCTCGACCGCCGGGTCGTCACCCCGGTAGGGGCCGAGGTCCAGGTGCACCCGGTTCCACCCGCTCTTGGCGTCCGGGGTGCGGATGAACTCCAGGTACGGGCCGACGCCGTGGGCGGAACGCAGGGACGCGAACCCGTCGGCGACCTCGTGCACCGTCCAGTCCATCGCCTCGCCCCAGAACCGGGCCATCGCCCGCGGGTCGGCGCAGTCGACCACCACCGCGGCGACCGGCCCGGTGTCCCGGTAGACCTCCCGGGGCTCCAGCACGCAGAACTCGTTCCCCTCCGGATCGGCCATGACCGTCCAGGGGACGTCCCCCTGCCCCAGGTCGGCGCGCGTCGCCCCGAGGGCCTCCAGCCGTGCGACCAGCTCCGCCTGATGGTCCGTCGAGGTGGTGGCCAGGTCCAGGTGCACCCGGTTCTTCGCCGTCTTGGGCTCCGGGCTGGCGATGAGGTCGATGCAGACGGCGGCGGGGTCGGGATACGAGAAGCCGACCGGTTCGAGGTTGGTCACCCCGGGGCCCTCGCTCTCGACGCCCCACCCGAGTGCCGCCGCCCAGAACCTGCCGAGCGCGGCGTCGTCCCGGGCCTTCATGTTGATCTGCACAAGTCGTGTTGCCATGCCGCAGATCCTATAGATCGTTCGTGCGCGCTAGGCGGCGAGGGTGACGCGGCGGGGCGCCCGGTGGCGGCCGCTGCGGCGGTTGCGGTCGGCGGCGGTGCCGCGCGGGCGCTCGGCCGCCGGGGCGGCGGGGACGGTGGTGGGGATGCCGGTGGGCACCCGGGCTCCGGTGATGCGGGCCAGGTGCTCGTCGCCGGCGCTGACCCTGGTGGTGACGGGGGTGATGGCGGCGGTGTTCATCATCCGGACCATCCCGCGGCGCTGGGTGGGCAGCACGAGGGTGACCACGGTGCCGGACTCCCCGGCCCGGGCGGTGCGTCCGCCCCGGTGCAGGTAGTCCTTGTGGTCGGCCGGCGGCTCCAGGTTGACCACCAGGTCGAGGCCGTCGACGTGGATGCCCCGGGCGGCGACGTTGGTCGCGATCAGCGCCGTCACCTGGCCGGCGCGGAACTGCTCCAGGGTGCGGGTGCGCTGGGGCTGGGACTTGCCGCCGTGCAGGGCGGCGGCCCTGACCCCGTTGGCGAGCAGGTCCCGCACCAGCCGGTCGGCGCCGTGCTTGGTGGCGGTGAACATGATCACCCCGCCCTCCCGGGAGGCGATGTGGGCGATGGTGGCGTCCTTGTCCTCGCGCTGCACGTGCAGCACGTGGTGCTCCATGGTGCTGACCGCTCCGGCCGAGGGGTCCACCGAGTGGGTGACCGGGTCCTTCAGGAAGCGCCGCACCAGCCGGTCGACGTTGCGGTCCAGGGTGGCGGAGAACAGCATCGTCTGGCCACCGTCCGCGACCTGCTCCAGCAGCTCGGTGACCTGCGGCAGGAAGCCCATGTCGGCCATCTGGTCGGCCTCGTCGAGCACCGTGACACCGACCGCGTCCAGCTCGCAGGCGCCACGCTGGATCAGGTCCTTGAGCCGGCCCGGCGTGGCCACCACCACCTCGGCGCCGCGGTGCAGCGCCTGGGCCTGCCGCCCGATCGAGGTCCCGCCCACCACCGCTGCCACCCGCAGCCGCACCGCGTGGGCGAACGGCGTGAGGGCCTCGGTGACCTGCTGCGCCAGCTCCCGGGTCGGCACCAGCACCAGGGCCAGCGGCCGCCGCGGCTCGGCACGCCGCCCGGCCGAGCGGGCCAGCACCGCCAGGCCGAAGGCGAGGGTCTTGCCGGAGCCCGTACGGCCCCGGCCCAGCACGTCCCGGCCCGCCAGCGAGTTCGGCAGCGTGGCGGCCTGGATCGGGAACGGGGCGGTGACGCCCTGACGGGCCAGCACCGACAGCAGCGCGTTCGGCAGGTCCAGCTGGTCGAAGGCCCCTACCGCCGGCAGCGCCGGAGTGGTACTCACCGGCATCGCGAACTCACCGTGTGCGGAAGCCCCCTGACGGACGTTCCGGTGGGCATCGCGGCTGGAGCGGTTCATGTAAGGCCTTCCTGGGGCGGAACGCGGAACAATGCCGAAGGGCCCGCACCGGGCATCGTGTGCGCGGTGCGGGCCCTTCGCTGTCAGGCGGGTGCCGTGGCAGATGAACTACAGCGGGCGAATGTTCTCGGCCTGCGGGCCCTTCTGACCCTGCGTGACGTCGAACTCGACCTTCTGGCCCTCGAGCAGCTCACGGAAGCCGTTGGCGTTGATGTTCGAGTAGTGGGCGAACACGTCAGCGCCGCCACCCTCCTGCTCGATGAAGCCGAAGCCCTTTTCCGAGTTGAACCACTTCACAGTGCCATTAGCCATAAAAGAATCTCCTTCAAAGGGCCGTCCGAAGCGCACACCTCGCGCACTTCGAGTCGCCGCGATGAGCACCCATCCGGAAAAATCCCGGAAAAGAAAAATGCGCCCGCGAAACATCAGCAGGCGCACACAAAGTTCATGGGAACCACTACTGCAACTAAGACGACTGTAGCAGGCCCCGGTCCCCGGCGGACTGATTTGTGGCCGCGATTTTTTCGCGGAAATATGTCGGATCGTCAGGTCTTCCGTTGTTCAGCGCACGCGCCCCCGCGGCTTCAGCGGGACGGGGGGCAGCTCCGGAGCGGCCAGCCGCGCCCCGTCGTACCCGTGCACCTGGCCGAAGAGCGACCCCTCCATCCACTCCGCGCGCGCCTGGGCGATCTCCTCACCGGACCGGGCGATGAAGTTCCACCACATGTCACGCTTTCAGCGGTTCTTCCCAGCCCAGGGGCTTGATCGACCATCCGGGGTCAGCAAAGCGTCAGCAAGACACCCGGGAGTGAGGACCACCTGAGTCATCACTCTTCGTGACTGCTGACGAAACGGCGGCGACAGCCCGCCTGCCATGGCCCCGGCAGCCGGTCAGCTGCCGGGGCCACCTGCCGATCCCGAACTCCGAATTGCACGCCGTGCCCTCGGGTCGACAGGGCTGCGGCTTCTCAGGCCCGGTTGGTGGTGATCCAATCCAGGTAAGGGACGATGCTGGTGTAGACACCCGGGTAGCCCGCCTGGGCGCAGCCCCGGCCCCAGGAGACCAGGCCGCGAAGGATGCCGTCGGTCTGCGCCGGGCCGCCGCCGTCGCCTTGGCAGGCGTCCTTGCCACCTGCGGGTACCCCGGCGCAGAACATCGTCGCGCTGTCGTAGACGGGTGTCTCGACCAGTCCGCCCAGGAGGCTCGGTGCGCCACGGTCCCAGCGGTTCAGGAGACCGAGGCCGAGTCCGCCGTAGGCGTCCTGGCACGTCTGCCGGCTGGTCACCGGGACCTTGACGGTCTTCAGCGTCGCCGGCAGCGAGCCGCCTTGTGAGGTGGTTCCCCAGCCCGTGACGGTCAGTTCGGTACCGGGGGCCGGTGTCTGGTCCGAGGTGGGCAGTTGTGCCGCGGCGGTGGTCGTGCCGTTCAGCGGGATGTCGGTGGTGAGTTTGAGGATCGCGATGTCATTGCTGAGCGAGAGGCCGTTCCACTGCGGATGGACCCGCACGGACTGGACCCTGGTCAGCGTGCCGCCCGAGCCGTGCCGCAGGCTGCCGGAGCGGACCAGGAGACGGCTCGCCGACGTGCCGGCCACGCACTGGGCCGAGGTGAGCACGGTGGTGCGGTCCAGGATGACCCCTCCGCAACGGTGAGAGGTGTCCTGGATGCTGACCTGGAAGGGCGCGGCGCCGGCGGTGGCATCCGCACCGCCGACGACCGCGCCGGCCGGGTTCGCCGCGCTCAAGGCGATCCCCAGGGCTGCGGTCGCGGTCAGTATCGCAGTGCGGACCGATCGGTGAATGATCACTTTTTCCCCCGGATAGGCAGCGGCCTGGGACGGGCCCCTGTAATGGGCCGGCGGACCTGGCTCTGCATCAAGTGCCTTGATCCACAAGCCTTTCGGTACCCGGCCGGGCCCGTCAAGTACATGACGAACTCTGCCGCGCCACGCCAACGCCTGATCTTGGCGACCGCCGCCAGGCCCCGGATCCGTCCGATCCACCAGACGTCAACTCCTGCCCAGCCGACCGCCTTCAGGAGACTTCAAGGCCGCCGGCGCTCAGCGACGAAGTCCCCGAGTAAGCGTCAGCCAGGCGGAGGCCCCTTCCGTCGGCCCTGGCCTTCGGTCAGTACCGCTGGAGTCGGAACTGACCTTCCGGCGGTGCCGTGGCTCACCGATAAAGCCACTGGAGTGACACTCGGGCTCCAGGCCCTACGAGACGAAAGCCCAGATCGATAGCCTTTGTGACAGTCTCTAGACTGACTTCCTTAAGATCCGGCTTTGGGTGAGAAGGGACTGTTTTCTGATGGCTGAGACGGCCTCGTCGGTCATTGCCGGCCGGATGCTGGCTCCGTCCGAGGCTCTGTACTTGGAGCCGGCGAAGACCGTGGCGTACTCCCTCGTCGTTGAGGGCCCGTTGAACGTCCTCGCCCTGTCGGAGGCGTTCGGGGCGTTGTGTCGAGCGCATCCGGTCTTCAACGGGTACATCCGGTCCGGAGGTGAGGGGCACGAGTTCGTCGTGGACGGTGACCGCCCCGTTCCGGCCGTCCGGGTCCGTGCCGGAGGCGAGAATCCCGCATCGGCGGCCCGGAGGCTGAACCACACCGAGGAGCTCATCGGCCTGGAGGTGTCCCATGCCGGTGACCGTGCAACGGTCGCCCTGCTGACGGACCACTGCATCGCGGACGCCGCCGCGTCCGTAGCGCTGCTGGCCGAGTTGTGGGGTCACTACACCGACATCCTGGACACCGGCCGCCCCACACTGCTCAGCGTGTTCCCGATGCCGCAGTCGCTGGAATCGGTCCTGGCGCACAGTCAGGTCCCCAAACTGGGCCGCAGCGGCGTGGAGGCGCTCTTCGAGCCGGTGGCGATGCCGGAGCGGCCGGAGGCGACGTCGCCTCCGGCGGCGCACACCACCGAGCCGGCTCGTTGCCGAATCCGGTTCACGACCGAGACGACCTCGACGCTCGCCCGGCTCGGGCGCGCCAACGGGATCTCGATCCACGGCCTGGTCTCCGCGTGCGTGATGATCGCCCACGCCACGGTCGCAGCCGAAGGGCCACAGGCGGTTTCCGTCCCCTTCATGTATCCGGTCGACGTGCGCACCCGCGTCAGCCCGCCGCTGGACGCCCTGGCAGGGACCAACATCTTCGGAACGGTCGGATTCAAACGCACCGTCGGCGCGAACACCGACCCGATGGCGCTCGCCAAGGACCTGCTCGGTGAACTGGACACGAGCATCAGCGACGGTGTCGTACAGCAGTCACAGCTGCACCTGACCGGCCAGGATCAGGAGGCTTCGTCCGATGGCCCGGCAGACCACCCGGCAGACCGCCCGCCACCGATCGTGACACCGATGACGCTGTCGCCAGACACGATCATGTTGACGAACTGGGGACGGATCCCGGACCTGCGCACCCCACCGGATCTCACCCTCGTGGACTTCCGCGGCACTATCCTCGGTCAACATCTCAGGCCGGTCGAGGGAGGGGATCCCAATGAACCGCCGGGTCCTACGTCCACCTACATCGTCACGACCTTCAACGGACGTCTCAGCATCGAACTGGCCACCGCGCGCTCCGCTTCACATGCAGACCACATCTGCTCGGCCCTCGAAAAGATCATCTGGCAACTGGCCACCTGAGCATTGCTTGCAAATCCTCCTCCGTCCCGACGCTGAACGAGGCGATCGCCGACCCGGTCGACACGCCGCTGGCCCGGACGTCGCAGAGGGCATTCAGCGAGAGCAGCTTGCGCTTTATGTCCTAGTACGTTCCTCGCCAGGCTGGCGTGGTTTCGTCCGTTATGCGCTTGGCGAGGTTGTCGATTGAGGCGATGTGGATCATGGCTTCGGAGCTGGCCGGCAGGGTCTCGTAGTCGCGGGTGAGGCGGCGCTGCATGATCCGTCCCAGGCTCCGTTCGACTACCCACCGCCTTTTCACCACGTGGAATCCGGGGATGTCGGACTTGCGGTGGACGACTTCGACGTCGATTCCCAGGTTTGCGCCGTGCTCGATCACGGCGTTCTTGAAGCCGGTGTCGACCCAGCTCTTACAACGACTGGCTCCTGCAGTTCTTCCTGCCGACCGGGCTGATCCGGCGCGACTCGTACGTCAGTGAGCTGTTCGCCGCAGACCAGCCCTACCGACTCCTGTTCAGCCCCGTCGAACTGACCTGCGCGGCACTAGCGCGCTTCGTCGCAGGACGGGTCCGCGAGCTGCTTCAGGCTCTCCAGGTATGCCTTCTCCTGGGGGTCGATCGCGGCCGCAGCGGCCCGCGAGGCGACCCGGGCGGATGCCGCGGTCGTGCCGCCGAGGAGGGTCGTGGCACCGACCACCGCTGCGGCGCACAGAAGGTGACGTCGTGTCATGGAGCTGCTCATGAGCGGTTGCGGCAACAGACCCTGACGTGGAGCGGCCCGGGTAGGACCACCGGTCTGGCGGTCCTACCCGGGCTGGCGATCGGCTGCTTATCCGCCGTGGTTCGTGCGCTTACGCGTCACCACGAAGGTCAGCGTGCCACCGGCAAGCAGCAGCGTGGCTGCGAGCAAGGCCCAGATGGCGTTTGCACCCGTGTGCGGGAGCGGCGGCCTGGGCACAAGTGGAGTCGTCTGGCTGGGAGACGGGCTCGGGCTCGGGTTCGGAGACAGAGACGGGCTCGGAGACGGGCTCGGACTCGGAGACGGAGACGGGCTCGGCGACGGGCTCGGACTCGGACTCGGAGACGGAGACGGAGACGGAGACGGAGACGGAGACGGAGACGGACTCGGAGACGGAGACGGGCTCGGGCTCGGGCTCGGAGACGGAGACGGACTCGGGCTCGGCGACGGAGACGGAGACGGAGACGGAGACGGGCTCGGCGACGGGCTCGGACTCGGAGACGGAGACGGAGACGGAGACGGACTCGGGCTCGGGCTCGGGCTCGGGCTCGGAGACGGACTCGGAGACGGGCTCGGCGACGGGCTCGGACTCGGAGACGGACTCGGAGACGGGCTCGGCGACGGGCTCGGACTCGGAGACGGAGACGGACTCGGACTCGGGCTCGGGCTCGGGCTCGGGCTCGGAGACGGACTCGGAGACGGGCTCGGGCTCGGACTCGGGCTCGGAGACGGACTCGGCGACGGAGACGGGCTCGGGCTCGGGCTCGGGCTCGGAGACGGGCTCGGCGACGGAGACGGACTCGGAGACGGCTCCTCCGGGACCTCGATCGGCACGTCGTTGGAGATCACCGGGAAGACCAGGTCCCGGGCGTGCAGGCTGAAGTTGTTGGTGTAGATGTCCTTGCCGACGTTCCCGGTCGGTGTCAGCACCAGCGCAAGGTCACGCGACTGGCCAGGCGAGATCTCCCGGGGGTCGTTGACCATGACGGCGGTGACCGCGGCGTCGTTGGCCGGGCAGCCGGCCTGGCCGAACTCGGTCTTGGCGCACCACTTGGTGGCGCCGCCGGGCTTGTTCGAGGCGTCGGTCGGATCGGGCTTGATCGATCCGTGCGTGGCCGCCGTGAACTTCAGGGTGACCTGCGGGTCGTCCGGCACCGCCTGGAGCGACTTGAAGGCGAGGGTCCCGGAGAACTTCGTCGCCGGGGTACGCCCGTCACCTACCCACGGGAGCTCGTCGATGATGTCGACGCCGCGCAGCGGGAGAGTCTGCGGGTTGGTGTAGGTCAGCTTCCACGGCAGGTCGGTGTCCCGGGGGACGAGCGGGGTGTCGGTGCTCTTGCTCACCGTGATGCCCGTGCCCGCGACGATGGACAGGGAGCGCTTGGCGGTCCGCAGGCCCTCGTCGCTGAGGTCCTCGGGGGTCGAGACCTTCACCGTGTTCTGGTACGAGCCCTCAGCCGCGTCCGCGTCCGTCAGGACCTTGTAGGTGATCGGGGCGATCGTGGTGTTGGCCTGCTGCGCCCGGAGCACCCAGGTGACGGTGGTCGTGCCGTCCGCGTTCTTGACCGCCGACTGCTCGGTCACCGAGGCGCTGCCCGCGACGTAACTGAAGCCCTTCGGCAGGGTGTCGACGATCGTCAGGTCCTGCGGGCCGGGGGCTGCCGCGTTCGACTTCAGCGACGGGTAGAGGCCGAAGGTGAACGTCTGCCCCTTGAGGACCTGCCGCTGCTGGTCGGGCGTGCTGGTGGCGTCCGCCCCCGGGTCGACGGTCTTCTTGTCGATGCGGGCCAGCACGGGGGTGATGATCAGGTGGTCGGCCAGGTTTCCGCTGGCGTAGTTCTTGTTCGGATCGATCACACCGTTGACGGCCGGGGCGTAGGCCGACCTGGTGTCCCGAGTCCAGGTGCCGCTCAGCGGCTTGAACACGGCCGCGTTGCGGACGATCTGACCCCGGGTCAGTCCGGTGTCGTTGACCGTCAGGAAGGTGTAGAAGTCCCGGCCACCGCCTGCGGGCATGGCGGTCTTGAAACGGACCTTGCCCGCCGCGGCCACGCCGCCCGGCACCTTCTCCGGGCTGTCGAACCACGGGCCGTCCGCGTCGTCACAGGTCTGCCGCAGCTGGGCGCCGGCGCCGAGCGGGTCGAGCCGCAGGGCGAGCGCGCTGGTCGGCGGGGTGTTCCGGTACGCGGCGTACTCGATCGTCACGGCCGGCGTCGGCGGGATGACGGCCGCGTACTGGCCGTCCGCGTTCAGGCGGTTGCCCGCAGGGGCCTTGCTGATGCGCTGGTTGCCGTCGCCGAAGACGTCGCAGGCGATGAAGTTGGGATTGTCGGACGTGTCCGAGGAGTTGATGAAGACGTGCGAGCGGACCGGCGTACCGGGGGTCACCAGCGCGTTGTTGTCCTTCTTCTTCGGCGCGGTGCCGGGCGCGTAGCCGTCGAAGGACTCGTACTCCTTGCCGAAGGTGCCGGTGGCGTTGACGCCGATCTGCTGGGAGTTGTCCTCCGTCGGCTCGGAGCCGCCCTGCCCGTAGTTCGTCTGACCGCTGGTGGAGACCGGCGAGAAGTTGGTGTAGGTGTCGGTCAGAAGTGCATTGCCGCCGGACTTGGTGGCGGTGGCGTCGAGTTCCGTCTGCGGGATCCAGATCCGCAGGAAGCCGGCGCTGATCACGCCGGAGTTCTTCGCCAGGTCGGTCCCGGTCGCGCCCTTGACCGGGTAGGTCTCCGGGGTGCTGTTGGCGCCGGTGATGGTGACCTGGATGTTGTCACCCGCCGCGCCCTGGGTGCAGCTGTAGGCGCCGCTGTTCGCCGTGGTGTTGGTGGCGTCCCCGAGGCCCTGGCGGCCGTACGGCGCGTTCGGGACGGTGGCGTCGTTGGTGCCGCAGGCCGGGTTCGCCGAGTCCCAGCTGTAGAGCCGGGCGCCCTTGGTCGGGTCGCCGTTCAGCAGCTTCGTCAGGTCGTCGGTGAACGTCATCGGGGAGACCAGCGTCTCCTGACCGAGCTTGCTGAAGTCCCCGCGCGCCGGGTCGACGGTCCGGGCCTCCACCACGATCGGCATGGTCTGGACCCGGCCGGGCTCCCCGTTCGGGCCGGGGGCCGGCCGGTCGGTGTAGGAGTACTTGCCGTCCTTGACCAGGTTGTACTTCGGCAGCGCGCTGACCGTGGTGTCCGGCGAGACGGCCGTGGTGCCCGTCGCGCTGTCGGAGTTGTCGGCCGTGGCGTTGACGGAGATGTTGAGCTTGTCGCCGTTCTTCGCGGTGCCCAGCACCTGCAGGACGAGCGGCACCTGCTGGGTCTGCGCCGTCATGTCGGGCAGGACGCAGGTGAGCAGTCCGCCGGCGCTGATGCCCGAACCCGCGCCGGTGCACTTGTCAGGGAGGACCGTCCACTTGGTGTTCGGCGGAGCCTGCACCGTGAAGCGCGGCCGCTCCGCTGTCCCGCGCAGCGCCTGGATCTCGACCCGGTAGGCGACGGTGTCGTTGGTGCGGACGATGCCGTTGACCGGACCGCTGTCCAGTCCAGGACCGTCGGAAAGGGTGAACTCACCTGATCCGTCCTGGATGACGGCGGCGTGGGCACCGATCGTGACGGGCGCGGCGTAGGCCAGGCCCATGGCTGACGAGCTCATCAGGACGACCATCATCGTCCCCATCGCGATCCGACGGGGGGTCAGATGCCCCCGCGTGGCCGCAGTCCACCTGTGCATTCAAGATCCCTTTCGAGGCACCCCTGTCCGGAGGTCCGCCCTGCCGCATCGACACTCCAGGCGCTGTGCTCCACCCGAGGGCTCTCCGGAGAGGGCGCCATGCCACGGACGACAGACCACGTCATGGACATAGGTAGCCCCCGGCGGAGGATTGTCGCGATCATGATCTGATGTGTCGCATCATCACCACCCGGCCGGCCGCACACTCGGCCCCGGCTCGCCCCCGGATGGGCTCCTGCTGCTGGTGGTGCGTCAGGAGCGCTCTGTCGGACGGGCACCCGGCTCAAGGGGGTACCGCGAGCCCTGCCGACCAGGGCTCGGCAGTGTGGTCAGCAGGCGGTGCAGCCGCCCTTGGCGAAGTGCGTCTGCCTGGTGGTCCACCAGCCGTCGGTGGCCAGGAAGGTCACGA
This sequence comes from Kitasatospora sp. NPDC088742, assembly GCF_055584905.1. Lineage (NCBI taxonomy): Bacteria > Bacillati > Actinomycetota > Actinomycetes > Kitasatosporales > Streptomycetaceae > Kitasatospora > Kitasatospora sp. NPDC088742. Next base: position 48,861 of record NZ_JBVJLD010000024.1, on the reverse strand, counting down.
TCGGGATGGTGCCCTCGATCTTGGTCAGCTCGTTGCCCATGGCCTGCGAGTTGTGGAAGGCGACACGTCCGGGTGTCTCCCGGACCTAGAGCGTGCCTCTTTGATTGGCTGAGCGGCGGCACAGCCAACCCGACAGCCGGTCGGGCCGGACCGGCACTACGCCCGCGAAGGTCAGCGGCGAGTCCTCAGCCGGAACTCGCCCTGGCAGCTGATCCGGCTGGCTGCTGCCACGTTGGAGGGGCAGCCCGCTGCAGGGCCACCCCTATGCCACCGCCACCCGTCGGCCCAGCGCATTCACCGCGCGAGGGCGCAGGCAGGTGCTGGTGAAGTGCGGAATCCACCGGCACCGTCCAGCCGATCTCCCCGTCCGCGTCCGCCGCGGCCAGAACAGCCGCGAAGACGTTCGCCGACGTGCCGTCAACCGCCCACCGCAACAACCGCTTGTGAGCGGTCCTGAACGAGCCGAGCCACTCAGGCAGATCCCACCAGGACTACATCCTGACCGACATCACCCAGACCCCCGACCCCCCAGTGGCCCGACACCAACACCACCGAGGACACGGCCAGGGACGACGGAAGCCCACCGACGAGAACCTGACCGACACCCCGTCGAGTCTCCGGAACTCCGCGGCTCGTGACTGGCCGCGTACGCGACGGCGCTGGCATCCCCGGCACCTGCGGCGCCGGCACCACACTGGCCGCCACCGCCGACCGGGCGACAACGGCCTGCCCTCTGCCACCGCAGTGGCGATGAACCTGCTCCGACATTGCCCTCATCGGCAGACGACCCTTCACCTCATGGATTGCCCCTCTTGCCCCCAGCGGGCTCCCCGAGATCAACCCATGTGGTGCTACTGGTCGCCACCCGTTCCCGTCAGCCTGCGGAACCGCCTGGCCAGGAGCATCCCCAGGATGAGGAGCGAGCCGCTGGTCCCGGCGAGCAGCAGGCCAGGAACACCGGTGTCGGCCAGGCAGCCGGTCACGGTCTGCTCCTTGTCCCGGCCGCCGGACGGGGCTGCCTGCGCAGGCTCGGCTCGGGCCGGGGTGCGCGGGGTGACCGTGGGGGCGATTACCGGGCCGACGGGCTCAGGCGTGAGCGTGGGTACGGGTGTTGGCACAGGAGGAGTCGGGGTGGGCGTCGGCTCAGGCGTCGGACTCGGGGTCGGTGTCGGCTCAGGCGTCGGCGTCGGCGTCGGCGTCGGCGTCGGCGTCGGACTCGGACTCGGACTCGGACTTGGGGTCGGCGTCGGCTCAGGCGTCGGCGTCGGACTGGGGCTCGGGGTGGGTGGGGTGGTGTCCTCGCGGACGATCACGCTGGTGACCAGGGGGCCGCAGGCTCGGTTCGATCCGGTCGGGGTGGTGAGGGACAGGCTGCTCTGGGTGGAGGTCGGCGTGAAGGTGTAGGTGTGGTCGGTCCAGGCGTCGGTTGCCGTGACGTCCTGGGCGGGGCCGGCGGAGGGTTGTAGCCGGAGTTGGTCGACCGAGTTGGTGCAGCCGGGGGCCTTGCCGGAGCTGTTCCTGACCCGGTAGGTCACCGTGACCGGCACATTGGGTCGGGTGGCGAAGGTCGTGCTGACGCCCCCGCCGACGGTCGGTGCCACCGCGTTGAGGTCAGAGCCCGAGTCGACCCGGGTGATGGCGGCGCCCTGGTTGGACCAGAGGGAGATGCCGCGTTGGTTCGGAGCGGCAGGGACGGTGTTGACGGTCTGGAAGTGCGGGTTGTCCTGGAGGATGGGACCGCCGGAAGGTGCGGGCAGCACCGGCTTCAGGGCGTCGTACCACCGCTGGGCCATCGTCTCGTAGCCCGCGTCGTTGGGGTGCAGGCCGTCTCCGGTGAGGGCGACGGGCGCCGACATGTCGACGTAGACGATGGAGCTGTCCTTGGCGGCCAGTGCGTCGACGGTCGTCTTCAGCTCGGCGTTGTACTTCGGGATCTCCGCCGGCCGCCAACCGGCGTTCGTGGCGGGGATGATGGACGCCACCAGGATCTTGGCAGTCGGCGCCTGCGCGCGGACCTCCTTGATCAGGGACTCCAGTAGCGCGGCGACCCCCGTCGATCCGGTGGTCATGTTGTTGGTGCCGATGTGCAGGAGGACGTAGTCGGGTGCGGCGGTGCCGACCCGGTCATTGCTCTTCAGGTCCCTCTCCAGGGCTTCGATCCTGATGCCGGAGGTGCCCTGGTGGTCGGGATCGCCGCCGGTGTCGGAGGCCTTGTGACGCGATCCCACGAAGTCGATGTCATACCCGGAGCGGTGCAGCAGGGGCAGCAGCGGCCTGCGGTAGCCGCCCCAGTCGAAGCTGCCCCAGCCCTCCGTGATGGAGTCGCCCATGGGCATGATCTTGATCGGCGGCGGCACCGCCGCCCGGTGGCCGGCCTGCACCGGGGCACCGGCGGGGACCTGCGACCACCAGACGCCGTACGCGGCCTCCGTGGCACCGACGAGGGCAAGCGAGGTGACAGCGCAGACGACGAGTGTGGCCCGTTGGTGCCGGACCGCCCGAGTGACGGGTGTGCGCGACTTCGACATTCCTGCCCTTTCCCGTCGCTTCGACGACGGATCGCCCGCCATCCTGGCGGCGAGTACGAGACTGCCCAGACCAGATCCGCAGCTGTGCACGGAGACACAACCGCGACCCCCTGCGCCAGGCGGCGTCGAACGAGCCCGCATCTACGGTTCGCTGAGGCTCACTCACCTACGGGTGGCCACGCACGAAATGACACCAGACCCCATGTGCTGATCGCCCGGACCCGGACGGACGGCGCGGGATCTTCCCCCGCGCGGGCTAGAAGTCGACCCTCACGGTGCCCAGCCACCGGCCGACGCTTCCGAACCCAGGCCTGCCGGTTCGGTGTCGGGCACCTCCCCTCTGAAGCACGGCCCTGGAGAGGAGCGTTGCCGCGACCACCCGGTGGGGACTCGGACAGCCAGACCGCGCACTCACCCGCTGACCCCGCACCACCCTGCTCGCCACGGGCCCAGCCTCACCCGCACCTACTTCGACCAGCACTTCGCCAAAGCCGAGCACGAGTGAACTGACGACGCCGCCATGTGCCGGACCTCCACAGGCCCGGGGCTGGGTGAGGCAGGTGGCCGTCACGACAACGGCCCGCCGCAGCCGACCGGGCTTCCCGCCTGTCCGCCAACGGTCCGGTCCGGTCAACCTCCACAGAGGCGGCCCGGTGTGTTCCTCAGACGTCAGGGGGCCGGGGCTGGTCTGGATGCCTGGCCTTGGTGGTGTCACCCGGAGGGCCGTGCTGTCGGGCCGGGCGGGCCGCGGGTGTCTAGGTTCGAGGAGAAGTCGCTCATCCCCCGCGCCGTGGGCGCCGGACGTGAAGGACGTTTCGCCATGCCTGTGATGGATCCCGAGATCGCGGACCTGCTCCACCAGTTCGGCGTGGACGGTCCGCCGCCGGCCGAGGCGCCGACCGTGGAGCAGATGCGCGCGGGCAACCGGATGCTGTCGCTGGCCGTTGCCCCCGACCCGCCCATCCAGGTCGGCCGGGTCGCCGACGACTCCCTGGCCGGGGTCCCGGTGCGCGTCTACCGCCCCGAGGCCCAGGGCACCGTGCCGACGATCCTGTTCTTCCACGGCGGCGGGTTCATCGTCGGGGATCTGGACACCCATGACGGGGTGTGCCGCCGGCTGTGCCGCGACCTGGGCGTGGTGGTGGTCAGCGTTGGGTACCGGCTCGCCCCGGAGTTCCCGTTCCCGGCCGGGTACGACGACTGCATCGCCGTGTCCACCTACGTGTCCGACCACATCGGCGAGTTCGGCGGCGGCAGGCTCGCGGTGGCCGGCGACAGCGCCGGGGCGAACCTGGCCGCCGGGGTGGCACTGGCCTTCCGCGACGAGGGCCGCCCGCTGGCCGCGCAGCTGCTCGCCTACCCGGCCACCGACCTGCGGCCCGGCGACCGGTATCCCTCCAGGGTGGAGAACGCGACCGGGTTCCTGCTAACCACCGCCGAGGTGGAGAACGACATGCAGCTCTACTTCACCGCCGACCCGTCCGCCGCCGACCGCGCCCCGGCCTCGCCGCTGCTGGCCGACGACCTCGCGGGCCTGGCCCCCGCGATCGTCGGCTGCGGAGAGTGCGACCCGCTGCGCGACGAAGGCCTGGCATACGCGGACGCCCTGGCCGCCGCCGGGGTGGCGGTGCGCAAACACATGTACCCCGGCCTGATCCACGGCTTCCTCAGCTTCGACACCAAGTCGAAGGCGGTGAACGAGGCGGTGACGCAGATGTACGCCGAGCTGGGGAGCTTCCTCAACGCGTAGGTCCCCGGGTCACCGCCGGCCACCTGCTCGTGGGTGGTCGGTGGCAGTACCACTGGTCGGAACACCTTCCGCGACTCGTCCGATACGAGGGTCTGTGCCGTCGTCGCGGTCGCGGCCAGCCGCCCGCGCGGGCGGCGTGGGTCGTGCTCACGGTGGGGGCGCGGCCGCTCCGGCGTCGGTGTGATGGTGGGTCAGGTCGTGGGGGTGGGGTGGGGGGTGAGGGTGCGGCCGCAGGTGAGGAGGTAGAGGTAGGCGGCGACGGCGAGGGCGGTGGCGAGGATGGTGACGAAGGTTCCGGCCCAGGCGCCGGGGAGCGGTATACGAGGTGGGCCGCGCCAAGGTCACTACTGTCACCGTGTCCTGATCCGTCGTCACCATGCCATGCGTGTGGCGAAATGTCCGGAACGTTGCGGCGGATGAGACCGAAGGCGGTCGCGGGGCGGCGGGACAATGAATCGGCGGCCGGCCCCGGTGTTCGTGGGGTCGGCCGCCTTCGCAGTACGGCCTCGGTGGCCGGTGGCTGCGCGTCGGTCAGGTGATAGACCGGGTCCTAACGGCGGGCCTTGCGGTGCCGGTGGGTCAGGAGAACGCCGCCGACCGTCATGGCCAGGCCTGCGGTCAGGGCGATCGCGATGGGCGGGACGGGCGTACCGGTGGACGGCAGCTCGGACCCCTCCCTCGCACCTGCGGTCGGAACCGGGGTCGGGGTCGCTGTGTCCGGAGCTGGCGGGGCAGGCGGGGCGGGCGGGTTGAGGTCGGCCTGCTGATCCGGAGTCGGCGGGGCAGGCGGGTTCGGGACCACTGACGGACTCGGCGAAGGAGACGCACTCGACGTCGGTTCAGGCGTCGGGGTCGGGGTCGGGGTCGGCGTGGGAGTCGGTGACGGCTCGGGAGTCGGACTCGGGCTCGGCTCCGGCGTGGGAGTTGGCGTCGGCTCAGGGCTCGGGCTCGGGCTCGGGGTGTCTTCGTCCGACTTCGCGAAGTTCGCGGTCATCACGGTGTCCTGTTCGAGGGTGAACTGGTGTACCGGTGTCGTGGCGACGATGTCGCGCTTGGCGGTCCCGTTCTCGCTGTTCCAGTTGACGAACCGCCAGCCCGGGTTCGGGATGGCCGTCAGCGTCACGGCGGAGCCGCACTTGTACGGCGCCGGACGGTCCGCAGTCACCGCGCCGCCCTCGGTCGGCTGTGCCTGGACGGTCAGCGCGCAGTCGACCTTCGTGTACCTGGCCTCCAGGACGGAATCGGCGTCGACTGCGACGCTCACCGAGGTGTCGGTGTCCGCGAGCGGGGCGCCGTTGAGCGACCAGCCGACCAGCCGGAAGTTGGGGTTCGGGGCGGCCACGGCACGGACCACGGTGCCCTTGGTGTACGGGCCGGGCACGTCGAGCGTCGTGCTGCCGCCGGTGTCCGGCGTGGACTTCACGGTGAGGCGGCAGTAGACGGCCGGGGACTTCTCCGGCTGCATCGCCGCCACGATCGGAGCGTTCTTGCGGATCATCCGCACCGCGTCGGAGGGCTGGGGCTCGGAGTCCGGTGCGCCCAGGGGCTCGCCCTCGTAGGTCGCCTCGACATCGGAGTAGTAGTTGATCCGCTCGCAGCCGGCGCAGCCGCCGGGGTAGGCCATGATGGTGCGCCACTTCTTGCTCGGCGGGATCCATCCGTGGGCGTAGGGGTACTTGCCGGGCTCCGGTTCGGTGACCCAGTCGTGGTCGAGGCCGAGGTTGTGGCCCAGTTCGTGCCCGAGGGTGAGGCCGGGGACGGCGGCGACGTTCATCATCAGGAACATGCGCTTGCCGCTGGTGGGCCGGGGGTCCTGCACGAAGGATCCGGTGCCCGTTCCCACGCTCTGGAAGAGCGCGATGTCGTCCACCGCGTACTTCGTCCACAGCTCGTTGTCGGAGGCCCATTTGCGGTAGGGCGCGGTCTCGTCGGGATTCTCGGCCGGGAGTCCGGGCTCGTCGTCGGCCGGGCCGAAGTGGACGAGCCGGGCGCGCACCGCCAGCTTGCTGTTGGTGAAGCCCCGGTTCACCAGGTCCACGCCGAGTTTCGCCTGGGCCCTGACCTTGTCCGCGCCACCGGCCTTCTCCGCGGCCTCCTTGGTGTAGAAGACGCCCATGTCGATGGTGTTGACGTCCTTGGCGCCCTGGCAGTCCGACGAATCGTCATCGCGCAGGGACGGCCCGGCCAGGGTGCCCCCGGAACGGGGCGCCACCGGTTCGTCGGGCGGGTCCACCGGGTCGTCGGGACGGCCCGGCCTCTCCTCGCTCACCGCGGTGTTGAGCTCCTGCACGCGCACCGTGCCGGGTGAGGTCGAGGCCAGCGAGTAGGTGTGGCCGTCGGTGGAGATCTGCCCTGCCACCTGCGCCGAGGAGGCATCAGAACCTGAGCACAGGGCGTCGAAGTGGAAGTCACCGGACCCCTGCGGATCCCCCTTGACCTGCGCCGCCCAGTCGACCTCGCCCGCCGGCCCCGGCCGCACCTCACCACCCGTCACCTCGACCGTCACGTCCGGGAACAACCGGAGCCCGATCGCCCGCTCCGTGTCCGTGTCCGCGTCCGGCGCCGGATCACAGAGCAGGGAGCGGGCGTCGCCGAGGTTCCAGGAGATGTCCGCCGACCGCAACGCCAGGCCCGGCTCAACGGAACCCGCCCGTGCGTCGCGCCCGGCTCCCGCTCGGTCGGGGGAAGCCGTCGCGGGGCCGGCCACCACTGACAGGGCCACTGCCGACAGGACCAGCAGGCCGGGCACCACACGTGCCCGGCCCGCACCACCTTGTGATCGCATGTCACGAGCACAACACGCCGTCAGGCCGGCACTCGACATTGCCTTCGCTGCTTCATCCACTCGGCCCTGGGCACGCCCGGACGAACGGGACACCGCAGCCCGCCTCAGCCCAACCCGCACCGCGCGCGGGGCCTGAGCGCGTGCACGGCCAGGAAGTGAACACGCAGCCGATGTCCGATCCCGGTGGACACGGCATCGAGAACTCCGACCCTGTCGGCGCATCTTCCTGACGGCCGAGGTTGGGGGCTGCCGCACAGCGCGTGTGCAGGTCCGCTCGGCCGACTGCGCTGAGCTGTACGAGTTGACCTGGGCGCGCCGCCCAGGCCACGAGGCCGGCGCGCCTCGACACCGGTGCTAGGAACTCCCTTGCTCCACCCGCCCGGCCCCGCGCACGAGGCCCGGGCGGGTGGACCTGGATCGCGTTCGACGCACACCGCGGCAGCGAGAGGACCACCACCGTGCACCTGGCACCCGGCGTACCGACCACACCCACCACCATCACGCACACCGGCTCCTTCACCGGATCGGTCGCCTTCGTCCTGGGCACCCGCCCCGAGATCGTCAAACTCGCCCCCGTCGCCGCGCAGTTCAACGACACCGCCCGCGTCGCCTACACCGGCCAGCACTACGACACCGCCATGGCCCACGTCTTCTTCGAAGAGTGCGGACTGCGCCGCCCCGACGCCAAGTTCACCGTCGGCGGCCTCCCCCGCGGAGCACAGATCGGCGCCGCCACCCAGGACCTCGAAGCCCTCTTCACCCGCCAGCGCCCCGCCGCCGTGATCGTCCAGGGCGACACCAACGCCACCCTCGCCGGGGCGCTCGCCGCCAACTCCTGCTCCATCCCCCTCGTCCACGTCGAAGCGGGACTGCGCAGCTTCGACCGGGCGATGCCCGAAGAGCACAACCGCATCATGGTCGACCACCTCGCCGACCTCCTGTGCGCCGCGACCCCCGGCAACGTCGCCAACCTGCGCGCCGAAGGCATCCCGCACGAGCGGATCGCACTGACCGGCAACACGGTCGTCGAAGCCGTCACCCGCCACCTCCCCGCACCGCGACACCGCGCCCAGCTGATGGCACAACTAGGCGTCATCGCCGGGCAGTTCGTGCTCGCCACCATCCACCGGCCCGAGAACACCGACGACCCCAGAACCCTCGCCGCCGTGCTCGGCGAACTCGCCGCACTCGCCCACCAGGGGTGGCCCGTCCTCTTCCCCATGCACCCCCGCACCGCCGCGGCCGCCCAACGCGCCGGCTGCCACGGCCTCCTGGCCCACCTGCGAACCGTCAAGCCGATCGGCTACAGCGACTTCCTCGCCCTGGCCACCGAAGCCGCCCTGATCATCTCCGACTCCGGCGGCGTCCAGGAAGAAGTAACGGTCCTCCGCCGCCCCCTGCTGGTCGTACGCCGCTCCACCGAACGACCCGAAAGCACCACCGACTTCGCGACCCTCGTCCAAGCAGGACCCGAACTCGGCCACACCGCACGCCGCCTCCTCACCGACATCAACACCCTCCGCGCCCGGCTCGCGGCTCTCCCCTCACCCTTCGGCGACACCACCGCCCCCGCCCGTATCGCCGAATCCACCCGCCGACTCCTCGCCGAACTGACAGGCTGAAACGCCGAAGGGTGTGGCTCGTTTCGAGTGAAGCTCAGCAGCCTTCCTGGGTCGGCGGCAGGGTCGGGTAGTCAGGGATGGGATACACGCCGACGGTGAACCCGTAGACCGTCTCGCCGGAACGCGGCAGCGTGTCGAACTCGTGGATCACCTGCTCCACGCGCTCCCAGAACTCGGCCGCCTGCCCCTCGGAGATCCGGGCCCGCCGGATGAATTGGCGGACCTGCCCGAGCTCGTACGCCGCAGCTGACTCTTTCGCTGCCACCTCGAAGTCGTTGAAGTCCGGCGGCAGAGCGCCACCGACTGCTTGCCGGCCCAGCCCGACGAAGAACATCCGCGCGGTGCGGCCGTAGTAGCGCTCCTCGATGGCGCGGACCCGGCGCGTCCGCACCACGCGCAGCAGGCCGGCTTTGGCCAGGACCCCGACGTGATGCGCGACGGTGCTCTTCGGCCGTCTGACTGCGGTGGCGAGCTCGGTGACCGTCGCGGCACGCTCCTGGAGGAGGCCGAGGATCGTGGTGCGCAGGGGGTCGCTGATGGCCCGCACCTGCTCGGTGGTGGTGAGCTCGATCGTCTCGTCGAGGTCGTAGTCCGGAGTGTTGCTCGACATGATCGCATTAGACTAGCATCGCCGATCGTTCGAGAAACTTGGATCATTCAGCGCACCGAAAGTAGGCAGGTCATGGCCGAGGTCGTACTGTTCCACCACGCACAGGGGCTGACCCCCGGCATCGAGGCCTTCGCGGCTGAGCTCCGCCGGGCGGGCCACACCGTCCACGTTCCGGACCTCTACGAGGGCCACACCTTCGACACCCTGGAGGAGGGCATCGGCTACGCGAGCCGGACGGGGTTCGACACCGTCTTGGAGCGCGGGATCGCCGCCGCCGGGCCGCTCGGTGACGAGGTGGTCTACGCGGGCTTCTCCCTCGGCGTGATGCCGGCCCAGCGCCTGGCCCAGACCCGGGCCGGTGCGAAGGGCGCCTTGCTGTTCCACGCCTGCTTCCCGGTGTCCGCCTTCGGCGAGGCCTGGCCGGCCGGCGTCCCCGTGCAGGTCCACGGCATGGACGGCGACCCGTTCTTCGCCGACGAAGGCGACCTCGACGCCGCCAAGGAGCTGACCGCCGCCACCGAGCACGCCGAGCTGCTCCTCTACCCCGGCAAGCAGCACCTGTTCGCGGACTCCTCCCTTCCCTCCTACGACCAAGCCGCAGCCGAGCTGCTCACCCGGCGTGTCCTCGACTTCCTGTCGGCGCTTTAGAGGAGCTGACAGAAAGCTCTGGTGTGGCCATGTCCCCTTCCCGGCGTGACAGGCTCGGTGCCGACTACCGTCCCGCTCCGCACGGTGCCGCCGATCCGGCGGTGGGCGGAGGCTGCGTCTCCGACCAGGCCAGCCGGGTCGTCTGCTTCCCCTCGCACCCGAGCGGCGACGGCGCTCCGGGCGGGGTCGTCCTCGCGGCGTACAACCGGGCCGCGGACGCGCTGCGGTTCGACGCCCTCACCCCGGCCGACCGTCACACCGAAGCACTCGACCACCTCGCCGACCTGTTCGGCGACCGCATCCGGCGCTACGCCACCGACCGCCACGTCTCGCAGTCCTGGCTGCGCAACCGCTGGGCACTCGGCGAGGCGGCGATCGAGGCCCCGGGCCGGCTGATCAGCCTCGGCCCGCACGTCGCCACCCCGGTCGACGGCCGGCTCTACTTCGCCGGCGACCACTGCCGGCCGCGCTACCACGCCGGAGGCGATCCAGCTGAGCGACGACTCCTGGCCGGACAGGCCGCCAACGGACCGTCAACGGCCGCTCCGCAGCACCCCGGTGACGGTCCGTTCAGCCGCGAGCCGGCCGCCGGAGAGCAGGTACGCCGTGGCCGCGCCGGCCCTCGGCGACTTCGAGCCCCTGCGCCGCCTGCACGGCACTGCTGAAGGCCGACCGGGAACAGGTCGCGCTCCTCCTGACCATGAGCGGCAGCACCGTACGGTGACACCGAGGGCCGTCCGCGCGGACCCGAACGGGGCGCGGCTCCCCGCGCTACTCGGTTCGGGCGAGCGCACCGTGTGGCGAGCGTTCCGGTGCGGGAACGCGGAGGGCCGTCTGCCTACTGTGGGCGGGCGTTCGTACACCGTTCCGGCGGTGTCCCGTCCCCTGGGAGTTGGTCCGATGGTTCGTAGATTGGCGACGGTGGCAGCCGTCTGCTCCGTGCTGGCGACAGTGGTCGCGGCGGCACCGGGTGCACCGGCACTCGGCAGGCCCGGGGGCGGTGTACCGGGGGCCGGGTCCCGTCCCGGCCTCCACCACCCGGCACCGCCGGTGGACCGGGCGGGGGCCGGCCAGTTGAAGGTGTTCACGGAGAACCCCGATCCGGTCCCGGCCGGTGAGGTGACGACCGTCCGTGCCCTGGTGATCAACGAGGGCTCGGACCGGAGCGAGGCGTTCACCGTGGTGGTCACCCTCCCGGAGGGCACCCTCCCGGACGACACCGTGCCCGACAAGCCGTTCTTCCCCGAGAACTGCAAGGTCGAAGTCCTCACGGTGACCTGTCACTACCGCAGGGGCCTGCCCCCCGGGAACTCGGCCGTGGCCCTCATCCCGGCCCGCATCGCCGCCGACGCCACCGGTGTCCTCAACGGCGGCACGGTGACGGTGAGCGAGGACACCGCCCCGGACGCGGTGGACAGCGGGTCCTTCGACATCGCGGTGGCCGACGCGATGATCACCGAGTAGCCCCGATCGGCCATCTCGCACACCGGCGGGGCGGTGGCCCGGCACTTGATGCCGCGTCACCGCCCCGCCGTCGTCCTCGTCCTACCGGCTCAGCGGTAGACCCGGACGTAGTCCGAGGCGAAGCTCACCGTGCCGGTGCCCTTCGGGGACGGGTGGAAGTCACCGGAACAGAGCGAGAGGTTGAGGATCAGGTAGGCCGACCAGTCGGCGCCCACCCCCGCCTTGTCCTCGAAGACCTTCACGTCGTTGACGTACCAGTCCACCGTGTCGGCGCGGTAGTGCGTGCCGATGGTGACCCAATCCCCCGGCTTCACCGCCGCGTCGTCGTTCCAGTACTTCTGGGGCAGGGGCTTGGTCGAGACGACGTGGTTGGTCAGCTCCAGCAGGTTCGGGTTGTCGGGGTGGTACTCGAAGGAGTCGATCTCGTTGCCGCCCTGGTGCCAGGTCCACAGCGCGGGCCAGGCACCCATCTCCTTCGGCATCCGGATCCGGGTCTCGGCGTAGTCACCGGTCTTCACCATGAACCGCTCGGCCGTGTTCTCGGTGGTGATCAGGCCGGTGTCCCAGGCCTTCCGGCCGCTCGGGAGGGTGAAGGTGCTGGCCTGGGCGCTGAAGACCGCCGCGCCGTCGGTGACGGTGACCTTCTGCGGGTCGATCCGGTCGAGCTTGTCGTCGTCCGGGTTGTAGGTGCCGTACCGGTAGGCGCTGCTGGTCGACTTGTTCCACTTGGCCGCGGAGAGCGGGCCGTCGAACTCCTCCCGCCAGAGCAGCTTCTTGCCGGCCACCGGCGCCGACGGGTCCGCGGTGGACGATCCGGTGACGGTGAACGTCTGCTCCGGCAGGTTCCGCCACGTGCCGTCCTGCTCCTGGTAGTACCCGAACAGCCGGTAGGTGCCCGCCGGGAACGACCGCGCGCCGGTCTTGACCGTCACGTCCTCGGTGCAGACCTGCTGGTTCACCGCCGCCCCGGGGAAGTCCAGGTTGTTGTTGGCCGCGTCCCGCACCCCGACACCCACCACCGCGGCCGTGAAGCACTTCGACGCGTGCAGGGTCAGCTGGCCCGCCACCGGCGTCCCGGCGGTCGCGTCCTCCGGGGCCGCCCGGTCCAGCGTCACCACCAGCGGGGCCGCGGCGACCGTGAAGGTCTGCTCCGGCAGGTTCTTCCAGGCCCCGCTCTGCTCCTGGTAATACCCGAACATCCGGTACGTCCCGGCCGCGAACGAGCGCGCGCCGGTCTTGACCGTCAGCCCCTGCGGGCAGATCTGCTGGTTCGTCAGAGAAGCCGGGAAGTCCAGGTTGTTGTTGGCCGCGTCCCGCACCCCGACACCCACCACCGCGGCCGTGAAGCACTTCGACGCGTGCAGGGTCAGATGGCCCGCC
>NZ_JBVJLD010000024.1:0-35975 GCF_055584905.1 Kitasatospora sp. NPDC088742 | reverse complement strand
GGGAAGTCCAGGTTGTTGTTGGCCGCGTCCCGCACCCCGACACCCACCACCGCGGCCGTGAAGCACTTCGACGCGTGCAGGGTCAGATGGCCCGCCACCGGCGTGTTCGGCTCCGCGTTCGTCGGGCCCAGCCGGTCCGCCGTGACCACCAACGGCGGCTCGGCGATGGTGAGGGTCTGCTCCGGCAGGTTCTTCCACGCTCCCCCGAGCTCCTGGTAGTACCCGAACATCCGGTACGTCCCGGCCGCGAACGAGCGCGTGCCCGTCGTCATGGTCAGCCCCTGCGGGCAGATCTGTTGCTTCGTCAGGCCGCCCGGGAAGTCGAGGTTGTTGCCGGCCGCGTCCCGGATGCCCACCCCCAGCGAGGCCACGGTGATGCAGGTGGAGGACTTGACCGCCAGCTGCGCCGCGACCGGGGTGTTCGGTGCGGCGGTGGTGGGGGTCAGCGAAACCTGCGTCACCTGGGGTGACGCGGCCGGCCGGGGGGCCGCGGCCGCCACGGGGGCGGCGAGCAGCAGACTGCCGGTGAGCGCGCCGATTCTGACGGCGCGTGGGAACGAACAGAGCACGGACATCTCCGAAGGTGCACGGACAGACGGACGACGAGCGACCGAACCGGACCGGCCCGGACAAATCGAACGCTAGTTACGGTGCGTACGCACCACAACCGCACGACTCCATCCGGTGACGCCGTTCAGCCGCTCCAGCGGCCGGAGAAGAAGGCCAGTGCGACCACGGTGGACAGCGGGGCGACGACGGTCAGGTAGCCGGTGGTGAACCGCGGCGACGCGATGCTCCACTTGGCCAGCACGATCCAGAGCGGCCACCACAGCAGAGTGGCGCGCGGAACGGACATGTACCAGAAGGAGGTTGCGAGTGCGGCCAGGTTGAGGAGGACGTAGACCGCTTCGGCCCATCGGCGGCGGGTCGTCAGTACGGCCAGCAGGACCGTCCCGGCCACCGCCGCGCACAGCTCCAACTGGAACTCGGCGGCGAAGCTGATGGGCTGCGTGTGGCTGAACGCGCTGTTCCAGGTATTGAGCCAGGTCTCCCAGGGTGCGTGGAACTCCCGCCCCCATCCCCGCTGTTGGGCATGGCTCCAGGCCCATGGGTCGCCGGTGCGGATGTACAGGTACCAGTGGAACTGGACCACGGGCAGGACCGGGAACAGGAACCACAGGCCCTGGCACCACTGCCGCCGGGTCGCCCGCCGGGTGCGGGTGTCCAGGGCGAACTGGACCACCAGCGCCGCGACCAGGAACAGCCCGCTCACCCGGACCGCCGTCGCGAAGGCGGCCAGGAGCGACGCGGCCGCCCAGTCGCCCCGCCGGGCCGCGAGCCAGGCCGGCAGGGCGAAGGCCAGGAAGAGGGACTCCGAGTACCCGAGCGCCAGGAAGACGGCACACGGCGAGAGCAGCAGGAGCAGCGCGGCTCGACGGCCCGCCGTCGCATCCGCCAGTTCCCGCTCGGCGATGCGCGCCAGGGCCAGGACGGCGACGCCGCCGGCGACGAACGAGACCACCAGCCCCGCCGCGGTCCAGTTCGGCACCACGAGGTGGACGAGGCGCAGGCAGAGCGGGAAACCGGGGAAGAAGGCCTCCCGGTGGTCCCAACCGGCCTGCCAGGGGCCGGACCGGCCCGGGAAGTACCCGTCCCGGGCGATGGCGAGGAAATGCGTCCAGTCCCACCGCTCGAACGCGGTGAGCGCTCCGGCCGGATGGCGGACGCCCCCGTCGGGAGAGAACACCCACCGCGCGCAGTGCGCGAGCCCCCACACGCCGAGGCGGCTCATCAGGTACAGCCAGAGCACCTCGCGGTCGCCGGGCCGCAGCAGCCGGCCCGGGGATTTGTCGGCCGCTCCGACGGTGGACGGACCGGCGGGCGGACGTTCGAGCAGACCGGTGGACATCGAGGACTCTCTCGGGGGCAGGTGGTGTCGCGCGGCGCACAGTGGTGCTGACTGCGCGTCAGCGTAGGAGCGGACCCCGCCGCACGTGCCCCGGCCCGCAGGACTCGCACCGGCATTCACCTGAGCGCCCCAACCGGACCCGACTACTCGTCTCGTCCGATGCTCTTCCGATCGGGTGAACGCCGGTCGGCGTTCACGGATCGTGACGGCCGCACGCCCCCCGTTGCGCCGAAGGAAGGCGATCGTCGCGAATGCTGGCCGAGGCGTGCACGTACCGTGACGGTCGGTGCGGGAGCATGTCCGCCATGACAACGAGTCAGCGGCCCGGCACGGCCGCCCCCGCCTCACCCCCGGTCGCG
The DNA here is from genome assembly GCF_055584905.1 of Kitasatospora sp. NPDC088742. Classification (NCBI taxonomy): domain Bacteria; kingdom Bacillati; phylum Actinomycetota; class Actinomycetes; order Kitasatosporales; family Streptomycetaceae; genus Kitasatospora; species Kitasatospora sp. NPDC088742. The sequence continues at coordinate 33,707 of NZ_JBVJLD010000024.1, read as the reverse complement.
GCCCCGGCCGGACGCCTCTCCTGGTGGGTACCGGCCCAGGCCCTGACCCTGGCGGCGATCGCCACCTACGCCATCGGCCTGGCGGCCAAGGTCCCCTGCTACACCAAGGACTGGTTCTACGGCGCCGCCTCCCAGTACACCCACGCCTGCTACAGCGACATCCCGCACCTGTACTCCTGGCGGGGCCTGGCCGACGGGCTGATCCCGTACCTGGACCGGCTGCCGCAGCCGAGTGCGGAGATGCAGTACCTGGAGTACCCGGTGCTGACCGGCCTGTTCATGCAGGTCGCGGCCTGGCTGACCCCGCTCACCGGCACCGGCCAGAGCCGGGAGCAGTGGTTCTGGGCGGTCAACGCCGCCATGCTCCTGGTCTGCGCGCTGGTCGCGGTGGCGGCGGTCGCCCGGACGCACCGCCACCGGCCCTGGGACGCACTGCTGCTGGCACTGGCCCCCTGCCTGGCACTGGACTCGACCATCAACTGGGACCTGCTGGCGGTCGCGCTGACCGCCGTCGCGATGGCGCACTGGGCCGCCTCCCGCCCGGTCTGGGCCGGTGTCTTCATCGGGCTGGCCGGCGCCGCCAAGCTCTACCCCCTGCTGCTGCTCGGCCCGCTGCTGCTGCTCTGCTGGCGGGCCGGGAAGTGGCGCGCCTTCGGGCTGGCCGTGGCGGGCGCCACCTGGGCCTGGCTGCAGGCCAACCTGCCGGTGATGCTGGCCAACTTCCAGGGCTGGTCCACCTTCTACACCTTCAGCCAGGCCCGCAAGGAGGACTTCGGCTCCTTCTGGCTGGTCCTGATGCAGGAGCGGAACGAGCGGCTGGAGAGCCTCAACACCTGGATCGCCGTGCTGCTGATCGCCGCCTGCCTCGCCATCGGCCGGCTGGCGCTCTCCGCGCCGCGCCGCCCGCGCTTCGCCCAGCTGGCCTTCCTGATCGTGGCCGCGTTCATCCTGACCAACAAGGTCTACTCGCCGCAGTACGTGCTCTGGCTGATCCCGCTCGCCGCGCTGGCCCGCCCGCGCTGGCGGGACTTCCTGATCTGGCAGGCCTGCGAGGTGCTGTACTTCCTCGGCGTCTGGTCCTACCTGGCCCACGCCATCGACTCCGAGGCGGGCGGCATCGACCAGGGCTGGTACCACGTCGCCATCGGCCTGCACCTGCTCGGCACGCTCTACCTCTGCGGGACGGTGGTCCGCGACGTCCTCCGCCCCGAGCTCGACCCGGTCCGCCAGGACGGCAGTGACGACCCGTCAGGAGGCGTGCTCGACCGGGCCCCCGACGTCTTCGTGCTCGGCGCCCGCCGTCCTCGGCCGGCCGGGGCCACCGTGCCGTCCGGCCGGGTGCGGCCGCTCCCTCCGTCCCGGACCGAACCGTCGCAGGCCCCGGTGCGCACGCTCGGCCGGCCGGGTGGGCCGGCCTGAGCGCACGGGCCGGGGCCTGCGGGGCGCGGCTCAGACGCTGACGGGCTTCCGCGCCTCGACGGGCGTCCGCTCGGAGTGGGTCAGCTGGTGCACTCCGGCGGCGATGGCGCCGCCGACCAGCGGGGCCAGCAGGAACAGCCAGACCTGGGAGAGCGCGGGCCCGCCCGCGAAGAGCGCCGGGCCGAGCGAGCGGGCCGGGTTGACCGAGGTGCCGGTGAGCGGGATGCCGACCAGGTGGACCACCGCGAGTGCCAGCCCGATCGGCAGGCCGTCGAAGCCGGTGACGGCCAGCCGGTGGGTGACCGAGAGGACCACGAACACCAGCAGGAAGGTCAGGACCACCTCGGTGAAGAAGGCTCCGAAGAGGTTGATGTGCACCTCGGAACGGTCACCCCAGCCGTTGCTGCCGAGCTTGCCGCTGGTCTCGATCCCGGGGATCTGCTTGGCCAGCAGCAGCACCATCGCGGCGCCGGCGATCCCGCCGAGGAACTGGGCGATCCAGTAGGAGACGGCGGTCCGCCCGTCGATCCGGCGCGCCAGCAGGAAGCCGAGGGTGACCGCCGGGTTGACGTGGCAGCCGGAGACGGGGCCGATGGAGTACGCCAGGGCGAGCAGCGTGAAGCCGAACGCCAGCGCGATCCCCAGGGTCCCGATCCACTGGCCGGCCACCACCGCCGCGCCCACCGCGAACAGGACCAGCAGCATCGTGCCGAGGAACTCACTGAGTACTGCGCGCTTTTCCATCTGTCACTCCCGTGGCGTATCCGAAACCCCCCGAACCACCCTCAGGGCTGTCTCCGGAGCTCGCATCTTGGGAGCAGAGATCTTGTACGGACCTACAATCTGTGCCGCAACGTGGTTTCCACCTGGCTTCCGAAGGGCAAGGTCCGGCTCCTCCACGGAGCCGGACCGGCAACCCGACGCGGTCAGGAAGGCTTCTTGTCGATCTCCAGATCAGCCTCCGGTCCCCTGACGGTGTTTCCGGGCGGCCCGGCCGCGTTGCTGGTGTTGTTGTCGGGGACCGGGTCCTCGGTGGTCGCCGAGGCCTTGGCGATGTTGCGGATGTCGGAGCCGTTGCCGCTGTAGGCCGGGTCGAGCTGGACGGTGAACGCCCAGCGGTGCGAGGTGCCGGAGGCGATGGCGGCGGGCCCGCAGCTGACGACCTGTCCGGAGGCGGTGCAGCCGTCGGCCGAGGAGACGAAGCTGAGCTGGGCGGGGAGGGTGTCACTGATCGCGACGCCGAGGGCGTCGGACGGCCCGTTGTCGGTGGCGGTCACCGCGTACTGGAAGGTCTCGCCGGGGGCGACCGGCGTGGTGGTGACGGTCTCCTTCGCGGTCGAGACGTCGGCCCGGGGGGTGCCGGCCTTGCCGTCGGGCAGGCCGCTGGTGGAGCTGTCGTTGTCGGTCTTGGGGTCGATGTTGTCGGCGGTGACCTTGGCGCTGTTCTTGATCGCGGTGCCGTCGCCCCGGTAGGCGGGGTCGAGCCGGACGGTCAGCACGTACTGCTCGCTCTCGCCGACCTTCAGCGGGGTGGGCCGCTTGCAGGTCACCACGGTGCCCGTCTCGGTGCAGCCGGCCGGGGTGGAGGAGACGTAGATCACCTCCCGGGGGAGCTTGTCGGCGAGGGTCACGCCGTAGGCGTCGGCGGAGGGGCCGTTGTTGACGACGGTGATCAGGTAGTCGAAGGTCGCGCCGGGGGTCGGTGCCGAGGTGCCGACCGCCTTCTTGGTGACCCCGAGGTCCGCGGTCGGGGGGTTGACCTTGGAGCCGGGTGGGCCGGCCGCGTTGCTGGTGTTGTTCGCCGGCACCGGGTCCTTGGTGGCGGAGGCCACGGTGGCCGTGTTGAGGATGTCGGAGCCGTCCCCCTTGTAGCCGGGGTCGATCCGCACCTTGAGGGTCCAGGTGAGCGAGTCGCCCGCGACCAGGGTCGGCTGCGGGCCGCAGCTGACGGTCTGTCCGTTCGCGGTGCACCCGTCGGGTGAGGAGACGAAGCTCAGCATGGCCGGGAGCTTGTCGGTCGAGGTGACCACGGTGGCGTCGGAGGGGCCCTTGTTGGTGGCCGTGATCCGGTAGTCGAAGGTCTCACCGGGGGCGACGGGGGTGTCGGAGCCGGCCTTCTTGACGGCCGTGAGGTCCGCCTCGGCGCCGCCGAGTCCGCCGGGCAGGTCGGCGGGCTTGCTGGTGTTGTTCCCCGGGACGGGGTCGGCCGCGTCGGACTTGGAGGTGGCGGTGTTCTTCAGGTCGGTGCCGTCACCCCGGTAGGAGGCGGCCAGCAGGACCTTGATCTTCCAGGCCGTGGAGGCGCCGGCGGCCAGCTTCTTGACGGGCCCGCAGGTCACGTCCTGGCCGGTGGCGGTGCAGCCGTCCGCCGAGGAGACGAAGGTGAGTCCGGCGGGCAGCCTGTCGGTGACCATCGCGTTCGGGGCGTCCGAGGGCCCGTTGTTGGTGGTGGTGATCAGGTACTCGAACTCGGTGCCCGGGACGACCGGCCCGGCGCCCACCCCGGCCTTGGTGGTGGAGAGGTCGGACTTGCGGTCGAACGGACCGTCAGGCCGCACCGGTGGGTTGGTGTTGTTACCGGTGGCCGGGTCGTGGGCGTCCGAGGTGGTGCTGGCGACGTTGCCCAGGTCGGAGCCGTCACCCTCGTAGGAGGGGCTCAGCCGGACCAGCATGCTCCAGCTCTTGGTGGCGCCGACCGCCAGCTCCGTGGCCGGCCCGCAGGTGACCTTCTGTCCCACCGCGGTGCAGCCGTCGTCGGAGGAGACGAAGGTGATGCCGTCCGGCAGGGTGTCCTTGGCGGTGACGTTCTTGGCCACCGACGGGCCCTTGTTCTTGGTGCTCAGGGTGTAGGTGAAGGTCTCGCCGGGCGCCACGGCCGGCCGTGCGGCGGACGCGGCGGCGGCCGGCCCCAGGGCCAGCAGCGCGGTGAGCGCGCAGGCCGTCAGGCGGCGGCTCCGCCACCGTCGCGGGGTGGGTGTGGTCGTGTGCATCGGTTCCTGTTCCACGGGTCGGTCAGCGGCGGGCGGCCGGTGACGGGTCGTCAGGGGGTGCTCTTGCCGAAGTCCAGGTCCGCCTCCGGGGAACGGACGGTGCCACCGGGCGGGCCGGCCGGCTTGCTGGTGTTGTTCGTGGTGTCGGGGTCGGCGGTGGTCGCGGTCGCGGTGGCGGTGTTGAGGACGTCCGAGCCGTCCCCCTTGTAGCCGGGGTCGAGGCGGACGGTGAACAGCCAGCTCCTGGAGGCCCCGGGAGCGAGCGGGTCGGTGCTCGTACAGGTCACCTGCTGCCCCGAGGAGCCGCACCGGTCGGTGGAGGAGACGAACGCCAGCGTGGCCGGGAGCGGGTCGGCGATCCGGACGCCGACCGCCTGCGAGGGGCCGGCGTTGGTCACCGTCACCCGGTAGTCGAAGGTCTCGCCGGGGGCGACCTTGGTGGTGCCCACGGCGGCCTTGGTCGCGGCCAGGTCCGCCTGGGCGGCCGCCACCCCGCCCGGTGGCCCGGTGGCGGGGCTGGTGTTGTTGGCGGGCTTCGGGTCGGTGGCGTCCGAGGCGGAGGTCGCGGTGTTGACGACGTCGCTGCCGTCGCCCGTGTACGCCGGGTCCAGCCGAACGGTGACGGTCCATGAACTCGCCGCCCCCGCTGCCATGGTGGCGACCGGACCGCAGGTGACCTTCCGTCCGTCGGCAGCGCACGCCGGCGAGGAGGAGACGTACGTCAGCGGGCTGGGCAGCACGTCCGTCATGACGGCCTTGGTGGTGTCGGCCGGGCCGAGGTTGCTGGTGGTGATCCGGTAGTCGAAGGTCTGGCCGGGGACGACCGGCCCCCTGCCCAGGGCCTCCTTCCCGGTGGCGATGTCGGCCGGGCCCGCCACCACCGTCGTGACGGCGGTGGCGGTGTTGTCGGTGGAGCTGAGGTCGAGCCGGTTCGCCGGTGCGGTGATCGTGGCGGTGTTGCGGAGGGTGGCCGGTGAGGCCGGGGCGGTGCCGGTGATGGTGTACGTGGCGGTGCCGCTGCGTTTGAGGTCGGCGGTGGTGTCGATCGCGTTGCCGGTGCCGGAGGCCTGCCCGCAGGCGCTGCCGCTGGAGGCGGCGCAGGTCCAGGAGACCTTGGTCAGGCCCGGCACGGTGTCCTGGATGCGCGCTCCGGTGACGTCGTTGGTGGCGTCGTTGGCGGCGGTGACGGTGTAGGTCACCGTATCGGCACCCGCGCGGGCGGTGGCCGGCGTGCCGGTCTTGGTGATCGACAGGTTGGCCGGCACGTTGATGGAGAGGTCGGCGATGTCGTGGTTGTTGGTGGCTCCGCCGGTGCCGGCCGAGAAGCCCACCCTGAGGGTGGCGGGGAGCTTCGGCTGGCTGGTGATGGCGGTGATGTCGAAGTCGGTGATCAGCGGGGCCAGGGTGGTGCCCGGTCCGCTGTCCGACCAGAGGGAGAGCAGCATTTTGGTGCCCTTGGGCAGCAGCGAGATCCGGATGGTGCGCAGGTTCTCCCGGCTGCCGGTCTCGACCGTCCTGCCGGGGCCGTCAACACTCGTGCCGAAGCGGTAGCCGGTGTTCTTGTCGCCGCCGCCGCGCACCACGATCTTGTTCGCGGCCGCGCCGTTCGGGCCTCCGCCGTTGCCCGTGGTGCTGCCCGAGAAGTTGCCGAACTCGTCGATGCCGACGCCCAGGAACGCCCCGGGGACGCCGTTGGCGGTGCAGGTCGAGGAGGCCCCGGCGCACGCGTAGCCCAGGGCACCGCCGAGGGCGCCCGTGCCACGGGTGGCCGCGCCGTCGGCGAGGAAGAAGGCCATGCCGTCGCCGCGCTTGCCGTCGAAGGCGGTGCCGCCCCAACTGGCGTACTGGAACTCGGCGATGATGCCCAGGTCCGAGGCGAAGGAGTCGTTCATCTGCCAGGCCCCGCTCTGGCTGGTCTTGGTGCTGGTGAGGCGCATCCAGCCGTCGTCGAAGGTCACCGAGCCGGAGGTGGTCCCGCTGTTCTTGGAGGAGTCGAAGGTCTCCCGGAGCGGGAAGTTCACGACCGCCCGGTGCGCCGGGCGGTCGGCCGGGTCGGCGTGGCCGGGGGTGCCGGCGGTCACCCCGGCTATCAGGCCGAGGCCGAGGACGGCGGTGGCCAGGGCCCGGAGCGGGCGTGGCCACCTGCGCCGGTGGGGGTGCTGAGGTACCTGCACGTGTCCTGCCGTTTCGGTGGGGCGGGTCATGACCGGTACCCGCGCCGGGCTCCGTGACGGTGGCGCCACCGGCGGGAGAGCACCAGCAGGGCGGCTCCGGCGAGGAGCGCGGTCGATGCGGTGACCGGCAGCGCGGCCGGCAGGTGGCTGCCGGTGTCCGGGAGCGGCTTCGGAGTGGGCGTGGGTGGGTGGGTGGGCGTGGGCACGGGAACCGGGGCGATGGTGGGTTCCGGGCTGGGGGCCGGGCTCGGCGTCGGGCTCGGCGTCGGGCCGGGGCTCGGCGTAGGCGTAGGGCTCGGCGGGACGGTGACGGGCAGCGGGCCGCCGTCGGGGCCGGTGGTGCCCGACCGGTTGGCGTTGTTGGCGGGGTCGGGATCCGGGGTGTCCGAGGTGGCGGTGGCGATGTTGTCGACGGCCGCGCCGGTGCCCCGGAAGTCCTCGGCCAGCCGCACCCTGAGGTCGAACCCGGCCGTCTCCCTCGCCGGGAGCGGGCCGGTGGAGCGGCAGTTGACAGTCCGTCCGGTGGCGGAGCAGCCGTCCGTCGAGGAGACGAAGGAGAGCGGGGCGGGCAGCGGGTCCACGACCGCCACGCCGCGCGCGTCGGAGGGCCCGTGGTTGCGCACGGTGACCCGGTAGGTGAAGACGTCCCCGGGGGACACCGCCTGTCGCCCGGCGGGGAGGACGGCTCGTTTGACGGTCTCCAGGTCGGCGCTGCCGCCCAGCGTGGCGGCGGCCCAACTCGCCGTGTCGTTGGTGGAGTTGTGGTCCTCGGGGCTCCGGACGACGGCGGTGCCGCCGGCCAGCGTGGTGTCCGGCGGCGCGGACGGCGAGACCGAGACCGGGAAGTCGGCCACGAAGGGGCCGTCGGCGGCCCGCGCCCCGCTGGGGAGGACTGTGCAGCGCAGCCGGCGGCCGCCGTCCTCGGCCGTACATCCGGCGGGAAGCCCCGTGCTCGGCACGCCGGTCCACTCCGGCAGCGTCACGAGGACGACGGCGGGCTGCCTCCTCGTCGACGGCCCGAGGTTGCTGACGGTGAGCCGGGCGCTGCTCTGCCCGCCGGGGTACACCGCCGGGGCGGAGCTGACGGTGACGGCGTGGTCCGCGATCGGCGGGCCGGGCCGGACGGTGGTGTCGGGGTTCGGCAGGCCGGTCACAGCCACGGTGTTGTTCTCCGGCACCGGGTCCGTGGTGGCCGAGGCCACCGCGGCCCGGTTGACCACGTCCGAACCGTCGCCGTGGTACGCCGGGTCGAGCCGTACGGCGAGGGTGTAGGTCCTCGTGACCTCGGGTGCGAGGCGGTCCGGGGCGGGGCAGGTCAGCCTCGCCCCGTAAGTGTCGGCCGGGCCGGTGCAGCCGTCGGCGGAGGACACGAAGGCCAGTGCGGGCGGCAGTTGGTCGGTGACGATCACACCCCCGGCCTCGGAGGGCCCGTGGTTGACCACCGTGAGCAGGTACTCGAAGGTCTCACCGGGGCCCACGGGCCCGGTGCCTGAGGGTCTCTTGGAGACCGCCAGGTCCGCCGTCGGGCCCGTGACCGTGCCGCCGGGCAGTCCGGCGCCGGGGCGGGGGCCGGTGTTGTTCACCGGGCGTGGGTCGGGAGTGCTGGACGCGACGCTGCCCTGGTTGGCGATGTCGGCCCCGGTGCCGGTGTACGCCGGGTCCAGGCGGACCAGGATCACCCAGGAGGCGGTGGTGCCCGGGACGACCAGCGCTCTGGGCCCGCAGGTGACCTTCTGGCCCCGGGCCGCGCAGCCGTCCTCGGAGGAGACGAAGAGCAGCGGACGGGGGAGGTTGTCCGTCACCACCACGTCCCGGGCCGCCGAGGGGCCGTGGTTGAGCACCGTGATGGTGTAGCGGAAGGTCTCGCCGGGGGCGACCCGTGCGGCCGGGGTCCGGCCCCAGGACTGCAGTCGGGCGTGCGGCGCGCCGTCCGGGGCGGGGTCGTCGGTGAGGGGGACGGTCGAGGCTGCGGGACAGCGGGGGGAGCGGACCAGCAGCTCGGGCTCCGGCGCGTCGTCACCGGCCGGGGCTGCCCGGGTGATCGTCACCTCCCGGCCGACAGGCAGTTCTCCCTGCCAGTCGGGGGCGTCAGGCCCGGTCGAGACCGAGAGCTCGGAGCGCGGGGCAGCGGTGCCGTTCGCCAGCGCGAGCAGCAGGGAGCTCTCTGCCACCCTGCTCTGACGACCGGTCAGCCCGCCGGTGTCCTCCGTGCAGTCGGCGCTCCCGGCGGCGGCCGGCCCTCCGGCGGCGGAGCAGAGCACGGTCAGGGCCAGCACCGTGGGGGTGACCCATCGGGCCCGACGCAGCACCGCGGACCACCGAGCGGAGCTCGGCAGGATTCCTGCCTTCACGCGTCATCTCTCCAGCCAGAGGGCTACTCGCAGTTCTCCCTCGATACCCCTGACCAGTACGTCCATATGACTATTGCTCACGCTGTCACCGAGACGGGTGCATCACCGCACCCCCGCCGGCCGCCACCGCACACCACCCGCCCACCACCGTCGCGGAGGCCGTTCGGCCCTGCCGGGATCACCCCGTCGAGGGAGCGACAGAGCGCTCCTCCCCCCGGGCACGACCATGCTCTGTCTCCTTGGGACAGGTGATCTCCCCCTCTTCAGCGCCGCAGCGCGGTGGCCGTGCCACGCGTCTGGCCATCGCCGTGGTCCTCGGGGCCGTGGCCGCCCTCGGCTGCGGCACCGCGCACGCCCGCCCGCTGCCGGACCCCGCCCCGTCGGCCTCCGCGGCCCTCCCGGCCGAGGAGTTCGTCCCCGCCCTCGGACCGCTCGGCCCCGACGGCAAGCCGGCCGAAGTGGCCGCCCGCGGCCCGGCCCCGTCCGCGGAGGTGCTCCGGGACTGGGCGGCCACCGCCCAGGGCGTCGAGCGGACGGAGACTCAACTCCCTTCCCTGCGCGCCGAATCCGAGCGGCTGCACCAGGGCGCGGCAGCCGGCGCGGCCCTGGCGGACGCGGGCCGGATCCGCCAGGAGATGCTGGGCGACCTGCTGAGCGGCCTGGCCCGGGCCCAGTACACGGGCGGCGGCCTGACCAGGCTGGCCACCTTCCTGAGCTCCAGCCCCGAACAGAGCCTGGAGCGCTGGCGGGACGACCAGCTCGGCGCCGCCGCGCTGGCCCACCGCTACCGCGAGGCCGAGGAGGTGTACCTGGCCCGGGCGCGGGAAGCGGAGCTCGCACGGGCCGCCGACGCGGCCGGCGTGGCGGAGGTGCAGCGGTCCGAGGCCCAGCGGGACGAACTGACCGGCCATCAGAGCCGCCTGCGCGCGGACCTCGCGGACCGCTTCGGCGACGGGAGCTGGCGCCCCGGCCCGTACGACGCCTCCACGCTCCCCGACGAGCGGCCGGACGCCGCCGCCCAGCAGGCGGTCGCCTACGCGCTGGGCAAGATCGGCAGCCCGTACGTCTGGGGGGCGGTCGGCCCGGACGAGTTCGACTGCTCCGGCCTCACCTCGCAGGCGTGGGCCGCCGCCGGTACCACCGTCCCCCGGACCAGCCAGGAGCAGTGGGCCCAACTCCCCCGGGTGCCCGAGCACTCCCCGCTGCGGCCCGGGGACCTGGTGATCTACTTCGCGGACGCCACCCACGTCGGCCTCTACGTCGGTGACGGCCTGGTGGTCCACGCGCCCCGTCCCGGCACGGTCGTCCGGCTCACCTCGCTGCGCCGGATGCCGGTGGCGGGGGTGGTGCGTCCCGTCCCGTCACCGAGCGGGATGCCCACGGCGGAGCCCGTCCGCGACTGACGGTCACTCCGCGGACGCATCCGGCTCGCGGAGCCCCGCTCACCCATGAGACCAATGGCTCATGGCCTTCTCCCGCCTGGTCCGAGCGGTGGCACCGGTGCGACTGCCGCTGCTCGTCCTGGCCGTCATCGCGGTCGCCGACCTCGCCACGGGCCGGGGCACGGTCTTCTACCCCTTCCTCATCCTCTGTCCCGCGCTGGCCGCGATCACCGCCACACCGCGGGGCGTGGTGGCGGTCGGGGCCGTCTGCTTCCCGGTCCGTTTCGTGCTGTACCGCTACGACCACCCGAGAGAGCTGATCACCTCCTCGGTCTTCCTCGCCAACAGCGCGGTCTTCGTCGTCGCGGTCGCCCTGTGCGCCTACCAGGCGGTGCACCGCATCCGCCGCGAGACCACCCTCGCGCATGTGACCTCGGTCGCGCTGGCCGCGCAGGAGGTGCTCCTGCCGAGCCTGCCGAGCACGGTGGGCTCGGTGCGCATCAGCATGCGGTACTTCGCGGCCGCGGCCGAGGCCCGGATCGGCGGCGACCTCTACGCCGCCGTGGACACCCCGTTCGGCACCCGCATCCTGATCGGTGACGTCTGCGGCAAGGGCCTCGGGGCGGTCGGCACCGCGTCCGTCGTCATGAACGCCTTCCGCGAAGCCGCGCTGGACCACCCCGACCTCGTCACGGTCGCCCTGCGGGCCGACGCGAGCGTCAGCCGCTTCAGCCACGCGGGCGAGTTCGTCACCGCGCTCCTGGTCGAGGTGCACCCCGACCACCTCGAACTGCTGCACCGGGGGCACGTCGCGCCGATCGTGGTCGGCCCGGCGGGTGTCCGCGACCTCGAACCGCCGGAGCCCGGAGTGCCGCTCGGCCTGGGTCTGCCCGGCGACGACGGGAAGCCCTGGGCGGTGCCGTTCCACCCCGGCGAGGTGCTGGTGCTGGTCACCGACGGCGTGCTGGAGGCCCGGGACGCGCACGGCACGTTCTACCCGCTGCACGACCGGCTGGGCGTGCTCCTGGACCCGCCGGCGGATCAGCGGTGGAGCCGGGAGGCGCTGGAGCGGGCCGTCGACCGCGTCGGCGCCGACCTGCTCGGCTACACCCACGGCGAGGACCGCAGCGACGACGCCGTCATCCTGCTCGTCACCCGCTGCGAGCCCTTCTGACGGGCCGTCAACTACCCCTCCTGCCATCGGATCCGGCATTGGAGTGGTTGATCACTCGGATGCCGTTGCGGACTGCCGCACGCCCTGGCGCGGGCCGCAAGGTGGGGATGGGCGAGCGGAAGGAGACCAGTCTCCGCTCCCCTTTCCAACGCTGTGGTGACGACAAGGAGCAGTGGATGTCGCGGTTGAGCAGGGCTGTGGGGGCCGCCGGGATCGTGGCGCGGGTGCTGACGGTGGGTGCGGTGGGGTTGTCCCCGGTGCTGTGGGCAGGCGCGGCCCACGCGGCGCTGCCGGGAGGCTGTTCAGGCAGCCTGACGGACGGGAGCGATGTGATCGTGTGCACCAACGGGGTGCCGGCGGGGACGGTGATCGACCTGCTGGGCGGCGACGACCGGATCACCGTGACCGGGCGGGTGGCCGGTGAGATCAACGGCGGGGACGGCAACGACGCCATCATCATCACCGACGACGCCCGGAAGGCCGGCGAGGCCGCAGGGTTGTCCGGGAAGGTGCGCGGCGAGGCCGGCAACGACACCATCAGCGTGACCGGCGGCGTCGGCACCAGCAACGACGGGGGCGGCCCGGCCGTCGCCGCGGGCGGCGTGGTCCACGGCGGCGACGGGGACGACGTCCTCAAGCTGACCGGCGGGAACGGCGGCCCGGGCGGCACCCGGCTCTCGCTGGCCGCCGGCGGGAGCGGCGTCGAGGGCCGGGTGTTCGGCGGGGCCGGGGCCGACCGCATCACCGTGACCGGCGGAGCCGGCTTCAGCTCCGCCAACGGCGGCAGCGGGATCGCGGCGGCCGGGGACGTGCACGGCAGCGACCCGAATCTGATCGCGCCCTCGGACGCAGCCGACGGCGTGGACACCATCCGCGTCACCGGAGGTGACGGCGGCTCGGCCGACGCCGGCTACGGCGGCGACGGCGGCGCGGCCGTGCTCGGGGAGCTGACCGGCGGCTCGGCCGGTGACGTCTTCACCATCACCGGCGGAAACGGCGGCTCGACCGACGGACTCGGCCCGGCCGGCCGTGGCGGCGCCGGGGTGGCCGGCGGCTACGTGGTGGGCGGGAACAACCACCCGGGGATCCTGGCCCTCGACGGCGATGACGACTTCACCATCACCGGCGGCAAGGGCGGCGCCTCCACCAGCCCGCAGTACCCCGTCGGACGCGGTGGGGCCGGCATCTCGCGGGGGCACCTGATCGGCGACCTGGGAGCGGACACCTTCACCGTCACCGGCGGGGACTCGGCCGGCTCGGCCGGGCCCGCCGTCACCAGCACCGGCGGGGAGCGCGTCCTGCTGGAGGGCGGCCCGGGCGGTGACCGGATCGCCCTGGCCGCCGGTGCGGGCGGCAACCCGGCCGGGCCGGCGGTGAAGGACGCGGACATCCGTGGCGGCAGCCCCTTCCTCGACGACGGTGCCGACACCATCACCGTCGGGACCGCCGACCAGCCAGCCCGCGGCACGTCGGCCGGCTCCACCTTCGCGGGTGACGCCGGCAACGACACCGTCACCCTGTACGGCCGGGCCGACCAGGTGACGGTCGACGGCGGTGCCGACACGGACAGCTGCGGCCGGACGAGCAGCGGCGCGACGTTCAGCGCCTGCGAGACCCTCACCGATCAGTAACGGGCCACCGGACCGGGCGGGCCCCGCGAGGACCTGCCCGGTCTAGCCGAAGGGCCCTGTGGGAGAGCGAACTCCTCCCGCAGGGCCCTTGCTGACGGCGCCTCAGCGCAGGTAGCTCCGGGCCAGCGCGGCGATCCGCAGGGAGGCTTGGCCGTCGCCGTAGGGGCTGGGCGTGGCGGCGAGCCGGTCCTCCAGCCCGAAGTCGTCGAGCAGGGCCTCGGCCACCTCGCAGATCTGCGGCCCGGGGGCGACCAGGTGCGCGAAGCCGGCCTCGATGGACTCGGGGCGCTCGGTGGAGTTCCGGACCACGATCAGCGGCTTCTTCAGCACGGTGGTCTCCTCCTGGAGCCCGCCGGAGTCCGAGATCAGCAGCCGCGCCGCGCTGGCGAGCGCGAGATAGGTCCGGTGGTCGAGCGGCCCGGACGGGCCGAGCCGGTCGAAGTCGGCCTGGAGGCCGTGCCGGGCGGCGGCGGCCCGGGTGCGCGGGTGGGCCGCGAAGTGCACCCGCAGCGGGAGCTTGGCGAGCTGGGTCAGGATGGCGGCCAGTCGCTCGGGGTCGTCGGTGTTCTCCGGCCGGTGGATCGTCGCGAGGATGAACCGGCCGTCCTCCAGGCCGTGTTGGGCCAGCAGCGCGCGGCGCTCGGCCTCCCCGGGGACGGCGGTGGTGGTGGCCTCGACGATGGTGTTGCCGGTCACCACGATCCGGCCCGGCTCGACGCCCTCGTTGACGAGGTTCTCGGCGTCCTGGCGGGTGGGGGCGCAGTGCCAGTCGGCGAGCACGCCCACCATCATCCGGTTGATCTCCTCGGGCATCGCGCGGTCCCGCGAGCGCAGCCCGGCCTCGACGTGGATGACCGGGATGCCGGCGTAGTGGGCGGCCTGGGCGGCGGCGGCCGCAGTGTTGGTGTCGCCCTGGACGATGACGGCGGCGGCCCGGTCGCGCTCGAAGTGCTCGCTCAGCCCGTCGATGATCCGGGCGAACTGCCGGGAGCGGGACTGGCCGCCCACGCCGCCGAGCACCACCTCGGGGGCCGGCAGGCCGCGCAGGAAGGCGCCGGACATGTCGTGGTCGTAGTGCTGGCCGGTGTTGACGAGGTACCCCTGGTTGCCCAACAGCCCGACGATCCGGGCGACTTTGACGATCTCGGGCCGGGTCCCGACCACCACGGCGACACGAGACGGAGAGCTTGCGGCCATCACGGCCATCCTTTCCCACACAGGGTCAGCAGGATTGCGGGCAGCGCCGCAGAAGGGGTACGAAGAGCCGCGCTGCGGCCAGGGGCCTCGGTGGCGCCTGGCCGCAGCGCGGGTGATCAGCTCGGTACGAGGGCGATCGGCACGGGGGTCAGCCCCGGCCGTCGATCCCCTTCGTGACGAGCGCGCTGAGCTGCTCCGTGGTCATGGCGCTCCCGGACGCGGGCGTCCGGAACTCGACCGTGGAGGTGACCGGGAACTTGGTGTTCTCCGGCGCCTCGCGCTTGAGCGGCGGCTGGGCCGTCACCGAGAACTGCTTGGTGAACACCAGCGTGGACTTGTCGACACCGGCCGGCAGGCCGGTCCAGCCGTCCTCCGGGGCCATCTGCATGGTGAGCTTGTAGGTGGTGTTGGGCTCCACCCAGAAGTTCCACTGACCCTTGTCGTTGGTGCGGGTCTCGGCGATCGGGGTGTCGTCCTCGTCCCAGAGCACCAGGTGGACGTTGCCGAGCGGGGACTCACCGGGCTGCTGGATGCCGTCCTTGTTGGTGTCGAACCAGACCCGGTTGCCGATCTGGATCGGCAGGGTGGTCGGCGGGGGCGGGATCTCCCGGGGCTGCATCAGCACCAGGTCGCCCATGCCGTTGCCCTTGCCGAAGGTGACGGTCTCCCAGGTCCGGGTGGGGTAGGGCTGGTAGCTGCCGTTCGGGCCCTGCGACAGGCCGGTGGCGTGGTCGAACCAGCGGACTCCACCGGTGTAGGGGGTGCCCAGGGGGTCGACCGCCGTGGTGACGGTCATGTTGGAGACCCGGTCGAACGCCAGGCCGCCCTGGGGGATGTGGTTGGTGGTGTAGGCGAACGAGTCGCTGTACCAGCCGTCCGTGGGGTTGGTGTTCGGCTTTCCGTTCCGCTGGTAGTACGGCGTGCGGCTGCCCGAGTACCTGCCCTTGCCGACGGTGCCGGGGCAGGCCAGGTTCGAGCCGTCGTCCCACACGTAGGCGCCGTTGACCAGGCAGACCTTGCGCAGGTCGCCGGCGGTGCCGCCGGTGACGCTCTCGGGGAACGGCTGGTCGGCCGGACCGTAGTCGTGGTGGCCGTTCTGGTCGCCGGTGCGGTCCCGGAAGGCCAGGATCATGTTCCCGGCCTTGTCGAACTCGATCTCCGACAGGATCGGCTGCGGGTAGGCGTCCCAGGTGGACGCCTCCTTCCCGTACCACCGGTTGACACCGTCCGGCAGCCACGGGTTCCAGCGGAACTTCTGGGGCGACCCTCCGCCACAGACGGTGCAGACGTCGGCCCGGGCAAAGTCCAGCGACTGGGTGAGGACCGGCGCGGGTTCGAACGTACCGGCCTCCGGGTCGTAGCGGAGGACGACGGCCTTCATCGAGGCGACGGCGTTGTCGGGCGCCACCTTGGTCGGAGGGCCGCCGACGTTCAGCGACTCGCCCGAGCAGACGCCGCCGACGTAGACCTTCTTCTCCTTCTCCTGGTAGCCGACGCCCCACGGACGCCAGTCGTTCGCGTTGGCGCACTGGTTGGGGATCGCGACGGTCTTGTTCGGGCTGACCGGCGCGGAGGTGAGGCTGGCGCCGGAGACGTCGAGCGTCACCAGCTCCTTGGTGTTGAGGTTGACCGTGAAGAGCGTCTTCTCGTCCGGCGTGAGCTCCAGCGCGCCGAGGCCCTCCTTGCTCGTCCGGTTCCACACCGCCTGCGAGTCGCGGAAGTACGGGCTGTTCGGGTCCGAGTTCTGGTGGAACCGGTGCTTGGTGTCACCGGCGTTGGGCACCGTGGCGATCTGCGACGACTTCTTCGTCACCGGGTCGGTGGCGTAGATGGCCCCGGAACCGCCGGGGCCGTAGTACGTCGACCGGCGCAGGAACGCGCCCGTCATGTACAGCTTCTTGGCGTCGTGCCAGACGATGCCCCAGGTGGCGCCGATCTCCGGCATCGAGGCGATCACGTTCGGCTGGTTCTCGACACCGCGCGTGTCGGTCCCCCAGGTGATCAGCGCCGGCGAGTCGGGCGAGGGCACCCCGGAGGTGGCGGAGACCGTCGCGCCGAGGTAGATCGGCGCCGCGATGATCTTGGCCTTCTTCACGGGGTCCGGATTCGGCGCGGCCCCGGACGGGTCGACCACGCCGATGGTCAGGGAAGCGTTCTTGCCCCCGGAGACGTCGACGAACTCGACCGAGGAGGAGAGCGGCGTGCCGGTCTGGTCACCGTCCGGCTCCTCCGACGGCACCGGCTTCTTCCGGGGGCCGTAGGCCGGGCCGTACCACCAGGGTGCGGCCGGCTCCAGCATCTCCACCCGGTACTTGCCGGTGGTCAGCGTGGCCAGGGCGGCCGCGTCGAAGGTCGCGGTGCCGTCGTCGCCGGTGGTACCGGTGACCTTGGTGTTGGTGTCGTCCGTGACGGTGATGGTCAGCCCCGGCACACCCGGCTTGCCGTCGCGGAAGGTGCCGCTGGAGTCGGTGTCGTGGATGACCTTGACCGTGATCGTGCCGTCGCCCGGTGCGGCGGCGGCGGTCGGGACCAGCAGGCCGCCGGTGGTGGCCAGGATGGCGGCCAGGGTTCCGGCCCGCACGCGGCCCGTGGCCCTACGGGTGTTGCTCACTGCGTTGGTCTCCCTACGTCTGCTCGTGGTCTCGGGCTGTCGGTGGCGGTGCTCATGCCGGGCGCCTCGCGGCCGCCCAGGCCCCGGTGCCCTTGTTGCGCCGCCACAGGTAGAGACCCGTGCCGAGGCCGACCACGGTCAGCGAGCCGGTGAACGTGGCCACCGGGCCGTCCCCGAGCAGCGGGAAGGCCGGCGACGGGTAGATGCCGATGTCGAACCGGTGGTCGTTGCGCCCCGGGTCGCCGGTCTGGATGTCGACGTTGCCGCTGTTGTCGGCGTTGCTGTCGACGGTGATCCCGGCGATGCCGGGGCCAGTGGTCTCGGCCCGCAGGGAACTGGCCATACCCACCTGGACGTAGCGCAGCACGGTGGGTTCGAGTTGGTACGGGCCTGACGCGGTGTCACTCACCGGTCGGAACATGGTGGGTGCCAGTGATTCGACTGCCTGGTGCAGGGCGGTGGGTGCGGTCACCAGTACTGCTGCGGCCCCGACGATGGGCCAGCAGATCACCGTGAAGCCGGTCACCGCGCGCCGCCACCGAGGGGATCTTGCTCGGTACGCAGCAAAACGCACGATATGTCCTCCGAAGTCTCGCGTGGACTTGTGGCACCAAAAGCCGTTGGCCGTCCTAAGGGGGACGAAGCGACCGGCGCACAGGGGCATTCGACACCTAAACGCGACCCGACACTGCGCTCGCGCGCCCGCTGCACGGAGAGATTCACCGGTATGACGCAACACTTCCGAGTGACACAAATCAGCGGAGAATATTTCCATTGGGCCATCAGGAATAACCCCACCCATATGGCAGAACGCCCCCCACCGGAGCGGGGGGCGTTCGGTCGAACCTCTCAGGTCAGGAGCCTGACCGTCAGGCCTCCTTCGCAATCGGACCATCGAAGACGATCTCGGCATTCCGCCGGGTCTTCGACCAGCCGCTGCGACCGGTGATGATGCGAATCATCGCTTTCCACGAGGTCACGTAAAACTTGTACGTATACAGCACATAGGCCATTCCCCAGCCGGCCGCCCGCCACCAGCCACTGCGCCGCTCGTTCGCGGCCACGTAGAGGAACGCCCAGATCGCGAACTGCCCCGCGCCGACGACCAGGTAGGCCGCGAACAGGGCCCACCCGCCGTCCATCAGGAAGGACCGCAGCCCGGCCGGGTCGAGCAGGGCGGTGATGCCGACCGCGATCAGCGGCAGCGGGTAGACGAAGGTGCCGAGGATCTGCAGCCAGGGCTGGATCAGGTAGTAGGTCAGCTCCGACACGCCCGCGTTGGTCACGTGGTAGGAGGACCAGGCGTCCGGCATGTAGCGCGAACACTGCATGTTCCCCTGACCCCAGCGGGTGCGCTGGGTGATCAGGCGCCTGAGGTTGAACAGGCCTTCCTGGTCGACGTAGGTGTCCCTGGTGTACTCGTTCTTCCACCCGGCCAGCAGGACGTGCAGGCCGAGCTCGAAGTCCTCCAGCAGCGAGCCCCGCCACGGGATGCCGTTGCCCTCGTCGATGTCGCGCAGCGCGGCGAGGCGGGTGAACTGCCCGTTGCCCCCCATGCCGACGGTGCCGATGCGGCGGCGCACCAGCTGCAGAGCGGCGATCGGGACCCGGAACTCGATGTCCTGCATGCGCAGCAGCGTGCGGGCGAACAGGTTGGCCGCCCGGCCGCGGTCGGGCAGCAGGTGACGGTCGTTCAGATTCATGATGCGCACCTCGATCTGGACCGCCCCGACCTCGGGGTTCCCGAAGAGGTGGGCGGCGGCGCAGACGTCGAGGCAGTCGGCGGCCGGGTGGCCGTCCGCGTCGAAGACGCCGACCACCACGTTGTTCGGGTCCGCGTCGGCCGGCAGCCAGGCCTCCAGCTGCCGGTAGGCCGCGTTCAGGGCGTCCCCCTTGCCGGTCCTGGCCTCCGGGCGGCGGCGCGACACCAGGTGGACGTGGTCGTCGTGGTGGGCGAAGCCCCGCACGATCTCGGCGGTGGCATCCTCCGAGTCGTCGTCGATGACCCAGAGGTGCGCTCCGGGGAACTTGCCCCGCAGGTTGGACACCGTCGCGCCGATCACGGCTTCCTCGTCCCGGCACGGGATGAGGAAGTGCCACTGGAAGTCCTCGGAGCGCCCGCTGGGCTGCGGCCGCCAGGCGCGGTAGGCACGGATCAGGGTGGTGACGTAGAGCACGAAGATGCCGCACAGCACCAGGGACAGGCTCTGGGCGATGGCGATCAGCAGCTGCATCAGGCCGCGCCCCCGTCGGGCGCCGCCGCCTGCGGCCCGCTCTCCAGCTTTCCGCCGCGGACGCCGTAGCGCAGGAAGGCGCCCAGGGCGAGGATCATCGTGATCATGCTCAGCAGCGAACCGCCGAGGGTGTGCGACCACAGGTAGCCCTGCTGGCCGTAGTGCACCGTGATCAGGGTGATCGCCACCAGGCGGATCAGGTTGCCGAGGACCACGATCGCCGCCGCCAGTGCGAGCCCGCCGAGGACCTCCCGGGCCGTCCGGCGGGCGGACAGCAGCACGGCCGCCGCCATCAGCAGGAAGGGCGGCACCAACAGGGCCGAGCTGCACGACTGGGTGACGTCCACACCCACGATCTTCGCGCCGTCGAAGTTGACCAGCAGTGCGGTCTTCACCGCCGCCGTCGTCTCGTCCAGGACCTGGGAGTACAGCCAGGCCGCGGCCCGGGCCTCCAGGGCACGGAGGTACTCATTGAAGATGATCATGCAGGCCCCGGCCACCGACAGCGTGCCGGCCATCATGACGGAGGCCGGCCACGGCCGGGTGGGCTGGGCGGATTCTGGGCCGGGCGGAAGTGATGCGGCGGGCACCGCTGTCAGGGTCATCGGGGTCCTCGTGAGTCGTACGCGGAACAACTGGTGGCACGGACAGGCCCGGGGCGGGACCACCGATGCGGTGGCCCGCCCCGGGCTGGCGGTTCGGACGGCCTAGCCGTCCAGGCCCTTGCGCTTGCGCTTCATCGCCGCGACCAAGGTGCCACCCGCGAGCAGGGTCGCCAGGGCGACCTCCGCCCAGAGCAGGTTCACACCCGTGTCGGGCAGCGACGGACGAGGCGGCTTCGGGGGCTTGGGCGGTACCGACTCACTCGGAGTCGGGCTCGGAGTGGGGGTCGGCGTCGGGGTCGGAGTGGGAGTCGGGGTCGGAGTGGGAGTCGGGGTCGGGGTCGGGGTCGGGGTCGGGGTCGGGAGGCTGCGGTCCGGCACGTAGATCGGCACGTCGTTGGAGACGACCGGGAACACCAACTCACGGGCGTGCAGGCCGAAGTTGTTGGTGTAGACGTCGCCGCCCGCGTTGCCCTTCGCGGCCAGCACCAGCGAGAGGTCACGCGACTGGTTCGGCGCGAGCGTCCGCGGGTCGTTGACCATGACGGCGGTGACCGCCGCGTCGTTGGTCGGGCAGCCCGCCTGGCCGAACTCGGCCTGGGCACACCACTTGGTGGCGCCGCCGGCCTTGTTGGACGGGTCGGTCGGGTCGACCTTGATGCTCCCGTGCGCCGCGGCGGTGAACTTGAGGGTCACCTGCGGGTCGGCCGGCACCGCACTGAGCGACTTGAAGGCCAGCGTCCCGGAGAACTGCGACGCCGGGGTGCGACCGTCACCGACCCACGGCAGCTCGTCGATGATGTCCATGCCGGTGAGCGGCAGGGTCTGCGGGTTGCTGTAGGTGAGCTTCCAGGTCAGGTCCGAGTCGCGCGGCACCTTGGGGGTGTCCGTCGACTTCTGGACCGTGATGCCGGTACCGGCCACGATCGTCAGGGCCCGCTGGGCCTTGCGCAGGTCCTCGGGGCTGAGGTCGTCCGGCGCGGAGACGACGACCTTGTTCTGGTACGTCCCCTCGGCCGCGGCACTGTCGGTCGACACCTTGTAGGTGATCGGCGCGATCGTGTCGTTGGCCTTCTGGGCCGCCAGCACCCAGGTGACGGTGGTGGTGCCGTCGGAGTTCTTGACCGCCGACTGCTCCTTCGGCGACGCGCCCTCGACACCGGCGAAGGTGAAGCCCGCGGGCAGGGTGTCGACGACCGTGACGTCCTGCGGCTCGGAGACCTGGGCGTTCGACTTCAGCGACGGGTAGAGCGCGTAGGTGAACGTCTGGCCCTTGAGGACCTGGCGCTGCTGGTCCGGGGTGTTGAGCGCGTCCGCGCCGGGGTCGACGGTCTTCTTGTCGATCCGGGCCAGCACGGGGGTGATGATCAGGTGGTCGGACAGCGCCCCGCTGGCGTAGTTCGCGTTCGGGTCGATCGTGCCGTTCACCGCCGGGGCGTAGGCCGGCTTGATGTCGTTCTGCCACTTGCCGCTCAGCGGCTTGTACATGGCGGCGTTGCGGACGATGTCACCCTTGTCCAGACCGCTGTCGTTGACGGTGAGGAAGGTGTAGAAGTCCCGGGAACCGCCCTTCGGCATGGTGGTCTTGAAGCGGACCTTGCCGACCGCCGCGACACCGCCCGGGACGTCCTCCGGGTCGGAGAACCACGGGCCCTGGGCGTCGTCGCACTTCTGCTTGAGCTGCGAGTTGGCGCCGATCGGGTCGAGCTTCAGGCCGAGCGCGCCGGGCGGCGGCGAGTTCTTGTAGGCGGCGTACTCGATGGTCACGGCCGGGTCGGCCGGGACCACGGTGGCGTACTCGCCGGTCGCGTTCAGGCCGTTGTTGGCCGGGGCCTTGCTGAGGGTCTGGTTGTGGTCACCGAAGACGTCGCAGGCGATGAAGCCCGGGTTGTCGGCGGTGTCGAAGGTGTTGATGAAGAGGTGGGACCGCACCTGGGTACCGGGGGTGACCAGGGCGTTGTTGTCCTTCTTCTTCGGGGCCGTGCCGGGCGGGCCGCCGGCGACGTCCTCGTACTCCTTGCCGAACGCACCGGTGCCGTTGACACCGACGGTCTGGGAGTTGTCGTCCAGCGGCTCGGATCCGCCGCTGCCGTAGTTGGTCTGCCCGCTGATCGAGGTCGGCGAGAACCCGGTATAGGTGTTGGTCAGCAGCGCGCTCCCGCCGGAGGCGGCCGTGAGGGCATCGATCTCCGACTGGGGGACCCAGATCCGCAGGTAGCCCGCGCTGACGACGCCGGAGCTCTTCGACAGGTCGGTGCCGTCCGAGCCCTTGGTGGGGTAGGAGGCCGGGGTGCTGACCACGTCGGTGATGGTCACGTCGACGTTCTGACCCGCCGCACCCTGCGAGCAGCTGTACGTGCCGCTGCCCGCAGTGGTGTTGACGGCCGTGCCGAGCCCCGCCTTGCCGTAGGGCGCGTTCGGGATCGTGGCGTCGTTGGCGCCGCAGGCCGGGGTCGACGGGTCCCAGTCGTAGAGCCGGGCCCCGGTGGTCGGCTTGCCGTCCATGAGCTTGGACAGGTCATCGGTGAACTTCAGCGGGGAGACCAGCGTCTCCTGGCCGAGCTTGCTGAAGTCGCTGCGCCCCGGGTCGGTGGTGCGGGCCTCGACCACGATGGGCATGGTGAGCAGGCGGCCGGCCTCGCCGTTGGGCCCGGGGGCCCCCTTGTCGCCGTAGCCGTACTTGCCGTTCTTGATCAGGTTGTACTTGGGCAGCGCACTGACCGTGGTCTCCGGGGAGTCCGAACTCGAGCCCCCCGACTGGGCGTTGTCCGCGGTTCCCTGGACCGAGATCTTGACCTTGTCCTGGTTCTTCGCGGTACCCAGCACCTGCAGGACGAGCGGCACCTGCTCGGTCTGCGAGGTCATGTCCGGCAGCACGCAGGTGAGCGTGCCGCCCGAGATCCCCGACCCGGAGCCGGTGCACTTCTCGGGCAGCGTGGTCCACCTGGTGTTCGGCGGGGCCTCCACCGTGAACCTGGGCCGGTTGGCCGTGCCGCTCAACGCCTGGAGCTCGACCTGGTAGGCGATGGTGTCGTTGGTGCGCACAATGCCGTTCTTCGGCCCGCTGTCCAGGCCCGGGCCGTCTGCGGTGGTGAATTCACCTGACCCGTCCTGCACCACCGCGGCGTGCACCCCGATGGTCACCGTGGCGGCATTGGCCAGACCCACCGCAGACGAGCTGAGCAGGACGAGTAGTCCCGTCCCCATGGCGACCCTGCGGGAGGATAGTGATCCCCGTCCGGGCGCGGTCCACCTCTGCATACGAAATCCCTTTCGCGACACCTTGTCACGGAAAAATGTCACGGCATCCACGATTGAAGCCGCGCCTCGAAGAGAGCCGCGCTTCTGATATGACATATCGCCAGTGACCACCAGCAACGACCGGGCACATTCGTAACGCGCCGAACCGTAACCACCTGATCATTTGCTCGACGTGTCGCGCCCCGGCCACCCGGTCAGCTCACGTGAGAGCTATGGGGTTCCGCTTTCCGGGGACGGGGAGGCCGGAACGGCGCGCTCCGCCAATTGGGCCGAATCGGCAATCTGCTGACTCCCCCATTCGGAGAAATCCGAACTGAACATCCCATTGTCGATGGGCGCCCGGAATCGGATCAGCTGCCCTGATCCGTCCAGCCAGAATTCGGGCGCCACCGAAGCCGTGGCGGCCGGGTCCTGCTGGCCGGAGCGCTGTCCCGGGCCCCGGAAGACGTCGGCGGACACCTCCCCGGCCTTGTCCCTGCGCAGCCAGCGGGCGCCGCCGGAGGTCAGCAGCAGGGGATTCTCCGGCCGGTCGGAGGCGATCGCGAGCACCGTCCACATCGCCCGGTCGGCGACCGAGCGGGTGGGGTCCAGCGGACGCGACTCCCAGGTGGCCTGCCCTCCGAGCGCATCCGCGTCCAGATTCTTCACCGCCAGCGTCTTCTGGTTCCAGACGGCGGCGAAGTGCACCACCGAGCGGTCCGGGGCCTTCGCGCTCAAGGTCGCCTCGGCCACGTGGTTCTTCCAGTCCACTTTCCCGTTCATCGACTGGTACAGGCCGGTCCCGGCGGACAGTACCGAGGAGAACTTCGCTCCGCCGGTCTGCCCGGCGGTGAAGCGGACCGCCGCCAGGCGCTCCACCTGCGAACCGCCCACCGGGCCGCTCTCCGCCTCCGAACCGCAGGCGGTGGCCGCGAGTACCGCCAGCACGGCGATCCCCACCTGCCGCCGGCCCCTCAGGACCGCCCCGGTCCCCGCCTCACGCGCGTCACCGGCCCGCACCGGGCACCGCCTTCGGGTCGGAGGGCAGCGGCACGGCGGCCGGATCGGCCAGCAGCGCCGGCTCGGCCATCACGGTGCCCCCGAAGCCGGCCGGCGCGCCGGGCTGCGGCGCCGGCGCCTGCACGTCGTGGAAGGAGATCCCCGGCGGAGCGGTGGCCGGCGCGATCGATCCGGCCACCGCCGCCGGACAGGGCGCGGACAGCAGCTCGGCGGGGGTGCTGGTGGTCGCGGTGTTGGGCGTGAAGCAGTTACCGGTCGCGCCCGCCTCCGGCTTTCCGGTGAAGGCCAGGTCAACGCCGTTCCCGGTGGCGGTGTTCCCGGTCAGCCGGTTGTCAACGGGCTTGAAACCATTGGCCGTTGAGACGATGATGCCCGCGGTTGGATTGCCCGTCACCAGGTTGTTTGCCACCACGTTGGCGACCCCGCCGCCGATGCCCAGCCCGATGCCGAATCCGCCGTCGGCCTGCTCGGGCGTCTCCTTGGCCGCGTTGTCGGTGACCACGTTGCCCGCGAAGACGGCCCCGTGCTGCGGTGCCAGCGCCTCCAGGGTGTCGGAGCCCATGCTCACCCCGACGCGGTTGCCGGAGAACCGGTTGCCGACCACCTGGAGGCCGGCCGAGGAGTTCGTGAACTCGGCCCCGATCGCGTTGCGTTCGGCCAGGTTGCCGCGGACCAGGGTGTCGCACGGGTCGCACTGGCCGACGTAGAAGCCGGAGTCGGCGTGCCCGGAGGCGTAGGAGTGCTCGATCAGACCGGCACGGGTGTCGAAGGCGTAGATGCCGTAGAGGCCGTTGTTGTGGACCGTGACATAGGAGGCGCGGAACCCGCGCATCGCGGGGAACCGCGTGGTGTCCATGGCCTGGTACTCGCCGCTACTGCCGCCCCTGCCCTGGAAGTTCGGGTCGGTGACGCCGGTGAACAGCAGGCCGTTGAAGAGGTTGTTACGGATGGTCAGGTTCTCCACCGCCGACCCCGCCCCGGTCACGACCACCCCGTCCCCCCGCCTGAACTCCCCGTCGATGACCACCGCGTTGCGGTCGGCGCCCCGCAGGACGATCCGCTCGCGGGTGATCCGGACGCTCTCCCGGTACACCCCGGGGGACACCAGGACCTGGTCGTCCGGCCGGGCCCGGTCGACCGCCTTCTGGATCGTCGGCGCGTCCTCCGGCACCCGGATGACGGCCGGCGGCGGTGGCGCGGCTCGCTCACCCGAGCCACAACCGGCTGCTCCCCCAAGGGACATGAGGACGATGCCGGCGAACGCCCCGGACATCCAGCGACGCCTTCGCGAGGCGTGCACAATCTCTACCGTGTCGGACATGTCGCCAGATATACCAGCCCGGTGCGATCGGACCGTCACGCACCGTCAGCCGCTCGGCCCACAGCACCCGGGGCCGGCTGACGCCGGGTCAGCCGCCGAACAACCCCTCCCCCGTCCCGGGCGGCACGTAGAGGACGGCCGAGGCCCGGTGCTCCACGAAGGGCGTCAACGCGTCCCGCTCGGCCAGCCGTTCCTGTACCCGGACGAAGAGTGCCGGGTCCTTCATGTACGCACAGAAGAGCAGCCCCTCGTCATCGGGCCCGTCCACGTAGCTGTAACCCCGGCGCAGCATCCGGGCCCCGCCGTCCAGGCGCGGGTTGGCGAGCCGGATGTGAGCGGTGGCGGGGATGACGTAGCGTCCCTCCGGAGTCTTGGCGTGGAAGTCCGGTTCGTCGTGCTCCCGGCTGCCGCCGAGCGGCCGGCCGTCGTCCTGCTGGCGCCCCATCACCGCCGCCTGACGCTCGCGGGGCAGGTCCGCGAACGCCTTGGTTCGCATGGCGATGCGCCGGTACACCAGGTAGGTGCCCCCCGCGTGGGGTCCCTCCTGCAGCCGGACCCAGTGGTCGTCCGACGGACCGGGATTGGCCGTGCCGTCCTTGAAGGCGAACAGGTTGCGGGGCGTCTCCCCGGCCGGTGTCGGGGGAAGGTGTCCGGCCTGGCGCCAACGTGCCGTCAGCAACCCGCCGGCCTGCCGGTCCATCAGGTCCGCGGCCGCCCGGAGGCTCCCCGGGTCCGCACCGCTCACCTGCAGCAGGACCTCCGCTCCGCTGCGGGCCGGGTCCAGTCGGTCCCCGGGCAGCGCGGGCAACTCCTCGAAGGCCTCGGGGACGTTCAGCGGGACGCGCCGGGGCAGGCCCGGGCCGACACCGAAGACGGTGACGAGCGAGGCCCGACGAGCGGTGTCCGTCCAACTGCCGAGCAGCGCGCTCAGGGCAGTTGCCGCCCTCCCGCCGGTGGCCCCGGAGAGGTCGTAGGCGAGCAGCAGGACGTGCGGGAGCTGCGGTGCGTCGAGGCCTGGCTGACGCGCGACGGGGCGTGGTTCCGGCGGCGGGCCCGGAGTTCCCGGCGGGCGGGGCTCGGTGCGTCCGCCGCCCCGGACCGTCGCCGTGACGGCCAGGGCCGCGGCGCCGCCCAGGAGCAGGCGTCGGGACGTGGTGGATCGGTTCGGCTGAGATGGGGGCACGGCGGTGATTGAACCCGGCAGCCCGGGGTGGATGCGAGCCCCAGCTCACTCCAGGGGCGCGAACTCCCCTGATGTCACCACGACTTCCACCCTCACGGGTGAGACAGCACTGAGCCATCCGCGCGTGCCCGCCCGGTTCGACTCCTCCCACCCGGGTCGCTCCTCCGGCAGGCGAACTTCGTCGACCGGGCGAACGACTCCGAGATCACGGTGAAGTTCGACACCGACTAGCGCGGAGCGCCGGGGAGTTGCCCCCCTCAGGTCATGCTCCGGCCCGGGGCGGGCGCGGGATGTCCGAGAGCAGGCGGTCCCCGCCGAAGTGGCGGTGCTCCGAACCGGTGGGGACGAGCCGCTCCGTATCCGCGAGGAAGTCCTTCACGTCGCGGACCGGGGCGAGGAGCAGGGTACTGCTCTCGGTGCCGCAGAGCACGATCGCGACGTGTTCGGGATCACCGCTGCCCGCCGGGAAGACCCTGACGGCCCCCATCCCGGCCCGCTCCCGGACCCCGGTGGCCAGGAGGTCGCGGGCGAAGCTCCACCGCACCACTGCCTCCCCCGGGGCGGCCTCGCAGTCCAGGTGCACCGCATAGGGGTCCGCGACGAGGAACCGGAGGTGCGCCGCCAAGGACACCGGCTCCCCCGAGACCGAGAGCATGGTCAGGGTGGTCGGCTTGCTGCAGCCGCTGCCGTTGGATCGGCGGCCGAGCACCCGACGGACGCGCGGGCCCCTCATCCGGCACCCGCGCCGGTGGGTCGTGGCGTTCCGGCAGCGACGGTGGCATCCGGTCGGCCGTAACCGAGAAGCGTTTCTGCCCCGGTTCGACGGGGCGTGAGGTTGCTGTTCACGCCACCCTCAACGATCGCCGTCGAGGCGGGGAACTCCTGCAATCGGGCGGTCCGGTGAGGCTGACCACCTGTCAGGTGCCCTGGGCCGCCTCCAGCGAGGCCAGGACGACCCGCTGCTGCTCGGGGATCACCAGGCCCGTCATCCGCACCGCGCGCAGCGTCTGCCCGCTCACGCAGATCCGGCACAGGCCAATCACCGGGTACGCACCGCCGACGAGGTAGCCGGTGCTCGCTTCGGCGCCGTAGACCGGGCGCAGGCAGCCGGGGCAGGCCACAGCTTCCTCCCGCTCCCACTCGTCGACCGGCACGCCGGTGTCGAGGGTGGCGATGATCGGCTCCATCGCGGCGCCCGCCTCGGCCCACAGCGGCAGCGGCAGCTCGGCCCGGCGGATGACCTCGAACCCTCCGTGCTCCTCCGACTCCTCGGGCCCGGCGGGGCGGAGCGCGACCAGGATCCCCAGTCCCGACCGGGCGGGGTCGGGGAAGAAGGCCACCGGTCCCGTGTCCCCGTCCGGCTCCCCCACCGCGTACGCGGTTCCGGTCCTGAAGGCCGCCGCGAGGTCCCGCAGGATCCGGCCGCCGGCGTCGTTGCGCAGCCGCAGCTGCCACACCCCGGCGGCTCCCTCCGCCTCGGCCGGGGAGACGGTGATCTGCAGTCCGTTGCCGGCCGCCCGTACGTCGAGGTGCATCAGTCCCCGTGCACCGTGCACTCCGCTGCCGAACCACTCCCCCGCGTTGTTGCGCGCCGCGATCCGATGCCTCCTCTCCCGGCCCTGCCTCTCCTTGTCGGCCTTGCTCTCCCTGCGGGACTTGGACCCTGCCATGATCGTCCTAGCGGCTCGGGCGACGGTCCACCCGTGGGCCACTCCCGCGGGCCGCCCGCCGACGTCCTCACCGGACAACGCCCCGGAACACCGTAGGACACGAAGGTTCGCACGCCCGGTCCAGTGGGTGAGCGGGGGGACCCGGCCTACCCGGCCGCCGTTCCCGTCCCCTCCCGGTCGGCCGTGGTGCCGCCGACCGGGAGGGTGCCGCGCCGACCACTCCCCCCGCGGCGGGCAGGCCGGCGCCATGCCCGAGCCGCGTTCGGCGTCAGCCCCTCCATCCTCGGCCATCGGTCGGCGGACCCCGTGCGCCATCCACCGGCGGAGGTTGACCAGTTCGCAACACTGACCCCCCATCAGGGGGAGTTACGCGGCTTATGGGGCTTTTGCCCCCGCAGATCAGCGGGTGTCCTCCCCTCCGGATGCCGGGCCCGGCCGGGTGCTCCCGACCGGGGACGGTGACTCAAAGGTTATGCACGGGCGTGGTGGCCACGGTCCGTCGGGGCCGGCGGTCCCGACGGTGCGTCAGTCGGTCTCGGCCGTCGCCCCGGGCCTGCTGCGACGGCGACGTGCGCGCACCAGCCAGGCTCCGCCCAGCAGCGCTGCGGCGGCCGCGGCCGCCCCACCCGCGACCGCCACCCTGGACCGGGCCTCGCCCTTCTCCCCCTGGGCCCAGGCCAGACGGCTGGAGGCGCAGCCGGCCAACGGCTGCCCGGCCTGGGTCCGCACGCAGGCGGTGGTGACGAGCTTCTCGGTGTTGGTGGTGTTCTCACCGACCTTGGCCGTCAGGGTGAGCGTCACGTCCTGACGGGGCGGCAGCTCGGCGGTCCAGGTGACCTGGGTGGCATCGACCCGTCCGCCCTCCCCGGCGGCGCGGGCCTCGAGCGAGGACGGCAGCATCTGGTAGACCTGCGCCCCGGCGATCGGCTGGTCACCCTCGTTGCGCACGCGGACGGTGTAGGTGAGGGAGCCACCGGCCCGGGCCTGCGCATCGCCCGCATCGATGGACACCACCACCGGCGCCACCACCGGCGCCACCATCGGCGGTGGCGCCGGGGTCTCGGCCGCAGCGGCGCCGGCGGAGCAGCACCACGCGGCCACCGGCAGTACCGCGGTGACGGCCAGGGCCTGCCACCGCCCGTTGGAACTCAGCAATGCCTCGACCTCCCGGAGCGTGCGCCGCGCTGACGCACGTACCCCCACTCTCCGGGCGCGGGCGCCGGTCGCGGTCACTCCGGAGGTCACGCCACGGACCCGTCATCCGTTCAGGGAGCGCCGGTGCCGCCGCTTGGCGGCTCCCGCCGGCCCCGCCCCGGAGCTCATGGCCGGAACGGCCGAGGGCCCGGACCGGATCTCTCCGTGCCGGGCCCTCGGCGATCGCCCAGGGTGGTGCCCCCTACTCCGACCGGCGCCGTCCGCGCCGTGCCCTGAACGCGAGGCAGGTGAGTCCGAGGGCGAGCAGGAGCGCTGCGGCAGAGGCGGTGGCGGTGACCGCCGCCCCGGTGTGCGGAAGGGGCTTGGGCCTCGGCCCGGGCGGCAGCACGGCCTGGCCGGTGTGGAGCGGCCCGCCGTCCGGTCCGTTGGTACCGGGCTTGTTGCTGTTGTTGGCCGGGTCGGGGTCCGGTGTGCCGGAGGTGGCGGTGGCGATGTTGTCGACGTCCTTGCCGCTGCCCGAGTAGCCCGGGGCGAGCGTGACCAGGAGGCGGTGGACCACCTTGTCCCCGGGCGTCAGCCGCGCGACCGGCCCGCAGCTGACGGTCCGTCCGTCCGCCGTGCAGCCGTCCGGCGAGGAGACGAACGAGAGCTCCGCCGGCAGCGGGTCGGCGACCCTGGTGTCCACCGCGGTGGACGGTCCGTGGTTGGTGGTGGTCAGGGTGTAGGTGAACGTGTCACCGGGATCGACCTGGGTCTTGCCGGTCGGGTAGGTGGCGGTCTTGGTCAGTTCGAGGTCTGCGGCGGGAGTCCCGATCCGCAGGGTGTAGGTGTCCTCGTCGTTCTCGGGGATCCGGTCCATGGGGTCGGAGACCCGGATCTTCTCGGTCAGGACCTGGCCGCTCACGGCGTCCGGGGAGACCCGCAGCTCGAACGCCGTGTCCACCTGGCCGTCCGACGGCGTACCGCCTCCGGCGCGGGTCCCGGTGCGGGGCTTCGGAAGGAACCCGGCGGGGAGCCTGCACGAGGCCCGGCGTGCGGTGTCCACGGTGCAGTCGCCTGGCAGGCCCTGGGCGAAGGAGAGCTCTGCGGGCAGGGCGACCGTGAAGGTGGCGCCACCGTGGTGAGCTGACGGCCCGTTGTTGGCGATCCTGGCGATCAGCCGGACCGTCTCGCCCGGCACCACGGTCTCCTTCGACAGGATCGCCTGCGCCGCCAGGTCGCGCTTCGCGGGCGCGGGGCGGCCGTTGTCCGGCAGCGGGGCGGTGTCGTTGTCGTTCGCGGGGTTGGGGTCGAGGTTCTCGGCGTGGACCACGGCACGGTTGACGATGTCACTGCCGTCGCCCGTGTAGGAGGGATCCAACCGGGCGGTGAGCACGTAGGTGAACTTCTGACCCACCTTCAGCCGGCCCTTGGCCGGGCAGGTGACGGACCGGTTCCCGGCGTCCGCCGTGCACCCGGCGGGCTGGGAGGAGACGTAGGTCAGTGCCGTCGGCAGCTGATCGGTGAGGACCACGTGGTAACTGTCCGAGGAGGGACCGTTGTTGGTGACGGTGATCGTGTAGTCGACGTTCTCTCCGGGGGCGACCGCGCTCCCGCCGGACGACTTGTCGACGGCGAGATCGGCCTCCCCGCGCCGGGGCTTCCCGCCCGGCAGCCCTGCGGCGGCCGAGGAGTTGTTCGACAGGTCCGGGTCGGCGGTCACGGCCGAGACCTTGGCGATGTTGGCGATGTCCGAGCCGTTCCCCTCGTAATCCTGGTCCAGCCGGACGGTGAACGTGAACGTCCTCGACCCCTTGGCCGCCAGCGTCGCCTGGGTCGGGCAGGTCACGTCCTGGCCGACCGCCGTGCAGCCGTCGGCCGAGGAGACGAACGCGAGCGGCACGGGGAGCGCGTCGGTGACCTTCACCTCTGCGGCCCGGGCCGGCCCGGCGTTGGTGACGGTGATCGTGTAGTCGAAGGTCTCGCCGGGGGCGATCGGGTCGGTGGTAGCCGGCTTCTTGGTCACCGACACGTCCGCCTTGGCCGGGGCCGGCGGGTTCGGGCCGGGGCCCGGGCCGGGCAGACCGCCGGTGGAGGCGTCGGAGGTGTTGTTGCTCGGGTCCGGGTCCGAGCTGTCGGTGGCAGCCTTCGCCTGGTTGCGGACGTCGCTGCCGTCGCCGGTGTAGGCCGGGTCGAGCTGGACCGTGATCGTGTACGTCTTCGACGCCTTCGCCGCCAGGGCGGCCACCTTCGGACACGTCACGTTCTGGCCGGTGGCGGCACAACCGTCGCTCGCCGAGACGAAGACCAGCGAGGAGGGCAGCGCGTCGGTCACGACCAGGCCGTACGCCTGGGAGGGGCCGTTGTTGGTCACCGTGATGGTGTAGTCGAACGTCTCACCAGCACCGACCGGCGTGGTGGAGGCGGGCTTCTTCGTGATCGCCACATCGGCCTTCACCGGCGCCGGCGGGTACGGGCCGGGGCCCGGGAGGGTGCCGCTGGAGGCGTCGGAGGTGTTGTTGCCCTGGTCCGGGTCCGGGCTGTCGGTGACGACCTTCGCCTGGTTGCGCACGTCACTGCCGTCCCCGGTGTAGGCCGGGTCGAGCTGGACCGTGATCGTGTACGTCTTCGAGGTACCGACTGCCAGTGTGGCGAGCTTCGGACACGTCACGTCCTGGCCTGCTGCGGCACAACTGTCGCTCGCAGAAACGAACTTCAGCACCGGTGGCAGGGCGTCCGACACGATCAGACCTGAGGCCTGGGAAGGCCCGTAATTCGTCACCGTGACGGTGTAGTCGAACGTCTCACCCGGAGCCACCGGCGTCGCCGCAGCCGGCTTCTTCGTGATCGCGACATCAGCCTTCACCGGAGCCGGCGGGTTCGGGCCAGGGCCCGGGCCAGGCAGACCGCCGGTGTTGGCGTCCGACGTGTTGTTGCTCGGGTCCGGATCCGGGCTGTCGGTCGCGGCCTTCGCCTGGTTGCGCACGTCACTGCCGTCGCCGGCGTAGGCCGGGTCGAGCTGCACGGTGATCTTGTACGTCCTCGACGCCTTCGCCGCCAGCGTGGCGAGCTTGGGGCAGGTCACATCCTGGCCTACTGCTGTGCAACTGTCGCTCGCCGAAACGAACTTCAGCATCGACGGCAACGCATCCGACACCACGACTCCGGACGCCTGGGAAGGGCCGTTGTTGGTCACCGTGATGGTGTAGTCGAACGACTCACCCGCAGCAACCAACGTCGTGCTCGTGGCCTTCTTCGCGATCGCCACATCGGCCTTCACCGGGGCAGGCGGGTTCGGACCGGGGCCCGGACCGGGAAGACCACCCGTGTTGGCGTCCGAGGTGTTGTTGCTCAGGTCCGGGTCCGGACTGTCCGTGGCAGCCTTCGCCTGGTTGCGGACGTCCTTACCGTCACCGGCGTAGGCAGGGTCAAGCTGCACCGTGATCGTGTACGTCCTCGACGCCTTCGCGGCCAGCGTCGCCAGCTTGGGACAGGTCACGTCCTGGCCTACTGCTGTGCAACTGTCGCTCGCCGAAACGAACTTCAGCATCGACGGCAGAGCATCCGACACCACGACTCCGGACGCATCCGAAGGACCGTTGTTCGTCACCGTGACCGTGTAGTCGAACGGCTCACCCGGAGCCACCAGTGCGGTCCCGACCGGCTTCTTCGTGATCGCCACATCGGCCTTCACCGGGGCAGGCGGGTTCGGACCGGGGCCCGGACCGGGAAGACCACCCGTGTTGGCGTCCGAGGTGTTGTTGCTCAAGTCCGGGTCCGGACTGTCCGTGGCGACCTTCGCCTGATTCCGCACGTCACTGCCGTCACCGGCGTAGGCCGGGTCCAGCTGCACCGTGATCGTGTAGGACTTCGATGCACCCACCGCCAGAACAGCCGCCTTCGGGCACGTCACATCCTGGCCTGCCGCGGTGCAACTATCGCTTGCCGAGACGAACTTCAGCATCGACGGCAACGCATCCGACACCACGAGGCCGGACGCCTGGGAGGGGCCGTTGTTGGTCACCGTGATGGTGTAGTCGAACGACTCACCCGCGGCAACCAACGTCGCGCTGGTCGCCTTCTTGGCGATCGCCACATCCGCCTTCACCGGCGCCGGCGGATTCGGACCAGGCCCCGGACCCGGCAGGCCACCCGTGCTCGCGTCCGACGTGTTGTTGCTCAGGTCAGGATCCGGACTGTCGGTCGCGACCTTCGCCTGATTCCGCACGTCCTTACCGTCACCCGCGTAAGCGGGGTCCAGCTGCACGGTGATCCTGTAGGACTTGGACGCCTTCGCCGCCAACGTCGCGAGCTTCGGACAGGTCACGTCCTGACCTGCTGCCGTACAACTGTCGCTCGCCGAAACGAACTTCA